>JBKDYO010000174.1:0-5225 GCA_046305855.1 Paracoccaceae bacterium
GGACGGCTGGCAACTGGGGAACGTGCTGGCGGCCGATTGCCCGTCGCGGGTGATCCTGAGCCACCTGACAAACCGTTGGGGCGCATTGGTGATGGTGGCGCTGGCGACGGGTCCGCACCGCTTTGCCGAGCTGCGGCGGAAGGTCGGGGGGGTCAGCGAACGGATGCTGTCACAGACCCTGAAGGACCTTGAGGCGGACGGGTTCGTCCTGCGCACCGCGCATCAGGTGGTGCCGCCGCATGTGGATTACGAGCTGACCCCGCTGGGGCAGCAGGCGGCGGGGCATGTGGTGGCGCTGGTCGGCTGGATCGAGGGGGCGCTGCCGGAGATATTGGCGGGGAAAGTGGCGATGGCGGCGGAGTGAGGGGGCTGGGTTGGCACCCGGCATTGCGTCAGATGCAAAATGTCCAAGGCAAATGCGGGCCCCGAAAGATCACACGTCCACTTTTGCCCCCTTTGAAGACTTGGTATTCAAGCCGAGGCATTTTGCTATTTGAGGCCAGCATGAAACTGTCTCTTTCCCTGTTCCTGTTGTTGGCCTGCCCAGCGATGGCAGACAGAAAGGAAGACCTTGTCCTGGCGATGGAACGCTCTGGCAGCCATGAGTACAAGGACGAGCGCCGGAAGGTCGAATTGGACGGTTGTCGGATGACGACCTATCGGTGGCGCAACCTGCCAGAGCATGGCTGGGTTCTCTGGACGTCCTTCCAGTTCCAAATGGATGATGCCCGACTGGATGAAGATAAAAGGTTTCCGGGCAAGAAGTATGCATACACGAGACTTGAGGAGGGACCGCCTGAAGTCGGTTTTGCGTTCTATTCCCTTACATTGCGGGAAGGCGCATTTGCGAGGCAGGAGAGGTCTGTTTTGCGAGAGCCTACAGCCGAAACGCAGCCGTCACCAAGAGGTGATGGCACAACCCACTACTATCAGCAACTGGACAGCATCTTGATCTCTTTAGAGGGGCCGGGAGTAGAGGAAAAAGCAATCACGTTCACTCGTAGCTACGACGATTATGTGAACGAGTACTGCACGTCTTCCAGCTGACAGGTTTCCATTCTGTCGTTCAGGCATTGCGCAAGGACAAGGCCGGCTTGAAACCGACTTGTGCGGCCCTCCCTCACCCTATTCTGTCGGCGGCCCGAACCGGGCCAGCATCCGCTCCCTGATCTGGTCCCTCGCCTGCCGATACGCCGCAAGCTTCGCCTCGCGCGTCTCGCCCAACCCCGTGGGATCAAGGATCGGCCAGTATTCGATCTCCAGATGATGAAACCGCGTCAGTTCGAGCGCCATGCGCTGGCTGGCGGGGGACAGCGCGATGATCAGGTCGAATTGGCTCAGGTCATCGCCCCAATCCTGCATCTCGTCAAAGGACCGCGAGCGGTGGCGGGAGAGCTCGATCCCCAGCTCTTTGCAGACCGCGACAGAAAAGCCGTCGATCTCCATGTCGTTCTTCACGCCCGCGGATTGGACATAGGCGCGCTGGCCGTACATGCGTTTCATCAAGCCTTCCGCCATCGGCGAGCGGACGGCATTGTGGTCACAGCAGAAGAGGACGGATTGCGGGAAATCGCCCAACGTCAGCCCCAGTGCAGGACGCAGATCAGGGTGAAGAGACGCCGCGCGGTGTCTGTGTCGACCTCGGCCTTGCCGTCCAGCCGGTCGCGCAGGATCGACGCGCCTTCGTTGTGGATGCCGCGGCGGGCCATGTCGATCGCCTCGATCTGGCTGGGCGGCAGGCGTTTCACCGCGTCGAAATAGCTTTCGCAGATCTGGAAGTAGTCCTTCACCACCTGCTTGAACGGTCCCAGCGAGAGGTGGAACTCGGCAGCCTTCTCGCCCGTCTCGGTGGCGATGTCGAAGACCAGCCTGCCATCGCGGATCGCCAGCAGCACGCGGTACGGGCCCTCGGGCATCTCGCGGTCGGGGCGACGGGCCGGGATGAAGGAGTTCTCCTCCAGAAGATCGTAGATCGCGACGCGGCGTTCCTGTTCGATTTCCGGCGTGGGCCGTACAAGGCCCTTCTCGTCGATCTCGATCTGGCAAATGCGGTTCATGGTCGGGGTCTTTGCTGGAAGCGTCCGGCCCGTGATGCCCGAGCCCCGCGGGCCGTGCAAGGGCGCTCTGCGCCGATATCGTTTGACAGGCTGGGGTTGGGGGGACGACGCTGGCGCGGAAATGGCATTTCAGCGGGGGATTTCAGGATGGCGGTTTCCGAGGCGGCGGCACGACAGTTGGCCGTGGACTACACGGCGGCTTGGAACACCGGGCGGCCCGAAGCGGTGGCGGCGTTCTTTGCCGAGACCGGGGGGATTGTGATCAACCGGGGGCCCCTGTGGGAGGGGCGTGCGGGGGTCGCTGCGATGGCGGCGGGCTTCTTCGCCGACGTGCC
Source organism: Paracoccaceae bacterium (assembly GCA_046305855.1). GTDB lineage: Bacteria > Pseudomonadota > Alphaproteobacteria > Rhodobacterales > Rhodobacteraceae > Tabrizicola. Next base: position 2,393 of record JBKDYO010000174.1, read on the forward strand.
CGATCTGGCCCTGCAATGCGACGGCGCGAAGCTGGCGGGGTCGCATATGCTGTATCTCTGGACCTTTACCGGGACCCATGCCAGAACCGGGCGGGCCTTGCGGATCACCGGCTGGGAGGAATGGGACCTGGGCGCGGACCGACTCGTCACCGCCTCGCGCGGGTGGTTCGACCCCGAAGAGTGGGCGCGGCAGACCACCGCGTAGGGTGCGCTACAGCGCACCGTTACCCGTTCAGCCGGTCCAGCCGCGCGCGGACCGATAACCCATGCGCCTGCAGGCTTTCCGACTTCGCCAACCGTTCGGCGGCGGGGCCGATCGCCTTCAGTGCCTCGGGCGCCATCTTGGCAATCGTCGTGCGTTTCATGAAGTCGAGGACGGAAAGGCCCGAGGAAAAGCGCGCCGAGCGGGCGGTCGGCAGGACGTGGTTCGGCCCGCCGATGTAGTCGCCGATGGCCTCGGGCGTGTACTGGCCAAGGAAGATCGCGCCGGCATGAGTGATCTTCTGGCTCAGGGCCTCGGGGTCGGCCACGCATAACTCCAGGTGCTCGGGGGCGACGCGGTTGGAGAGGAGTGCGGCCTCGGTGAGATCCTTGGTGACGATCACCGCGCCGTTGTTGGCCCAGGACGCTCCGGCGATGGCGCGGCGCTCCAGCGTTTGTAGGCGTTTGGCGACGGCTGCCGCGACGGCCTTACCGAAGGTGGCGCTGGTGGTGACAAGGATCGACTGCGCGCTTTCGTCGTGTTCAGCTTGGGACAGCAGGTCCAGCGCGATCCAGTCGGGGTCATTGTCGGCATCTGCGATGACCAGGATTTCCGACGGCCCGGCGATCATGTCGATGCCGACGCGACCAAAGACACGGCGTTTAGCTGCGGCCACATAGGCGTTGCCCGGGCCGGTAATCTTGTCGACGGGCGCAATGGTTTCGGTCCCGAAGGCCAGCGCCGCAATCGCCTGCGCCCCGCCGATGCGGTAGATCACATCCACCCCGGCGATCTCGGCGGCCAGCAGCACCAGCGGGTTCACCACGCCACCCGGCGTCGGGCAAGCGATGACCAGCCGCTCCACCCCGGCGACCTTGGCCGGGATCGCGTTCATCAGGACGCTCGAGGGATAGGAGGCGAGGCCACCGGGGACGTACAGCCCTGCAGCCGACACCGGCGTCCAGCGCCAGCCGAGCGTCGCACCGGCGCTGTCGGTCCAGCTTTCGTCCTGCGGTTTCTGCCGGTCGTGGTAGGCGCGGATGCGGTCAGCAGCGAGCGTCAGGGCCGCGCGATCCTCGGGGCTGACCTTGGCGATTTCGGCGGCAATCTCGGCCTTGCTGAAGGCGAGCGTCTCGGCAGTCAGGGCCAGCCGGTCAAAGCGGGTGGTGAGGTCGATGACCGCCTGATCGCCCCGCGCGCGAACGTCGGAGATGATCGCGGCCACGGACTGATCGACATCCTCGGCCTCTTCGCGCTTTTGGCCGAGGAGGGTTGCGAAGGCGGCCTCGAAGTCTGCGTCGGCGGTGTTCAGGAAGACGGGCATCAGGGCCTCCGGCTGATAGGGCGTCAGATAGCGCGACAGAACCGGGCGCTCAAGCCGGGAAACCGGGCACCGATGTCTTCGAAGACATCGTGCCGGAGCCTTTGAAGGCTCCGGTCCGGAGTTTTCGAAAACTCCGGGGGCACGGGGTCAGTCGTGGTGCGGAACCTTGCCCGAGGGCGCGCGGTAGGGGCGCGTCACGTCGTCCAGCCGGACCTCCAGCGCCTCGACGTCCAGCGCGATGCCGCCGTCGCCCGCCAGCGTCAGAACCAGCCGACCGGTGCCATCCGCGCCGGGCGCAAAGTCCAGCGCGAGGAGCGACAGGACAAGGTCCTTGTCCGACCGGTCAAAGCCGAAGCTTTGCACCTTGAGCACATCTTCCACCACGAGGACCGACCGCACCCGCTCATAGGCCCGGCCCACGGCTTCGGCCTCGACCTTGTCCTCCCAGCGGAAGCGGTTGAGGAGAAGGGCAAAGCGGCGGCGCTTCTGGTCGAACTTCAGCTCGGTCACGGGCAGAACCGCGTCCTGCACCAGCGACGAGATGACCTTCAGGTCCTCGGCATCCTGCGCGACCAGCCGCAACGGGCCTTCGCCGCCGTCTTCGAACTTGGCATCGGTCATGCCTGGATACGCTCGATATGTGCGCCGCAGGCCCGGAGCTTTTCCTCCACCCGCTCATAGCCACGGTCGAGGTGATAGACCCGCGACACCACCGTTTCGCCTTCCGCCGCGAGACCGGCAAGGATGAGGCTGACCGAGGCGCGCAGGTCGGTCGCCATGACAGGGGCGCCTTTCAGCTTTTCGACCCCGGTCACCGTGGCCGTGCCGCCATGTACATCGATCTTCGCGCCCATCCGGATCAGTTCGGGCGCGTGCATGAAGCGGTTCTCGAAGATCTTCTCTTCCAGCACGCTTGTCCCTTGGGCCGTGCAGAGAAGCGCCATCATCTGCGCCTGCAGGTCGGTCGGGAAGCCCGGGAAGGGTTCGGTCGTGACATCCACGGCCTTCACCCGGCCATTCTTGCGGCTGACCTTCAGGCCACGGTTGGTCTGCGTCACGGAAACCCCGGCCGCGTCCAGCTTTTCGGCAAAAGCGCCGACCAGATCCAGCGTGCCGCCGATGCATTCCACCTCGCCGCCGCAGATCGCGGGGACGAGCATGTAGGTGCCCAGTTCGATCCGGTCGGTGACGACCTGATGCGTGGCCCCGCCCAGCCGGTCAGTGCCCTCGATGGTGATGGTCGAGGTGCCCTCGCCCTCGATCTTCGCGCCCATCTTCTTCAGGCAGCGGGCCAGATCGACGATCTC
>JBKDYO010000175.1:0-8764 GCA_046305855.1 Paracoccaceae bacterium
GCCAGCGTGGTGCAGTCCGAGAATGTGCGCGCGGCGCTGAAGTTGGTCGAGATTGGGGAGGCCCCCTTTGGAATCGTCTATGCCTCGGACGCCATCGCCGGGCAGGGGGTGACGGTGGCGGGCACCTTTCCTAAAGGCAGCCACGCGCCCATCGTCTATCCGGCGGCACTGACGGCAACCTCGGTGACCGACGCGCAGGGCTTTCTGGACTATCTTGAATCACCTGCGGCCGAGGCGGTTTTCGTGGCGCAGGGTTTCCAGGTCTTGCCATGACGCAACAGGACGGGGCAGCCTGACGCGATGCTGGACTGGCTTTCCCCCGAAGCGTCGACGGCGCTGATGCTGTCCTTGCGGGTGTCGCTGGTGGCGACGCTTGCAAGCCTGCCGGTCGGGATTCTGGTGGCCTATGCGCTGGCGCGAGGCCGGTTTGTCGGGCACGGGCTGTTGAACGGGCTGGTGCATCTGCCGCTGATCCTGCCGCCGGTCGTCACCGGTTACCTGCTGCTTCTGACCTTCGGGCGGCAGGGCTGGATCGGGGCAACCCTTTGGGACTGGTTCGGTTTCACCTTCGCCTTCCGCTGGACCGGTGCTGCGTTGGCGGCCGCCGTCATGGCCTTTCCGCTGCTGGTCCGGGCGATCCGGCTGGCGATCGAGGCTGTGGACCCGAAGCTGGAGGAAGCGGCCTCGACCCTTGGCGCGTCCCGGCTGGTGGTGTTCCTGACGGTGACCCTGCCCCTGATCCTGCCCGGGATCATTGCCGGGGCGGTGCTGGCCTTTGCCAAGGCGATGGGCGAGTTCGGGGCGACGATCACCTTTGTCGCGAACATCCCCGGCGAGACGCAGACCTTGCCGACGGCGATCTACGCCTTCCTGCAGGTTCCGGGCGGTGACGGGGCGGCCTTGCGGCTGGTTGCGGTGTCGGTCGCGGTGGCAATGGTGGCGCTTGCCTTGTCGGAATGGCTGTCGCGGCGCGTGGCGCGAAGGATTGCCGGAAAATGACCCTGGACATCCATCTGCGCCATGCCTTTCCCGACTTCCGGCTGGAGGTCGACATGGTCCTGCCGGGGGGGCTGACCTGTCTTTTCGGACGGTCGGGATCGGGCAAGACCAGCATAGTGAACGCCGTTGCCGGGCTGTTGCGGCCCGACGAGGCGCGGATCGTGCTGGATGGTTCAGTGTTGAACGACCTGCCACCACACCAGCGCGAGGTCGGCTATGTGTTTCAGGACGCAAGGCTTTTCCCGCACATGACCGTGGCCGAGAACCTGACCTACGGACCCCGCGTCCGCCGCCGCAAGGCCGAAGGGGTGGCGCGGGTGGTCGAGCTTCTGGGGATCGGCGGGCTGATGGCGCGCCGTCCTGGCACGCTGTCGGGGGGCGAGAAACAGCGGGTGGCCATCGGGCGGGCGCTCTTGGCCGCCCCACGGCTGCTGTTGATGGATGAACCGCTTGCGGCGCTGGACGAGGCGCGGAAGGCCGAGATCCTGCCCTATATCGAGGCCCTTCGGGACGAGACCGGCTTGCCGATCCTCTATGTCAGCCACTCCCTGCCCGAAGTTGCCCGGCTGGCCACCACCATTGCGGTGATCGAGGCGGGGCGGGTGGCGGCATTAGGGCCGGCAGCCGAGATCCTGTCGGATCCGGTGACCGCGCCGCTTCTAGGGCTGCGGGATGCGGGGGCGGTGTTGTCCGCGCGGATCGCAAGCCACGAGGACGACGGGCTGACCCGGCTGGAGACGGCGGCAGGGCCCTTGTGGTTGCCACATGTTGCTGGGGAACCCGGGCGCGCGGTCCGGGTGCGGATCGCGGCGCAGGACGTGATCCTGTCGCGCGACAGACCGACGGGGCTGTCGGCGCTGAACATCCTGCCCGGCACGGTCGTCACCCTTCACAAAGGACACGGGCCAGGGGTGCTTGTCCGCCTGAGCCTCGGACCTGAGTTCCTGCTGGCCCGGCTGACCCGCCGGTCAGCCCTGGCACTGGAGCTGGCGCCGGGGGTTGCGGTCCACGCGGTGCTGAAATCGGTCGCCGTCGCGCAGGCTGATATCGGGGCAGCAGCGCCTGTCGACTGACGCCGCAACGGCAAGTGTCCGCCCGCGAAGCCATCGGAGACAGGAAGTACGCTTACTCGTGGTTGTATCAACGCATTGTGCCGTTGACAGCCCCACCCGATGCAGGAGTAAGGTCTGCGCGCCGCAGTGCTGCCTGCGACTGACAAGGTCCTGTTACACAGGGTCTGCTAGTCAGCCTCAGGTGCGCCCGCGTAAACGATAAAAACCGGGGACAGCCCGCGCGCTTCATACCTTTCAAACAAGGGAGACTACCGTGACTCACGACAAATCCGCCTTCAGCCGCCGCCGGTTCCTGCAAGGCTCCGCTGCCGGTGCAGGCATCCTCGCCGCTCCGGCGATCATCTCGTCGAAGGCACTCGCCTCGTCGGGCGAAGTGAACTTCATCGGCTGGGCCGGCTATCCGGCGCTGGCCGAAAAAGTGTTCCCGGCCTTCACCGCCGCGACCGGGATCACCGTCAACTTCAAGGAACTGCCCGACCAGGACACCATGTTCGCCGAGGGCAAGGTCGCACTCGAAGCCGGTGGCGTCGACGTGCTGGAGCCGACCATCGACCGTTGGGGTGGCTGGAACTCGAACGGCCTTCTCGGCGCTTGGGATGAATCAAAGCTGGCGATGGACAACTACTTGCCCGGTCTGGCCGACGGCTCGGCAGGCGAGCGGTCGCGCAAGGACGGCGCCCTCTTCTACGTGCCGTCGAACTGGGGCACCGAAGCGCTCGTCGTGAACGAGGCCAACGCCAAACTGTCCTCGCCCGCCTCGCTGGGCGACCTGTTCAACGCAGAAAACCAGGCTGTGCTGCGTCCGCACTCGACCCTGGCTGCGATGGGCCGCTGGCTGGATGCGACCGGCAAGCTGCCGCGTCCGTGGATGGATGGCTACACCGACATGGCCGCCATGGTCGAGCTGTGGGACATCGCGCTGGCCGAGGCGATCAAGGCCAAGGGCAACGTCGTGCAGTGGTGGTCGGGCGAGAACGAAGCCAACGCCGGCTTCACCGCCAACGGCGCGACCGTGGGCCTGTGCTGGGATTCGACCGGCTTCAACCTGCGCAACGACGGCTACAAGTACGTGGCCCCCGCCGAAGGCGCCTTCGCCTGGCACCAGGGCTTCGTGCTGATGAAGAACGCGACCAACGTCGACCAGGCGCACGAGTTCGCCAAGTTCGTCTCGACTGCCGAAGGCTCGGCCATGTGGGCAGCTGCCTTCTCGTCGAACGCGGTCGGCAAGGGCTCGGCAGACTTCATCGACCCGGAAGTCGCAGCCTACTACGGCGGCACCTTCGACGATGCGGCGCTGGCAAAGCTGTGGTGGTGGCCCGAGCAGTCGGCCGAATTCATCGCCAAGCGTTCGGAATACGCCGACAAGTACAAGGCCGCCTGAGCGGGTTCGCCTTGTTGCTTTCATGAACTGCTGCACGCCGGGCCTGAAAGGGCTCGGCGTGTCTTTTTTGGGCAATCGGCTGTCGGCCTGGACTGAATGTCGGGCGCGATCTGGCGATACCCATTGAACCGGCTGGGCTGGCCTTCTAGCCTGCAATGAAAAGAATGACTGTCAGGGGGACCACGGGGACCATGAGCGCGGGAATTGATCTAGAGAATGTCTGCTGCGACTTCGGGACCTTCCGGGCCGTCGACAATGCCAATGTGTCGATCAAGCCTGGCGAGTTCTTCTCGTTCCTTGGGCCATCGGGCTGCGGCAAGACCACGATCCTGCGGATGGTGTCAGGGTTCATCGAGCCGACCGAAGGCGCGATCAAGATCGGCGGCAAGGATGTGAAGGGCACGCGCCCGAACCAGCGGCCGACCGCGCTGATCTTCCAGAACCTCGCGCTGTTCCCGCTGATGCCGATCTGGGAGAACATTTCCTTCGGGCTGGAAGTGCGGGGTGTCGACAAGGCCACCCGCCGCAAGAGAGCCGAGGAACTGTTGGCACTGGTTGACCTTCCGGGGGCAGGCGACAAGATGGTCAGCCAGCTTTCCGGTGGCCAGAAACAGCGGGTCGCCATTGCCCGCGCCTTGGCCGTGGAACCGGCAGTGATGCTGCTCGACGAACCCCTGTCGGCGCTGGACCTGAAGCTGCGCCAGCACATGCGGGCCGAACTCCGCGCAATCCAGAAGCGGACGGGCGTCACCTTCATCTACATCACCCACGACCAGGGCGAGGCCTTGGCAATGTCGGACCGGGTGGGCGTCATGTCCCAGGGCCGCATCCAGCAGATCGCCGCCCCGCGCGACATCTACGACAACCCAGTCAATGGGTTCGTGGCCAGTTTCGTGGGAGAAAACAACATCTTCGAGGGCACGGTCGGCCCGGTCGCGGGCGGCATGGCGGGCCTGACCGGCCCCCACGGCGCGTTCCGCGCGCGGATCTCTTCGGACGCGCAAGGCAAGGACGTCAAGCTGTACGTCCGGCCCGAACACACGGTACTGACGAAAGCCGCGGCGGCAGAGAACTCCGTCCAGATGGAGGTGACCGAGGTTGCCTTCGAGGGCGCGTTCATCTCGGTCCACGGCCATGCGGCGGGGGGCAAGCGTCTCTCGGCGGAAGTGAAGAACGACGGCGTGACACTGGTTCCGGCGGTTGGCGAGACGGTCTATGCCACCTTCGATGCGGCGCGGGCATTGCTTCTGCCCGACGCGAACGTCCGGAGGTAGACCGATGGAAGACCTTATCCGCCGCTATGGGACCGGTCTGACGTCCTTGTTCTGCCTTCTGGTCGCCTTCTGGCTTCTGGTTCTGGTGATCCTGCCGAACTTCTCGATGCTGTTCGAAAGCTTCTATCCCTATCTGCCGGTCACCGAACTTGGCGGGCCGAAGGATGTCTTCACGCTGCAGAACTACGAGAAGATCCTTGCCAACCCGATCGAGACGTCGTGGTTCGGCATCCCGGTGACGGTCCCGATCCACATCAACACCTTCCTTGAGACGGTGTTCTTCTCGGCCCTGGTCACGTTCATGACGCTGATCCTGGCCTATCCGCTGGCCTATTTCCTGGCCAAGATCGCCAGCCCCAAGTCGATCCCGACGCTGCTCCTTCTTCTCTTCATCCCGATGTGGGTGTCCGAGGCGCTGCGGGCCTTTGCCTGGTACATCATCCTGACCTTCAACGGCCCGCTGAACGCGATGCTGAAGGCGCTGGGGATCATCGAGGAAAGCATCCGCTGGCAGAACGGGATCTTCACCTCGTACGATGCCATCGTGATCGTGCTGACCTACTGCTACGTCCTGTTCATGCTGTTCCCGATCTACACGGCGATCACGTCACTGGACACCAACCAGATCGAGGCGGCCGAGGACCTGGGCTCGCCCTGGTGGCGGACGCATTGGCGGGTGGTCATTCCGCATGCGAAGCCCGGCATCGCAAGCGGCTGCGTGATGGTGTTCATGCTGTCGGCAGGGTCGCTTCTGGTGCCCACCGTGGTCGGGTCCACCAAGGCGAACTGGTTCCCGCAGACGATCTACACCTGGTTCAACGACGCGCTCGACTGGAACACCGGGGCCGCCTATTCGATGATCTTCCTTCTGGTTTGCATCGTCTTCGTCATCCTGATGATGCGGCTCTTCAAGGTCAAACTGTCGGATATCGCCAAATGATCCGCAATCGTGCACTCCTCGGGCAGATCTACTTCGGGCTCTTTGTCCTTTACCTTCTGGTGCCGCTGGTCGTCATGGCTGGCGCCGCCTTCAACGACAGCAAGTTGCCGACGGTCGCGCCATGGAAGGGCTTCACCTGGAACTGGTTCGGCGATCTCTGGGCCGATCAGGTGATGTGGGGGGCCTTCCTGAACTCGATCTTTGTGGCACTGGCCGTGGTTGTGATCGCAGTGCCGATCGGGACGGCGGCGGCGATCGTGCTGAACTCGATCTCGGGCAAGTACCGGGCGACGCTTTACGGCTTCATGGTCGCCCCCGTGCTGGCACCGGGGCTGGTCATCGGCATCTCGACGGTGCTGTTCTGGAACCAGATGGGGAACACGGTCGGCGCGCCGGGAACCTGGCCTTTCGGGCGGGGTCTGCATCTGGCGACGCTGGGGCAGGTCAGCTACATCGCGGCCTATGTGATGCTTCTGGTGCTGGCGCGGCTGCAAAGCTTTGATCCGGGGCTGGAGGAAGCGGCGCTGGACCTTGGCGCAAACCACGGTCAGGTGCTGCGACGCATCCTGTTGCCGCATCTTTACCCGGCCATCGCGGCCTCGGCGGCCATCGCCTTCTTCCAGTCGATCGAGAACTTCAACGTCACGCTGTTCACCAAGGCGAACGAGACGACGTTGACGGTCTACGTCTTCAGTCAGGTCCGGTCGGGGATCACGCCAAAGATCAATGCGCTGGCGTTCATCCTGATCCTGCTGACGCTGGTGCTGGCACTGGCTTACGAGGCGAACCGCCGTCGCAAGGCCCGGATCGAGGCCGAGCGCGAAGCCGAAGCGCGGCGGGCGGAAGAGGCGATGCTGCTCTGACGCGCCGTCAAAGGCCCTGAAGCAGCGTCTCGCACAGCGGCGAGGCCGGGTCGGTCAGCGCGTCTATGACGCTGAAATGGTCGTGCCCGGGATCGGCGGTCCAGGGGCAGGCCCATTCTTCGGACAGGATGCGGGCCTGCATCAGGAAGGACGGGCGCTCGGATGCCCCGACCCAGACATGCGCGCTGACCCCGTCGCGCAAGGCATGGCGGGCAGGGCTTTCGCTGGCGGCCTCGGCTGCATCGATCTTCAGGGTCGCATTCATCGAGGTCGCGATCAGTGGCCCAAGCTCGGTCAGGGGCGAGATCGGCACGACCCGCGCCACCGGCACGGCGATGTCGGCGCAGCCCATCCGGGCGGCAAGGTGCCCGCCTGCGGAATGGCCGGCGACCACCATCGGTCCGGGCACGCGCGTGCCGACGAACCAGCAGGCGCGGGCGATCTCGGCGGTGATCTCGGCAATCCGCGCGGCAGGGGCAAGCGTGTAGCTGGGCATCGCCACGGCATAGCCGCGGGCAAGCGGACCCGCCGCCAGATGCGACCAATGCGCCTTGGAAAAAAGGTGCCAGTAGCCGCCATGGACGAAGACGACCGCCCCCTTTGCCGGGCCGTCGGGCAGAAAGAGGTCAAGCCGTTCCCGCGGTGCCGGGCCATAAGCCAGATCAAGCTCGGCCCTTGATTTGCGTGTCTGGCGGAAGGCAGAGGCGGCCTCGGTCCAGCGCGCGGGATAGTCGGCAGCCCCGGGGATGAAGGCCCCGTTGGCATAGTCGCGGTCGGGGTCGGGCCAGTGGTAGGGCGGAAGGGACACGTGCGGTCTCCGGTCAAGGTTGGTGGCAGACTGCGCAGGCCTGCCACCAACCGCAAGAGGCCCCGTGCTTTGCTTGCGCGACGCGGGGAAGCCGGGCATATCCTAGCGTCAGGGGAAAAACGGGAGGGGCACGTGCTGACAGGCAACGACAACCGGCGGATGGCCGATCTGCAGCGGCAGCAGGCGGCGCGAGGGCTTGATTGCTTGGGGGGCCTGCAGCCATGAAACCGATCGTGATCCTTGGAATTTTCGTGGCAGACACGGCCTATCGCGCCGACCGGATGCCGAAGATGGGCGAGACGATCCTGGGCCGCACCTTTGCCCTGGGGCCGGGGGGCAAGGGGTCAAACCAGGCGGTTGCGGCGGCGATGGCCCGGTCCGGGACCGGCGGCAAGACGCATTTCATCACCCGACTGGGCAAGGACGATTTCGCCCAGATCGCGCGGTCGACCTGGGGTCGGGCCGGGGTCGAGGCTGAAGTGACCGAGGACAGTGAAAGCTACACGGGTGCCGCCTTCATCTTTCTGGAAGAGGCGACGGGGAACAACGCGATCATCGTGTCGCCCGGTGCCGCGGCCCGGATTACGCCCGCTGATCTGGACGCAAAGGCCGACCTGATCCGCTCGGCGTCGGTCTTCGTGACCCAGCTGGAACAACCGATCCCGTCCGCGCGCCGCGGGCTGGAGATTGCCCGTGCGGCAGGGGTCACGACAATCCTGAACCCGGCCCCGGCAGCGGCGCTGGACGACGCACTGCTGGCCCTGTGCGACTATGTCACCCCGAACGAATCCGAGGCCGAGACGCTGACCGGGCTGCCTGTCACCTCGGTTGCCGAGGCCGAGGCGGCGGCCGACGCACTTCTGGCGCGCGGTGTCGGCGCGGTCGTCATCACGCTGGGCAGCAACGGGGCACTGTACCGCGACCGTACGCGATCCGTGCATGTCCCGGTGATCAGCGCCGGGCCGGTGGTGGAAACCACGGGGGCGGGCGATGCCTTCAACGGCGGCTTTGCCGTGGCTCTGTCCGAAGGCCGCGATGTGGTCGAGGCCGTGCGCTTTGGCTGCGCCACGGCCGGGATTTCGGTCACGCGGCCCGGCACGGCGCCCGCGATGCCCGCACGGGCCGAGATCGACGCTCTTCTGGCCCGCAGCTGACCCTCGCAGCGGACGGGCGTCATCCATCTGTTACAAATCCGTCGCATATGCTTCACCATGCCATCCTAAAGCGGCAGGGTAGCGGTATGGAGCGGGCGATGGACGACATCCGTGGGGCGGCATCGGGGCTGGACACTGCGACGGCGAAGATATCGGCGCGCGGGGTTCAGGTTTACTATGGCCAGAACCATGCGCTGAAGGACGTCGACGTCGATATTCTGGACCGCGCGGTGACGGCCTTCATCGGGCCGTCGGGCTGCGGCAAGTCGACC
>JBKDYO010000176.1:0-10480 GCA_046305855.1 Paracoccaceae bacterium
TCAATGCGCCTCGGCCCAGTTCTTTCCGCGCCCAGCCTCGACCGCAAGATGGACCTTCAGGCTGACGGCGGGGGAGGAGGCAGACTCCATGACCTCCTTCGCAATCGGGATCAGGCGGTCGGCGTCGGCTTCGGCGACCTCGAACAGCAGTTCGTCGTGTACCTGCAGCAGCATCTTCGCGTCGAGGTCCCTGATCGCCGCGGGCATCCGGATCATCGCGCGGCGGATGACGTCGGCGGCAGTGCCCTGGATCGGGGCGTTGATCGCGGCCCGTTTGGCGAACCCGGCGCCCGGACCTTTGGCGTTGATTTCCGGAGTATTGATTTTCCGACCAAAAAGCGTCTGAACATAGCCGTTTGACTGGGCAAACTTTACAGTATCGGACATATAGCCCTTGATGCCCGGGAAGCGCTCGAAATAGCGGTCGATGAAGCCCTGCGCCTCGGCCCGGGGAATGCGCAGGTTGCGGGCAAGGCCGAAGCCGGAAATTCCGTAGATGACACCGAAGTTGATCGCCTTGGCCTTGCGGCGGATGTCGCTGGTCATCTGGTCCAGCGGCACGTTGAACATCTCCGACGCGGTCAGCGCATGGATGTCGATGCCCTCTTCAAACGCCTTCCGCAGTTCGGGGATGTCGGCGATGTGGGCCAGGATGCGCAGCTCGATCTGGGAGTAGTCGAGGCTGACCAAGACCCGGCCCGGGGGGGCCACGAAGGCCTCGCGGATGCGGCGACCTTCTTCGGTGCGGACGGGGATGTTCTGCAGGTTCGGGTCGGTCGAGGCGAGCCGCCCGGTGTTGGCCCCGGCGATGGAATAGCTGGTGTGGACGCGACCCGTGTCGGGGTTGATCGCCTCTTGCAGGGCGTCGGTATAGGTGGATTTCAGCTTGGCGATCTGCCGCCAGTCGAGGATGCGGGCCGCAAGCCGCGCCCCCTGCGGATGGCTGTCCTCCAGCGTGGTGATGTCTTCCAGGATGTCGGCGCCCGTGCCATAGGCCCCGGTTTTGCCCTTCTCGCCGCCCGGCACCTGCAGGCGGTCGAACAGGATCTCGCCCAGCTGCTTGGGGCTGCCCACGTTGAATTTCTCGCCCGCGATGGACTGGATCTCTTCCTCCAGCTGCACCAGCTTTTGCGCAAAGACGTTGGACATGCCGCGCAGCGTGTCGCGGTCGACCCTGATCCCCGCCATCTCCATGTCGGCCAAGACCGGGACCAGCGGACGCTCCAGCGTTTCGTAGACGGTCGTCACTTTCGCCCGGTGGAGCTGCGGCTTGAAATGCTCCCAGAGCCGGAGGGTGACGTCGGCGTCTTCGGCGGCGTATTTCACCGCGTCATCGATGGCGACCTTGTCGAAGGTCTGCTGGGATTTCCCGCTTCCCAGCAGGGATTTGATCGGAATGGGCGTGTGACCGAGATAGCGGTCGGACAGCTCGTCCATCCCGTGATTGTGCTCGCCCGCATGCATGGCGTAGGACATCAGCATCGTGTCGTCGAAGGGGGTAATCCGGATCCCGTGGCGGGCGAAGATCTTCCAGTCGTATTTCATGTTCTGGCCGATCTTGAGGATGGCCGAATCTTCGAGGACGGGCTTCAGGGCGGCGATCGTCGCCGCAAGCGGAAGCTGACCTTCGGCCAGCGCCGTGGCGCCGAAAAGGTCTCCACCGCCCGTGGTGTGACCCAGGGGGATATAGGCCGCCTTTCCGGGATCGACCGACAGGGAAATGCCGACAAGGTCCGCGCGCATTTCGTCAAGACTTGTGGTCTCGGTATCGATGGCGACATGGCCGATCTCGCGGATACGCGCGATCCACCGGTCAAGCGCGGCCATGTCCCGGATGCATTCATAGGTGGCGTGGTCGAAGGGCAGGCGGTCGGGGGCCGGGGCGGGTGCTGCATCATGCGCGCCCTTCACCTCCAGTGCCGAGGCTTCGGGCAGGGCCGGGGCCGCGATGCCCAGCTTGTCGGCCACGCGCCTGGTCAGAGTGCGGAATTCCATCTTGGTCAGGAAATCCATGATCTTGTCCGGCTCGGGCAGGCGGATTTCCAGCGCGTCCAGCGTGACGTCGAGGGGAGTGTCGTCCTTGAGCGTGACAAGCGCGCGGCTGATGCGAATCTGCTCGGCATTGTCGACCAGCGCCTCGCGCCGCTTGGGCTGCTTGATCTCGCCCGCGCGGGCCAGAAGCGTGTCGAGATCGCCGTATTCGTTGATCAGAAGGGCGGCGGTCTTCAGCCCGATCCCGGGCGCGCCGGGAACGTTGTCGACCGAATCCCCCGCAAGCGACTGCACGTCGATCACCCGGTCCGGGCCGACGCCGAACTTTTCCATCACTTCGTCAGGTCCGATCTGGCGGGTCTTCATCGGGTCGAACATGTCGATCCCGGGGCGGATCAGTTGCATCAGGTCTTTGTCCGACGAGATGATGGTGCAAGAGCCGCCCGCCTCGACCGCCTCCCGCGCCAGCGTGGCGATGATGTCGTCGGCCTCATACCCTTCCGTCTCGAGACAGGCGACGTTGAACGCGCGGGTCGCCTCGCGGGTCAGGGGGAACTGCGGACGCAGGTCTTCGGGAAGCTCTGGGCGATTGGCCTTGTATTCAGGGTAAAGCGCGTTGCGAAAGGTCGTGGCGGAATGGTCGAAGATCACCGCCAGATGCGTCGCGGCCTTGCCGTTCGACGCGGCACGGGACAATTCGTTCCACAGGATGTTGCAGAATCCCGCGACAGCGCCCACCGGCAGGCCATCGGACTTCCGCGTCAGGGGCGGCAGGGCGTGGTAGGCGCGGAAGATGTAGGCCGAGCCGTCGATGAGATGAAGGTGGTGGCCCTTGCCGAAGGTCATGGTCGTCTCCCGGTGCGTCAGGCTTGGATTATTGGCAGAAAGGGCAGGCCGGGGCTACCCGGTTCGGCTGGCAATCAGGCGGCCGGTGCGACCCCGGAGAACAGCGCCCGGGGTCGGGGCTTGACGGCAACGCCCGCCTCGCGCATCGTGCCGCCCATGCTGCACCCGATGATCTCTCAGTCGTTTTATTGGACCGACGCCACATAGGCGGCCGGGCAGCGTTTCACACGAAAAGCAAACCCCGATAAAGCCGCCCGCGAGGGATAGGCCAAGGTGATGCTTCCTCTCGCGGGCCAAAGCGAAGGAAGCGAAGAATGTCTGTCATGACCGACGAAACCCCCGTCACCCTCCGTCTGGCCCGACCAGAGGATCTGCCTGAAGTGCACCGGATGCTGATTGCGCTGACGGCGCAGGCCGGCGAGGCGGCGACGATCACCCCGCACATGCTGGACCGCATCGCCCTGCAGGGCCAGACGGCGCGGCTGGTGGTGGCGCTGCGCCCCGACAGCCCGCAGCGGCATCCGGTGGGCTATGCGCTGATGCTGATGACCCGCAACATGATCGCAGGGGCGAAATGGGGCTTTGTCGAACAGCTTTACGTCCAGGTGCCCGACCGCAAGCGGGGGATCGCGCGGGCGCTGATAGCGGCCGCGCGGGCCGAGGCGACGCAGGCGGGCTGCAAGGGGGTCACCGTTGCGACGCGGCCGGAATGTGACGGGGCGGCGCTGGTCTTCCGGGCCTCCGGCCTGTGGGAGACAGCAGATGCGCCCGACTATGCCACAGCGGTCTGATCAGTGGTCGTCGTGCGCGTGGTCGCGGTCGATGACATAGCGCTTGTCGCAATAACCGCACTCGACCCAGCCGGTGTCTGCCGGGATCGTCAGCCAGACGCGGGGGTGCCCCAAAGCGCCCTCGCCGCCGTCGCAGGCCACTTTCCAGGTGGTGACGGTCTGGGTCTCGGGCGCTGGCGTGGGCATGGGCTTCGGTCCTGTCTTGTCCTGAGCCGCTTTTAACGGGCGAGCGTGCGGGCGCACAAGCGGGAAAGCAGTGCGGGATCAGCCGCCGATCAGCGCACCCCGGGATTTCAGTGCGGTCAGCCAGCCCAGCCCCTGCGCGGTGCCCTTGGCCGGGCGGTATTCTCCGGAAATCCAGACCTGCGGGCAATGGGCGTCGATCTCGTCACACAGGTCGGGAAGCGAGAAGCCCCCGCCGCCGGGTTCGTTCCGCGCCGGGAAGCCCGCGATCTGCACGTGGTTGATGCGGTGGCGGTGGTCGTGCCAGACCGCTTGCGCATCGCCGTGCAGGCGCGCGGCGTGCCAGAGGTCGAACTGCAGGCCGACCCGCGGATTGGCAAGATCGTCGATGATCCGGGCAGCCTGATCGTAGTCGTTCAGGAAATAGCCCGGCATGTCATCGGGGTTCAGCGGTTCAAGGCACAGCACCAGCTCCGGCGCCTCGGCCAAAGCCCAGGTCAGGTTCTCGACATAGCATTGTTCGGCTTGCGGCCCCTTGGCGACGCCTGCCATCACATGCACCCGACCCGCCTTCAGCCGGGTCGCATAGTCGGCAGCCCGCAGAAAGCTGTCGCGGAACCGCAGCTCCATCCCCGGTACGGCAGCAAAACCCCGGTCGCCGCTGACCCAGTCGCCGGGGGGCGTGTTGATCAGGGCCAGGGGCAGGCCGTTCAGCGCGCGCTCCCAGTCGGCCATCGGCTGATCGTAGGGAAACAGCACTTCGACCCCGTCAAAGCCGCAGCGCGCCGCCCAGTCGGGGCGGTCAAGCATCGGGACTTCACTGAAAAGCAAGGTCAGGTTGGCGGCGAAACGGGGCATGTCTATTCAGGGCACTTCCGGGTTTGGCAGTTCGGACGACAGGATGACCGGGAAGAACTGCCCCGAGGACCAAAGGCCGAACCACCTTTGCCCGCCGTGGTCGTGATGGCAACAAAGATCGACCAGCCGGTAGAAGGATTTCCGGTCGATCAGCGCCCAGAGATTGCTGCGGATAAGGACATAGGGCGAAGGCTCGCCCGTTGTCGCGTCCCGTTCGACCCGCAGCGGATGGTCGGGGCCAAGGACAGCCTCGTCCTCGGTCTTGGTGACCAGGGTCAGGACCTGGGCTGTGCCGGTGCCCGCGACCTCGAAGTCGATGGCAACAAGCGGGGCGTCGTCGACGGTGATGCCGACCTTTTCCACCGGGGTGACGAGAAAGTAGTCCTCGCCCTCGCGCTTCAGGATCGAGGAGAAGAGCTTGACCAGAGGTGCCCGGCCGATCGGTGTGCCAAGGTAGAACCAGGTGCCGTCACGGGCGATGCGCATGTCGAGATCGCCGCAGAAGGGCGGGTTCCACAGATGCACCGGCGGCGGGCCTTTGCGGCCAGCGGCCTTGGCGGCGGCGGCAAGGGTATCGGCGTTGGGCATCGACATGGCGGCGCACTCTAGCGGCCCCGGGCCCGGGCGCAACCCGTAACGGGTCACAATCCCGAGGCCTGCGGAGGCACCCTAGCGCCGCCGGTCGCGCCGCGCGCTCATCGGCTGGAAGGCGACGCCGACATGGGCCTCGCAATAGGGCTTGCCGGGCAGGCTTGGCAGGCCGCAGAACCAGAAATCGTCGGTCGCCGGATCGCCGATCGGCCATTTGCAGGTCCGCTCGGTCAGTTCCATCAGCGTCAGCTTCTTGGCGCGCTTTTCCACCTCGCGCACGGACGCCAGCGCCTCGGGGCTGATCTCGTTCAGGCTCGGCTGCGGCGGCAGGGGCTGGCCCGCCGGGATGATCGCCTTGCGAACCGGAAGCGGCGTCACGTTCGATGCCGGGGCGGCCGACGCTGCTGCTGCCGGGGCCGCCGGGCGCGACGCCTCGACACGCGGCGCGGGATCTGGCCGCGGCGCGGGCTCTGGCTTCGCGGCTGCCGCCGGAGCCGGGGCTGCCTCTTCCTCGTCATGGCCGCCGCCGACCCGGTTCGACAGGCCCAACCGGTGCACCTTGCCGATCACCGCATTGCGGGTCACCCCGCCCAGTTCCTTGGCGATCTGGCTGGCCGACTGGCCCTCGTTCCACATGCGCTTGAGCGTTTCGACCCGCTCATCCGTCCAGGACATCCTGCTCTCCGCCATCTTGACTACCGGGGCATTGTATCCGCCCCGGGCAGTCAGCCGCAAGGGCAGGTGAAAAAGGTCCGGACCTACCCCCCGCTTTCCTCCCATTCCACCATCACAACGCCCACCGTCTCGACCCCGCCGGCGCCGCTGTGCAGTGCCCCGGGCGGGGGTGAGGCCACAGATACGAGCCGCCGTCATTTGCCTGTCACCCCCGCCAAGCAGGGTAGCGCGCACCTGTCCCCCGACTATGGCCTACCTGACTTGCACCCTGACCGCGCCGGTCTATCCTTCGGCCACCACCATGAGGTCGCCCATGCCGCTGAACACCTATCCCAACCCCGATCTGTCCGTGGGCCCGGAGCTTCACCCGCGCTGGAACTCGGCCCCGTATCGGCGGCATGGCTTTCACAACCTGCACCAGATTGCCCGCTACACTCAAAGCTTCCGCGCCGCCTCGGTGCTTGAACTGCGCCTTGCGGCCGACCTTTCGATCCCGGCCCGCGACGACGTGCACCGGCTGACCGCAAGCCCCTGGTTCTCCGCGATGGCCGTGACCGAGGGCAACCGGCTGCTCTACGAAGCCTATGCCCCCGATTTCCGCCCCGATCAGCCGCATTCCATCATGTCGATCTCGAAGATGGCCGCGAACCTGATCCTCGGGCAACTGTGGGAGGACGGCAAGCTTGCGCTGGACCAGACCTTGGGCGAAATCCTGCCGTGGATCGGCGCTGGCTATCATGGGGCCAAGGTCCAGGACATCCTGGACATGAACGTCCACAACGCCTTCAACGAAGACTACACCGACCCCGGGACCACGGTCTTCCAGCACGAGGTGGCGATGGGCATGCGCCTGCCCGACGGCCCCGAACCCCTGACGCGCGATCTTCTGGCCGGGATCGCTCTGGCCCCGGGGGCCAAGGATACCGTGAACCGCACGGGCGCCTGCCTCTACAAAAGCGCCAATACCGATGTGCTGATGCTGGCCGCCGAGGCGCTGGGCGGCAGGCCGATCGGGGGCTGGCTCGCCGATCTTGCCGATGCGGCGGGGGTCGAAGGGGCGCTTTACATGGGCACCGACCGCAGCGGCGCGCCGATCGTCAGCGGCGGCATCTGCCTGACCGCCCGTGATCTGTGCCGCTATGGCGCGATGTTTGCGCGGAACGGGCAGGGCGTGGACGGCAGGCCCTATGGCTCGGCCGCTTTCCTTGACCGGACCCGGGTGGGCGGCGTTCCGATGCCCGCCCCCCGGCAGCATCTGCGCTATTCCAATCAGACCAACACGAACGGCATTTGGGTCGGCCACGGCGGCTATGGCGGGCAATACATGGTCGCGAACGCCAAGACCGGTCGGGTGGCCTGTTTCCTGTCCGTCCTGCAGAACGCCCCCGGCTATGATCCGAATTACTACCCGCCGATCATCGCCATGCTCGAGGCGATCTGCGCCGGGACCTAGCCCCGCAGCCGCAAGGCCCGTGCTTCGGCATTGTGCACGATCGGAAAGGCCGCCCGCCTGCGCGACAGCTCGGCTTCTGGCACAAGCGCGGCAAGTGTCGCCCTCTGGGCCGTGGCAAGCCCCGCCAACCCGGCTTCGCCCGGATGAAAGCTTTCCGACAGCGCGCCTTCGGCCAGCAGGATCTCGTGCCGGTCACACAAGAGGACGACATAGTCCACACCCGCCTCGGTCAGGACCAGCCGTGCCGCCTGATCGTCGACCAGCGCCAGCGCCGAGACCAGCACCCGATCCTCGCCGAAATAGACCGCCGCGCGCCAGTCGTCGATCAGCATCCGCTGCTGCGGCGAGACCAGCAGTTCGCGGGGATTGCCGACCGTTCCGGGCGCGAAAGCCACCGGGCGGAGGCCAGGATGGGCCAGAAGCTCGACCGGGGTCACCCGCCGCCGCCCGACCCAGCGCAGGGGGCGCGATCCGTTGGCCAGTGTGGTAACGACATCGCCCGCAACCAGATCGCCCGCCGGGCGCGGTCCGTCCGGCGTGTCGATCATCGCATCTGCGGCATAGGCGGCAAGGGCCTCGGGGTGGTCCGGACCGTCGGCCTGCCAGGCGGTTCCCGCAGCCCAGGGGGCGGCACTGGCCAACCCTGCCGCCTTGCCGCCGATCCGCACGAGGTATAGTCCCGCCCGTCCCGCAACCGGCTCGATCAGCGCCCGCGTGCCCGCCGGCCAATCCGTTCCGCCAAGCCGCGCTGCTTCTGCCAGAACCAGACCCTCCGGCCCCTCGGCAAAGACCAGAGCGCAGGGGGTCGCACCGGCCACAAGCTCCGGCACCGACCCGGCCAGCCGCGCAGCCCAGCCCTTCACCGAGGCCTTCGGCAAAAGCACCTGATCCAGCGCATAGACGCCGACAGTGATGCGTTCAGCACTCATGCCTGTCTCGAACCCTCGGCTTGTCTCTTGGCCCGCTTCAGCAGGACCCTGCGCCCTTGCTCTCCCCTATCCTGCCTTGCCAGCGTTTACAGGTCATTTCCAGCGAAAACGAAGCCGCGCCCATCTTGCCGGAAATCGCTTTACCAAAGGACCGCTTCCCGCTAATCACGCCGCATGACCGCTGGAACCCGCCATATCCCCGCCTCGCGCCGACGCCATCGCGTCTGACGCCTGTCCCGCTGTCATCGGCGCCGTCGCGCCTATCCTCACCTCAAGTTGACACGCAGCCAGCCCTCGGGCACCCATTGGCTTTCTAATGAAGGACCGCAGTCCCATGATCCCTTCCGTTCTGCCGACCTACAACCGCGCGCCCATTGCCTTTGTCAAAGGCGAAGGCAGCTGGCTGATTGCCGAGGACGGGCGGCGATACCTTGACCTCGGTTCGGGCATTGCGGTGAACGCGCTGGGCCATGCGCACCCCGCGCTGGTGCAGACCCTGACGGATCAGGCGCAAAAGCTCTGGCATGTGTCCAACGTCTACACGATCCCCGAACAGGAACTGCTGGCAAAGCTGCTGACGGAAAACACCTTCGCCGACACGGTCTTCTTCACCAACTCGGGCACCGAGACGGCCGAGCTTGCGATCAAGATGGCGCGCAAGTTCCACTTTGACGCGGGCCAACCCGAGCGGGTGGAGATTGTCGCCTTCGAAGGCGCCTTCCACGGCCGCTCCACCGGCGCCATCGCGGCGGCGGGGTCCGAGAAGATGGTCAAGGGCTTCGGCCCCTTGATGCCGGGCTTTGTCCACTTGAAGTGGCCCGCGTCGGACGCCGACCACGCCGCGATCCGCGCGGCGATCACAACCGCGACCTGCGCTGTCATCATCGAGCCGATCCAGGGCGAAGGCGGCATCCGCACTGTCCCCGACCAGTGCCTGAAGGGCCTGCGCGACCTCTGCGATGAAACCGGTACGCTGCTGATTTTCGACGAAGTGCAATGCGGCATGGGCCGCACCGGCCGCCTCTTCGCGCATGAATGGGCTGGGGTCACGCCCGACATCATGATGGTCGCCAAGGGCATCGGCGGCGGCTTCCCTCTGGGCGCGGTGCTGGCCACCGAACACGCGGCCTCCGGCATGACCGCGGGCACCCATGGCTCCACCTACGGCGGCAATCCCCTGGGCTGTGCCGTGGGCGCGAAGGTCGTCGAACTGATCTCCGACCCCGCCTTCCTGGCCGAGGTTGCCCGCAAGGGCGCGCTCATGCGCCAGGGCCTTGAATCCCTCGTCGCCCGCCATCCGACTGTCTTCGAGGCGGTGCGGGGCGAGGGCCTGATGCTCGGCCTGAAATGCAAGCCCGCCCCCGCCGATGTGGTGAAGGCTGGCTACGCGGCCGGCGTCCTGACCGTTGCCGCTGCCGACAACGTGCTGCGCCTTCTGCCCGCGCTCAACATCCCCGACACCGACATCGCCGAGGCGCTGACCCGCCTCGATCAGGCCGCCGCCCATCTGGAGAAGGCCGCCTGAGCTTTCTCTTCCCCAAATATCCCACGGGGGTCCGGGGGTGTGAAACCCCCGGCCTCCGGTGCAAAAAGCGAAACGATATGAACCACTTCCTCGATATCCACAAGACCGACCCGGCCCAGCTCCGGGCCATGATCGACACCGCCCAGGCGATGAAGACCGCCCGGGGCGGCCGCCCCAAGGGCACGCCCGATGATGAGCAGCCGCTGAAGGGCCAGATGGTCGCGCTCATCTTCGAGAAACCCTCGACCCGCACACGCGTTTCCTTCGACGTCGGCGTCCGCCAGATGGGCGGCGAGACGATGGTGCTGTCGGGCAAGGAAATGCAGCTTGGCCATGGCGAGACCATCGCCGACACCGCCCGCGTCCTGTCGCGCTATGTCGACCTCATCATGATCCGCACCTTCGAAGAGGCGACGCTTCTGGAGATGGCCGAACACGCCACCGTGCCCGTCATCAACGGCCTGACCAACCGCACTCATCCTTGCCAGATCATGGCCGACGTCATGACCTACGAAGAACACCGTGGCCCCATCGCGGGCAAAAAGGTCGTCTGGTGCGGCGACGGCAACAACGTTGCGGCCAGCTTCCTGCATGCCGCCGGGCAGTTCGGCTTTGACTTCACCTTCACGGGCCCGGA
>JBKDYO010000177.1:0-74584 GCA_046305855.1 Paracoccaceae bacterium
CGCGGCTGCGCGAGTATGACTGAGGGGGCGCTTGTGGCCAGACCCGGAGGGTTTCACACCCTCCGCAGTCCGCCGGTTTCTTGAACCGGTGGCGAAACCGGCTTCCTACCCGTGGAGTAGTTGGGAAAAGAGCAAGCACAATTTGAGTCAAAGGGTTCGGAGAGTGTGATGGGCGAGATCGGGCATAACGGCGGGCCTTCGATGGAGGGCGGGGTCAGCTGGCGCAAGCACTGCTGGTCTTCGGCGCGGGAGCGTTTGCTGCCGACCCTGCCCATCGAGGTCGTGCGGCTGCGGGTGAAGCGGGCCAAGGCGCTGGGGCTGGACTACAAGACATATGCCGGGGTGCGGGCGGCCACGGGGCATGACGTGGTGGCGTTTCTGTTTTCTTCCAATGCCTTGCGGGTGTCGGTGGTGCGGCCTGCGATGCCATTGGAGCGGGCAGTGAAGCTGGCAGAGGTGCAATGCGGTCGGCTGGCCTTGGTCATCGCGCCCTTGACGCCGGGTATGGTGGCGGCGGCCAATCCGGTGCTGGATGGGGTGCATCCGGCGCCTTACGCGCTGGCCGGGTTCAGTGAGGTGCGGGCTGTGCTGAGGCAAGTGCTTGGACGCGTGCCGTCGGACCAGGTGGTCCTGGTCGGAGACCTGGGTCTGGAACGCGACTGGTGCGCGGCGGGGCGGCTGGCCGGGTATCTGCCAGCGGAGCGGTATTTCGGGTGAGGCGGGTAGGTGACGTTGCGCTTCTGGCCGTGCAGTGGGCGCTTGTCTTGTGGGGCCTCTATCTGTTCGTGGTTACTTTGCATCTCTATGCAATGGAAACCAATTGGGCGGGCAACCAGACCAAACCCTTGCCAGGCAAGGACTTTTACATCCTGCCAAGCTGGCAGCGCTTCGTTGTTGGCATGACGACGGGCACCTTCGCCCTCGGCCTTGGCGCGGTGCTTTTCTACCTGCGCCGACTTTACCTTTCGCGCCACCAATGAAAGACGGCGGCCCCTAAGGACCGCCGTTTCCACATTTTCAGACGGAAAGATCAGGCCGCGACGCGACCGACTAGCACGTTGTCGACCTGCTTTGCAGCCCCAGCCTCATCCACGCCCGAGACAGCCGCAACTTCGCGGGTCAGGCGCTCCAGCGCGGCTTCGTAAAGCTGACGCTCGGAATAGGACTGCTCGCGCTGGTCGTCGGTGCGGTGCAGGTCGCGGACCACTTCGGCGATCGACAGAAGGTCGCCCGAGTTGATCTTCTGTTCGTATTCCTGGGCGCGGCGCGACCACATTGCCCGCTTGACCTTGGCCTTGCCCTTCAGCGTGTCCAGAGCTTTGGTCACCACGTCGGGGGCCGACAGGGCACGCATGCCGATGTCCAGCGCCTTGTGGGTGGGAACCCGCAGGGTCATCTTGTCCTTTTCGAAGGAGATGACGAAAAGCTCCAGCTGAATCCCCGCGATCTGCTGTTCTTCGATCGAGATGATCTTGCCCACGCCATGCGCAGGATAGACCACGAAATCGTTCGGACGGAATTCAGGCTTCTTCGACTTGGTCATTCAGTGTTCCCCAGATCGGAGGCCCCTTCCGCGACAAAGACCCCGCGCCCTGAACCCCTCAGTTCAGGCGTTTGGAGCTTGAGTTGTCGCAAAAGAATTGGGCCCAGGCGGTGTGCTCTAAGCCGGTGTCAGGCTTCCATGCTTGCTTTGTAAACGAATGATAACACAAAAAACGCCTGATTCCAACTGCCGCGAAACTGGGCAGTGCAGTTCTAACGCTTTGGTTTTTCGCCACTTTTCAAGCTGTCACCGATTCGTGGTCGCATTCGTGCCCGAATCGGGCAGCGCGCTTAGCCGCCCGTGCCGGGGGCTTCCGAGAAGTACTTGTCGCGCTTGTCCTTCTCGCCGTCCCGTTCTTCATAGCCGGGCATCGGGTCCTTCTTGGTCACGATCACCGGCCATTGCACCGCGTATTTGCGGTTGAAGGTGACCCATTCCTCCATGTCCGGCTCGGTATCCGGACGGATCGCGTCGGCAGGGCATTCGGGTTCGCAGACGCCGCAGTCGATGCACTCATCCGGGTGGATGACGAGCATGTTCTCGCCTTCATAGAAGCAGTCGACCGGGCAGACCTCGACGCAGTCGGTGTATTTGCAGGCGATGCAGTTGTCGATGACGATGTAGGTCATGGGTCGGCCCCGAAGCGGATCGTTTGAGTGCTAGCTAGAGCAGGAGGCCGGATCATTCAAGACGGTCCGGAAGATCGGCCGCGTCCGGTTCAGCCGTGTCCGGTTCGGGCGGGGCGGGATCGAGGTCAAGGTAAAGCGCCTGCGCCTCGGTTGCCGGGCCGCGCCTTTGCCCCAGGGCCAATACGCGCACAAGGCGGATGCGGCCGCCTTGCGGGAACGTGAGGGTGTCGCCTGCGATCACGTCGCGGCCGGGGCGGCTGATCCGGGTGCCGTTGACGCGGACCGACCCCGCCTCGATCACTTCGGCGGCAAGACTGCGCGACTTGAAGAACCGTGCCTGCCAGAGCCATTTGTCCAGCCGCAGCTTGGGCGCGGCGGCTGGATCAGGTTTGCCCGAAGGCCCCGCCAATCAGACCTTGCCCTTGAGGGCGAGCAGTGCCGCAAACGGGTTGTCGGGGTCGATCGGCTTTTCGGGCCGCGGGGGGCGGGCCTCGTAGGACTTCTGCCGGTCGTCGCGCTGCGGCTTGCCGCCCTTGTAGTCGCCCTTCGGGCGGTCACCTTTCGGGCGGTCGCCACGGGGGCGGTCCCCTTGCGGACGGTCGCCTTGCGGACGGTCCCCCTGGGGCCGGTCGCCTTTGGGCCGGTCACCCTGCGCACGGTCACCCTGCGGACGGTCGCCGCGAGGGGCACGGGCTTCGCCTTCTTTGCGTTCAGGACGCGGACCCCGGTCGCCGCTACGTTCGGGGCGCTGCCGGGGCTTGGGTGCCCAGGTGAAGGTGTAGAACGCCTCCATTTCGGGGGCGGCTGCCTCGGCTTCCGGTTCCGGCGGAGGGGCCAGGATCGAGACCTCTTCCGGGATCGGCATGCCAGCAGCGATCGCGGCGGCAGCTTCTTCCGAGATTTCGGGGGCCTTTGCAGCTTCGGCCTTCACCTTGGCGCGCTCGGCCTTCTCGCCCTTGTAGCCAAGGCCGGCCATCAGGTCGGCGAACTGGTCCAAGGTCATGCCGGTGATCGACAGCATGTCCGGCGTCGCCTCGAAGCCGACACGGCTGTCCTTCTGGCGCAGGATATCGGCCAGGCGTTCCAGCATGTCGATGCGGATCGCACGGGTCCCGGCGGGGTGATAGCCCGCAAGGGTGTAGTGCTGTTTCGGCACTTCGGCGACGTTCGGAATGGTCACGAGGCCAGGAGGCGGGGATTCGGGGAATTCCTGCAGCCCGTTCCAGAGCGACCACAGCACAAGGCGCAGCCGAGTGGGGGCGGGTTTCAGAAGAGCGGGCAGGAAGATGGTGAACTGGCCAAAGCGGACGCCGTGCTTGCGCAAGGCGCCCCTCGCGTCCTGGTCCAGCTCCTTGACCTCGGACGCGACGGCATCGCGCGGCAAGACGCCCATCGCTTCGGACAGGCGGAAGGCGAAACCACGGGCGAGGCCAGTCAGCGCCTCGTCCCGACCCATGGCGAGGAGCGGTTCGAACTGTGCGGCGACCTTGCGGTCGATGAAGTGCTGCAAGCGGCGGCGGACCTTCTCGGCGACATCGGGACCGGCTTCTTCGTCCACGAAGGCCTCGACCGAGGGCTTTGCGGCCTCGGCGCCCTTCACGAGCTTACCCACCGCGTTGGTGCCCCACATCAGGCCGCCCTGTTCGGTGAAATCAAGCTCGGTGTCCGGCGCGTTGTAGAAGCGGTCGGCACGCAGGTGGAATTCCGGCTTCAGGGCCTGGATCGCGGCCTGGGCCAGCGTGCGGGCGGCGTCCGGCGTGGCGGAGGCGTCCTGCTTGAAGCGGAAGCCTTCCAGTTTCCCGGCGAATTCGCCTTCGACCGTCACTTCGCCCTTGTCGTTCACTTCGGCCACGAGAGCCTCCTTCTGCTTCAACCGGCGGAGAAGAACCGAGGTCCGCCGGTCGACAAATCGTTGCGTCAGCGCCGCATGCAGCGCATCCGACAGGCGGTCTTCTACAGCGCGCGTCTCATCCCGCCAATGGCTTTCGTCTTCGACCCAGTTTTTCCGCTGGGTGACATAGGTCCAAGTGCGGATATAGGCCAATCTGCGCGATAAAGTGTCGATATCGCCTTCGGTCTTGTCGATCCGCTTGATCGCGGTCGCCAGCCAGTCCGAGGGGATGCGCCCACCCCCAAGCCCGCGCCCGACCAGGAACTCGAAGATCCGGGTCAGCAGCGTGGTGTGTTCGGGGCCACTGGATGACCGGAAGTCCGGAATCCGGCAGACGTCCCACAGAAGCTGCACGCGCTTTGGCTCGGTCAGCTTGTCCTGCACCTCGGGCAGGGCGGCCAACGCCTTCAGCGCCAGCACGTCGTCGGCGTCCCGCGCCCGGGTCAGCCAGTCGTTGTCGGTCGGGGCCTCGAGGCTGCGGATCAGCCGGTCGGACGATCCGAAATCCATCGATTCGTTGCGCCAGTGGAGTTTCTTCACCGGGGCGAAGCGGTGGTTTTCGATGGCTTCCACCAGGTCTTCGTCAAAGGGCCGCGCCTCGCCGGTGACGCCAAAGGTCCCGTCCTCGGTATGCCGCCCGGCCCGGCCGGCGATCTGGGCCAGTTCATGCGGATAAAGCGCCCGCATCCGGCGACCGTCGAATTTGGCGGTGGCCGAGAATGCCGCGTGCTTGATGTCGAGGTTGAGGCCCATGCCGATGGCATCGGTGGCCACCAGATAATCCACGTCGCCGTTCTGGTAGAGTGCCACCTGCGCGTTCCGGGTCCGGGGCGACAAAGCCCCCATCACCACGGCGCAACCGCCCTTCTGGCGGCGGATCAGCTCGGCAATCGCATAGACGTTCTCGACCGAAAAGCCGACGATGGCCGACCGTTCCGGCATCCGGCTGATCTTCTTCGACCCGGCATAGCGCAGGGTCGACATCCTCTCGCGCTTGAGGAACGTCACATGCGGCACAAGGCCCGCGATGGCCCCGCGCATGGTGTCGGACCCCAGAAACAGCGTCTCGTTCAGCCCCCGGGCGCGCAACAGGCGATCGGTGAAGACGTGGCCCCGGTCGGCATCGGCGCAAAGCTGGATCTCGTCTACCGCGACGAAATCCGCGCCGATCTCCAGCGGCATGGCTTCGGTCGTGCAGACCCAGTACTGTGTCCGGTCCGGGACGATCCGTTCTTCGCCCGTGACCAGCGCCACGATCGAGGGGCCGACGCGTGCGACGATCCGGTCATAGACCTCACGCGCAAGCAGGCGCAGCGGCAGCCCGATGACTCCGGTCCGGTGCGCGAGCATCCGGTCGATCGCGTGATGGGTCTTGCCGGTGTTCGTCGGCCCAAGGACCGCCGTCACCCGCCGAGTGGCGTCCATGACTTAAAGCTCCTGCCCCTCGGCCTCGGTCTCCAGCCGCTCGATGGCCTCGGCAGCGCCGGACATGTGCGGATGGATGGCGATCGCGGCGCGGTAGGCTTCCAGCGCGCGTTCGGGCTTTCCGGTTTCCTCAAGGATCATCGCAAGACCGGACAGGGCGCCGAAATGCCGGGGATTGAGGGTCAAGACCGCGGCGATGTCAGCGACCGAAGGGCCGAACTCGCCCGCCATGTAATAGGCCGTGGCCCGCGCATTCCAGGCCTCGGCGAAGTTCGGATCATGGTCGATGATCGCGCTGAAATGGTCGATGGCCTGTGGCAGATCGCCAAGGTCCATCGCATCCCGCCCGCGTTGCAGCAGCAGGTCCAGCGCCGGGGACCCCGATTTCGACCATTCAATCCAGATCTCGGTCTCGATCCGGCCCGCCTCGGCCTCTTCCGCGGTCTTCAGCCGGTCGAACAGCCCGTCCAGCTTGGCGGTGTCTTCGGCCCAGACGGCCGCGCAAGTCAGGAAAAGCGGCAGAAGTGCCGCAACGATACGATTGAGAATGGCGGCCCGGACACGCATAACTTGAAAGTAACCGATCCGCGCCAGATTGCCAGTGGGCCAGGGTCACGAACCGGAGACTTGTGATGAGCGAAATGATCAATGCGGCCGTGAAGGCGTTGTCTGCCAAATTGTCGGGCGGATTTGACGGGGTGGCCAAGTTCGTGATCCCGGGCGAAGGCGCGATCATGCTGGACGGTCTCGGCGTCCGCGCCGGGGACGACGAGGCTGATGTCACGCTGACCGCCGAGGCTGACGTGTTCCGTGCGATCCTCGATGGCGACATGAACGCCACGATGGCCTTCATGACCGGCAAGCTGTCGGTCGATGGCAATATGGGGCTGGCGATGAAGCTTGGCTCGGTGCTGGGGTGAAACACGACAGCGCCCAGCCAGCGCCCTTCCATGCCGGCGTCGCTGATGCGCCGCCCGGCGCGGTCGTGGTCTGGGTGCAGGCCGGGGCAGCGCGCATCCGGCTTGCCTCATGGAAGGCGGGTGACAAGGGCACTGTGCTGCTGCTGCCGGGCCGGACAGAGTGCATCGAGAAATACGGGCGCGCTGCGGGTGATCTGATCCAGCGCGGCTTTTCGGTCATCACCATCGACTGGCGCGGCCAGGGCCTTGCCGACCGGGTCCTGCCGGACCGGATGATGGGCCATGTCGGCGATTTCGACGAATACCAGCAAGACCTTGACGCTATGCTGGCCGAGGCGGGTCGTCTGGACCTGCCACAGCCATTTTACATGGTGGCGCATTCGATGGGCGGCTGCATCGGGCTGCGCGGGTTGATGCGAGGCCTGCCGGTCAAGGCCGCGGCCTTCTCTGCGCCGATGTGGGGCATCGCGATGGCCGCCTGGCTGCGCCCGGTGGCGTCGGTGGTGTCGGTCTTTGCCGCGCCACTAGGTCTGGTGGCCCGCTATGCGCCCTCGACCAGCGGCGAGACCTACCTGCTTCAGGTCCCGTTCGAGGGCAATGTTCTGACCACCGACCGCGAGATGTGGGATTACATGCGCCGTCAGGTGGCCGAAGTGCCCGATCTGGCGCTGGGCGGCCCGTCCATCGGCTGGCTGAAGGCCGCACTGCACGAATGTGCCGCGCTGTCGGTCCTGCCCGCGCCGAAGATCCCGGCGATCTGTGGGCTTGGCACGGCGGAAAAGGTGGTGGATGTGCCGCCGGTCCATCTTCGCCTTGCGGGCTGGTCGAACGGCCAGCTTGACCTCTACCCCGGGGCCGAGCACGAGATCATGATGGAAGGCCCGGCCGCGCGGGCCCGGTTCTTCGACCGCGCGGCGGCGCTGTTTGACGCGAACCGCTAGGCAGAGACGCTCATCCCTCCCTGTCGCGCGGTCTTCGCGGGTGCAAAGTGAAGAGCGACCGCAAGAAAGCGATGAGCGGCCCGGACCCTAAGCCTTGGCGTCCAGTTTCCTTTCGATGGCGTCCAGCCGTTCCATCACCTTTGCCTCAAAGACCTGGCCGCGTTGTTCTTCGGCCTCGGATGCAGCCTCTTGCATCGAGTTCACGATCAGGCCGACGATCAGGTTCAGGACAGCGAAGGTGGTGATCAGAATGAAGGGCACGAAGAAGGCCCAGGCATAGGGATAGACCTCCATCACCGGGCGCACGATCTCGCCCGACCAACCTTCCAGCGTCATGATCTGAAACAGCGTGAAGGAGGTGGCGGTCAGGCTGCCGAACCATTGCGGGAAACTTGCGCCAAACAGCTTCGTCGCCATCACGGCGGCGATGTAGTAGATGATCAGGATCAAGAGGAAGACCGATCCCATCCCCGGCAGCGCGCGGCCCAGGCCGTCGACCACGCGGCGCAGTGACGGCACGGCGGAAACCACCCGCAGCACCCGCAGAATGCGCATGGCGCGCAGGACCGAGAAGCCGCCTGTCGCGGGCAGAAGCGAGATGCCGACGATCACGAAGTCGAAGACGTTCCAGCCCGACCGGAAGAAGCGCAATCCCAGGGCGTAAAGCCGCAGCGCCAGTTCCACGACGAAGATGCCAAGGCAAAGACGGTCGATGGCCAGGATCATCGGACCCGCCCGCGACATCACCTCGGGGAAGGTTTCAAGCCCCAGGGTCACGGCGTTGATCAGGATGACGGCGATGATGAAGCGCGAGACCGCCGGGCGGTCAAGGAAGGCGGCAACGGCGGCGCGGGCGGGCATGGGACCTCGGCAACTGGGGACGTTCCGGGCGATATGGGGGGCGGCCCGGGTTCCGTCCAGCCCCGCGTGGCTTAGTCTTTTGCGGCGCAGGTGGTGCAGTCCGGCAGCCCCATGACCGAAATAAGGCTGAACTTCATGCTTCGGTCGCCGGGGCCCTGTAGGACCAGGTTCTTCGGTCCTGCAAGTTTGACACCCGTCATCCCGATGAGGACATCGAAGAAGACCTGCTCATCCGCCAACCGGTCGCAGGCCATCCGGGTGGCGCGGAGGCCCTCGATCTTCAGGTCCGGCAAGGTCGTGGCGTTTCTGGCGGACCAGCGGTTGCAGGGGCCGGACCCGGTGAGCGACCCGTCGTCCGCGATCTGCAGGGTCGCGTTTGCCTCGTAGAACGTGCCGTCGACGGCCAGAAGCTGCCACTCGGTATCGGTCACGGTCTGGGCCTGGGCAGTGGCGCAGGCCGTCATCGAAACGGCCGCGAGAAGGGTAAGAAGACGCATGGCCGGGGCTCCGTCGCTGGATCGTTTATCCCTGTGACGCGTCAGAAAGCCTCGGGCTTGGCCTCGCGCGCCATGTGGTCAAGGACTGCGTTGACGAATTTGGGTTCCTTGCCGTCCGGGAAGAAGGCCTTGGCGACATCGACATATTCGGTGATCGCCACCTTGGGCGGGGTCGCCATGTCCACAAGCTCCCCACCGGCCGCGCGGAACAGGGCGCGCAGGACCGGGTCGATCCGGTCGATGGGCCATGTCGCGACCAGCGCCCGGTCGGTCAGCTGGTCGATCTTCGCCTGCCAGTTCACCGCCGCGCCCACGACAGCGCGGAAATGGTCGACGTCACCCTCGGCAAATTCGCCTTCGTCATAGGTCGCGCCGAACCGGTGCGTCTCGAACTCGCGCGTCACGGCTTCCACCGTCTGGCCCGAGACCTCCATCTGGAACAGCGCCTGCACGGCATAAAGCCGCGAGGCCGATTTCATCTGGCGCTTGGCCTGGCCTTTGTCGGAAGTCATGCCCGGAAACCGATCCCCTTGGATTTTCCGGCCCATGTGCGCGACAAGGCCACAAGATGCAAGGCCGCCGCTGCGGCACCGCCACCTTTGTTCTGACCCGCCGGGTCCGCCCGCACTTCGGCCTGAGCGCGGTTTTCGACGGTCAGGATGCCATTGCCGATGCAAGCGCCCTGCAGCCCCAAGAGGCTGATCGCGCGCGAGCTGTCATTGCAGACCGTGTCGTAATGCGTCGTCTCCCCGCGGATCACGCAGCCAAGGGCGACATAGCCGTCATACTCGGCCAGCCGTTCGGCCATCGCGATGGCAGTCGGCACTTCCAGCGCCCCCGGCACCTCGATCAGGTCCACCGTGGCCCCGCAGGCCGCCCCCACGGCCCGCGCGCCTGCGACCAGATTGTCGGCGATGTCCTTGTAATAGGGCGCCACGACGATGAGGAGCTTCACCGGCTTGTCGAAGCTGGGCAGGGCCAGGGTGTAATGCGTCTCGGCGGTTGCCATCGGCCTTACTCCTTGATCGCGCGGGTGCCCGCGATGGTCAGGTCGTATCCTTCCAGCCCCACCAGCTTTGGCTGGACCGAGTTGGTGACAAGCGTGATCGCCGACAGTCCAAGCGCCGACAGGATCTGCGCGCCGATCCCATACTGCCGCAGCGTCTGCGGCGATTGCTCGCCACCCTCGACCATCTTCATCGAGGTGTCGCGCAGAAGGATCACGGCACCTCGGCCCTCCGTTGCGATGATCCGCATTGCCGCTGGCAGGTCGCTGCCGTCGCCAAGCCCAAGGACGTCCTCCAGCGGGTTCAGCGCATGGACCCGCACAAGCACCGGCTCGGGCGTCGTCAGGTCGCCCTTGGTCAGCACGACGTGGTCGGCCCCCTGCAGATCGTCGGTGAAGACCCGCATCAGCCAGTCGCCACCATGAACCGAGGTGACCGATTTGACCGAGCGTTCCTTGACCAGATTGTCATGCTTGCGGCGGTAGGCAATCAGATCGGAAATCGTGCCGATCTTGATCCCGTGCTTCTGGCCGAAGGTGATCAGGTCCGGCAGGCGCGCCATCGTGCCGTCGTCGTTCATAACCTCGCAGATCACTCCGCTTGGGTTCAGCCCTGCCAGCCGCGATACGTCGACGGCAGCCTCGGTGTGGCCGGCACGGACCAGAACGCCACCGTCGCGGGCGCGCAGCGGGAAGATGTGGCCGGGGCTGGCAATGTCCACGGCACCCTTGGTCGGGTCCGTCGCCACGGCAACGGTCCGCGCCCGATCCGCCGCCGAAATGCCGGTCGAAATCCCTTCGACGGCCTCGATCGACAGGGTAAAGGCGCTGGAATGGCGGCTGGAATTCTTGCGGTCCATCAGCTGCAGGCCCAGCTGATCCACCCGTTCGGCAGTCAGCGCCAGGCAGATCAGCCCCCGGCCATGCATGGCCATGAAGGTGATCGCATTCGGCGTGCACATCTGCGCCGGGATCACCAGGTCGCCCTCGTTCTCACGGTCCTCATGGTCGACCAGGATGAACATCCGCCCGTTGCGGGCGTCCTCGATGATCTCTTCGGTCGAGGATATGGCGTCGGAATAGTCGGACATGGGTGCCTCGCAAGCTCTCCCGGCCCATGTATCGCGGGCGGGGCACAAAGGCCAGAGGGTGACCGGCCCTTGCCTTGCAGAGAAGCTGTGCATCGCGGCAGGTCGAGCGCCCCGGAATTTTCGAAAATTCCGGTTCGGAGCCTTCAAAGGCTCCGGTGCGATTTCTTCGAAGAAATCGCCTCCTGTCGTCAGGCGCGCGCCGAAAGGACCGACAGGCAGGCGACTTCGGCCAGCTGCTGCGAGGCCCCGAGGATGTCGCCGGTCTGACCGCCGATCTTCCGCAGGGCAAGAAAGGACAGAAGGATCGCAGCCCCAAGGGCCGCGAAGACCAGCGGCACGGCCGTCCAGCCAGTCAGGCCCACGGCTATCGCCGCTGCCAGCGCCAGAGCCACCAGCGCCGTCGCCGGGCTTGGTCGCCCGGTCGCATGGCTAAGACCCTCGCCCCGCGCGTTGGGCAACAGCGCCATCATCAGCGCCATCGGGGCGCGTGAAACCGCCCCCGTGGCGATCAGGGCGGCCCAGTGCCCGCCATACACCAGCACTGCCGTCAGCGCGGACCAGCGCGCCAGCGTGACCAGCACCAGCGCCAGCACGCCGTAGCTGCCGACCCGGCTGTCCTTCATGATCTCCAGCCGCCGTGCCTTGGTCCAGCCGCCGTAAAGCCCGTCCGCGGTGTCGGACAGCCCGTCTTCGTGCAAGCCCCCGGTCAGCATGGCGCCCAGGGCCAGGACCAGCGCCGCCGTCACCCCGGGCGTGACCCCCAGCCACAGCGCGGCCGAGGCGAGTGCGGCCCCAAGCGCGCCCAGCACCGCGCCGACCAGCGGCCAGGCCCAGGCCGAGGCGCCTCCGGTGCCTTGATGGTTCGGCAGAGGCAGGCGCGACAAGAGCGCGAAGGCGGACAGAAGGTCCGATGGCAGCCGAAGGGCAATGTCGCGGATTGGGGTCAAAGCGGCTTATCCCGGCTGGCGTTCATCTGGCCCTTGGGGTAGCCCCTGACGCGATCAGGATCAATCCGGAGAAGATGATGCCGTTCCAGACCCTTGCCGATGTCCACGCGATGCTGGCAAAGCTCCCCGCCCCCGATCAGGCGGCCATCGCTGCGGCCGAGGCACGGAACGGCCAGCTGACCAAGCCGCCGGGCGCGCTGGGGCGGCTGGAGAAGCTCGCGATCTGGATGGGCGGCTGGCAGGGCACCGACAAGCCCACGGCCGAGAAACCGCAGATCGTGATCTTTGCCGGAAATCATGGGGTTACCGCCAAGGGCGTTTCGGCCTTTCCGGCAGAAGTGACCGCGCAGATGGTGGCGAACTTTGCCCATGGCGGGGCGGCGATCAACCAGCTGGCCGGCGCTTTCGGGGCCAAGCTTGACGTGCATGCACTGGATCTCGATTCCCCCACTGCGGACTTCACCGAAGCACCCGCGATGACCGAGGACGAGGTCGTGGACGCCATGCGCCGGGGCTATGAGGCGGTGAACCTTGAGGCCGACCTGTTCGTCGCGGGCGAGATGGGGATCGGCAACACCACCGCCGCTGCCGCCATCGCCACCGCGCTTTACGGTGGCGTTGGCTGGGCCGGGCGGGGCACCGGGGTCGATGACGAAGGCCTCCGCCGCAAGGAGGCTGCGGTTGCAGCGGGGGTGGAGCGTCACAAGGCACTGCTTGGCGATCCGCTGCAGGTGCTGCGCTGCCTTGGCGGGCGCGAGATTGCCGCGATGACCGGCGCATATCTTGGCGCGCGGATGGGCCGGGTACCGGTGATCCTGGACGGCTTCATCGCCTGTGCGGCAGCGGCGGTGCTGGAAAAGGCCGCGCCGGGGGCGCTCGACCACTGCGTCGCGGGGCATCAAAGCGCCGAGGGCGCGCATGCGCGTCTGCTGGAAAAACTGGGCAAGGAGCCGCTTTTGTCGCTGGGTCTGCGGCTTGGCGAAGGCTCGGGCGCGGCGCTGGCCATCGGCGTGGTGCAGGGCGCAGTCGCCTGCCATTCCGGCATGGCGACCTTCGCCGAAGCGGGCGTGGCTGCCGGGGCCTGACCGGCCAGGCACAGAGTTAACGTCGCGTAAACGCCCACGAAGAAGCTGTTGATTTTACTGGAAAGGCCTAGCCTGTCCTGCGTGGACAGGTCAGGCCTTCGGCATCTTCAGGCTGACCAGTCGGCCACCCTTCTGATAGCGGACCTCGGTCTCGGTGATCGCCTTGACGGTCCCGCCGTCGATCTTGTCGCCGACCTTGACCTTCTTGTACTTCCCGTTCGACTGCCGGATCAGCGCATAGCGGCGGCTGTCGGTGCCGTAGGTGCCGATCAGGTTGATCTTCGACAGGTTGATCGCATTCGCATAGGTCGCCTGCTTGGCCACGCTGGCCTTGGTCGGAATCGAAGGTGCGGCCTTGGTGGTCTCGGGCTCGTCAAGCTCGTCCACTTCCTCGGGCTTCACCTCGGGGGCGGCAGCGGCGATTTCGATGGTCTCGGCTTCGGGAGCAGGCTCGCGCACGGCAGCGGCGACGGCGGCCTCGACAGCGCGGCTCAGATCGCGGGGGCGGGAGGCGGGCCGCATCGAGATTGCAACGATAGAGGGATTCTGCGCCTCCAAAGCGGCAGCTTCAGCCAGCTTCGCCTCGGCCTGCGCCGTCAGGGACGCACCTTGCGCCCCCAGATCGGCGGGCGCGGCAGAGGCAGGCAGCACAGCCGCCGCGGCCGTAGCCACGCTGGCCGGTCGCGGCAGCGGGCGCAGGACGGCGAAGGTGGTCGCGTCCGCAGTGCTGAGGGAAGCGTCGTCATTCGCGGTAGCGGGGGTCAGGCCTTCAGGCCGGGGCCGGGGCCGGAAGCCCGCCATGGCCGGATCGGCGGGTGGCAGGGGGGCTGCGTCAGAAGCGGTTTCCCCGGCCGTCACCAGCGAGGCGTCTGCCGAGGTTGGCGGTAGGACGGCAGGGGCCGGAACGGACGCGGCCGCCAGTGCGGCGGCCGAAGCGACGTCACTCCGCGACGGCGGCACAAGGGGCGGCTGGCCCGCGATCAGCATCACGCCGTCCGGACTGACGATCCCTTCGGGTGTCGGCACGAGAAGACCCTGGGCATCGAAGCGGTAGACCGTACCCGGAGCGGGCGGCGGCATCACCGGGTCTGGCAACGCATCCGCCACGTCGGTCAGGGCGGGCAGGGCAAAGGCGTCCAGCGCTGGGGGCGGGGCGTCCATGGCGGACAGGAAGATTTCGTCCTGATCCTCGACCGGGGCGGTGGCAGCGGCCACATCGGTCGCGACCGTGGTGCCCGGGGCGGGTTCCGGCACTGGCGCTGCGACCGTTTCGGGGGCGGGCTCCGGTGCCACTTCGGGCGCGGGCTCCGCGGCGGTCGGCTCGACGGCGGCAACCTCGGTTTCGGCGGCTTCGTCACCGCCGATATTGACCGGCAGGCTTTCGGTCGCAAGCGCGCCTGCGTCCGCAGCCTCGACCGTGCCGTCGGCTTCGGGCAGGGGATCGGTCATGCCCTCGGGGTCCTGCATGTCGGCGAGCATTTCGTCGCTGACATCCGGCAGAACCTCGGTCGCTGCAGCCCCCTCGGTGGTGGCACTGCCGCCGAGGTACATCGAGGACCAGAGCCCGATCAGGGCGAGGAACAGGAGGAGAAGCCCGACCAGCACCATGAAGACGGTGCCCGAGCGCTTTTTGGCCGGAAGAGCGGCCCCGAAAGTTCCGCCCGGGCGGGCAGGGGATTTCACCGTGGTCGGTCCGATTGCCGGGCGGGGAATGTCGCCGCCCTTGACCTTCGCCTTGGCGCGGGTGCCCGGGATCGAGGGAGCGGTCACCAGACCGGAATAGCCCTTGGACGGCGCGGGGCGGGCAATGCCACCCTTTGCCGCAGGAGCTGCCGTTGGCCGGGTCACCCCGTCCACGGGGCGCGCCACGGCATCAGCCGCAGCAGCCCGGCGGCTGGCGAAAGCCACCATTGCGGCAGTGGACGGAGCAGGCGGGAGGTCGTCGTCAGGATCGTCCGCCACCAGCCTGCGGGCGGAGGAGGACCGCGGGTCATCGCCGGCTTCGGGGAAGGCCGAGGTGTCGGTGACATGGGCGAAGGGGGCTTCTTCTGCCTCAGGCTCTGCTACCGGGGCAGGTTGTGCCACGGGCGCGTCGACCGGCGCCGCCGCAACGTCGATTTCGGCGAGGTCGGCCATGTCCGACGAGGCCGTGACTGCCTCTTCGGCAGGTACATCCGGGCTATCTGCCAGACTGGCAGCAAGATCCGCTTCGGCGATGTCGTCCAGGGTATCGGCTGCAGGATCCACTGCATCCGTCGGGACCGGCGTCTCGACTTCTGTCAGTTCGGCGTTCAGCGCTTCTTCCAGTCCGGGCAGCGGGTCGTCGTCGGCCGCAACCGGCGCTGGCTCGACGGGTGCCTCGACGGGCGCTGCCACGGGCTCGGCCTTCGGCAGCTCGCGGTGCAGGATTGTCACGGGTTCGCGGTCACGCTCGACCGTCTCATCCTCGGCCAGAAGGCTGGCGGCAGCGGCGGTCGGGCCGAACCAGGGTTCGCCGACGAAGTTGCCTTCTTCCGGAACGGCGACGAAAGAGACCGGGTTCAGCCGGTGTTCGACCGCAAAGCCCTCGGCCTCGGCCAGGGTTTCCTTCGCGATGACGGCGACCTTGACCGTAGCGCCTTTGCCGGACCAGTCGAAGACGAGATCCTCGACGGCATAGGGTGTCTGGCCTTCCAGCGCCGTTGCGATCTGGCGGCGCTTTTCCTCGCGGCTGGGGCCGGGGGCGTGAACCTCGGTATAAAGGATCTGGCTGTTTGGCAGGATCAGCTTGGTCGCCACGCCCATCGGCGACAGCCCCAGCGCGGTCTTGCGCAGATAGTCCAGAGCTTCGGCGAGATCGGGCGCGTCAAAGGCGACGTCGCCAATCGAAAGCCAGCCCTTCGGCGTCCGGTGCAGAAGGCCGATGGCCTCGCGGGTCAGGTCAAGTGCAAATGTCGGTTTCATGTCGCGGGTCTAGCACGGATCTTGGAAGTGCTGGAACGTGCCCCAGCCGATTGGCGCAGTACTAGAGCAGCTTTTCGCCGAAGGGAAGGAAAAGGGCCAAGGAACCGGTTGCGGGGCGCGTCTTAAGTCACGAAATGTCACGCAACCCGAAGGAGACCCCCGTGCGCGCCCTTTCTGCCCTGTTCCTGTCTGCCGCCCTTGTCCTGCCGCTGACAGCCCCCGTTCTTGCCGAAGACGCGCCGACCCGCACGATCAGCGTGACCGGCACCGGCACGATCGAGGCCGCCCCGGACATGGCCACCCTGATGATCGGCGTGACGACGCAGGCGGCAACGGCTGCCGAGGCGCTTGCTGCCAATACCACGGCGACGGATGCCGTGATTGCCCGGCTGACCGCCTCGGGGATCGAGGCGCGGGACATGCAGACGTCGAACCTGTCGATCAACCCGAACTGGACGGGCTATGACAGCTCGACCCCGACGATCTCGGGCTATGTCGCCTCGAACATGCTGACGGTCCGGGTGCGCAAGCTGGACACCACCGGGGCGGTGCTGGATGCGGCTGTTGCCGATGGGGCCAATACGCTGAACGGTCTGACCTTCGGCCTGGCAGACCCCGAGCCTGCCTATAACGAGGCGCGGAAAGAGGCGGTTGCTGACGCCCGCGCCAAGGCCGAGCTTCTGGCAACTGCGGCTGGGGTGACCCTGGGCGACGTCCTGTCGATTGCTGATGGGGGTGCGATGACCGACCCCGCCCCGATGTATCGCGAGGCGGTTGCCTCTGCACCAGTGCCGGTCGTCGGCGGCGAACTGGGGCTGATCGCGACCGTGTCTGTCACCTACGCGATTGCCGAATGACACTGTCGCAGCCGGGCCGCAATTGGCGGATTTCGCAAGGAATCCGCCAGTCCTTGTCATGATTTGGCCCAAGTCGACCGGCAAAACGACCCCAAGAGCAAGTAGCAGGAGCAGACACCGATGATCCGCGGACCGATCAGCCTTTTGATCGTCGGTTCGATCTCGCTTTTCATGTTCATGCTGGTGTCGCTGGGCCCGCGCGGCTTTGAAGGGATCCTGCCCGAGCCGGTGATCGTGATGCTCGAAGGGCAGGCTTTCGTGCAGCAGATCGGCGGCGATGGTAGCTTGTTCGGGGGCGGAAATGGCAAGTCGTCGGGGACCACGCCGTCCGACCAATTGGACGACGGCAACGACGGGCTGGTTGCACGGGGTCCGATTGCCGCGCTGGCGGGCAATCGTCCGGTCTTCATCTCGGATGTGATGGACGGCCACAAGGCCAGGGTTTCGAAGGACATCCCGGCCGAAATCATGACGATCCGGCCGATCACGGGCTGCAAGCTGACCCCACCCCTGGAGGGCACGGCAGTCGGGCATGTCACGGCGGGCGAGAGCGAGCTGGATCTGGCGCTGCAAACCTACGACGACAGGGCGCTTGCGGCGGCAGTGCAGGGCTTTGTCAACAGCTACCGCGCCTCGGGGTTGGGCCAGGTCGCGGACGGGGCGGGCATTACCTATCAGGCTTATGATGTGGCGGTGACCGAAACGGACCGTCCGGTCTATCTGGTCTTGCTGAACTTTCGCGGCCACCGGATCTGGAACATCCACCTTGCCCCGGGCGCCCGGGTCGAGCGGGTGGTGCTGCTTGGCGGCGAACAGGCCGGGGTCGCGAACCTTGATCCGGTGGTCCCGGTCGA
Organism: Paracoccaceae bacterium; assembly: GCA_046305855.1. Taxonomy (GTDB): domain Bacteria; phylum Pseudomonadota; class Alphaproteobacteria; order Rhodobacterales; family Rhodobacteraceae; genus Tabrizicola. Next base: position 17,491 of record JBKDYO010000177.1, read on the forward strand.
GGTGCTTCCTGCGGCCGGTCTGGCCGAATGCGGCCTGAGCCCGGCCTATGCCCTGAACCCGGGGCATCGCTTCTTCGAGGTGCTGCGCGACGGGCCGGGCAGCTACAAGGAAGAGGCCGAGGCCAAGCTTGTACTGATGGAAGAAGGGATCGCCGCCTGGAACACCTGGTTCCGCGACAGTTTCGGGGTTCTGGCGGACGAAACCCGCGCTGGATTCGACAAGGGCATGGTTTCGGTCGTCGGGCCCCTGCCGGGCGAGGAGGACCCCAAGGCGGTCTACGCCCCGATCGAAGCCGCGCGCATCCGGATGACACAGGACAAGTACTTTGAAATCCGCGGGCAATCGGCCGAGGCAGACAGCTTTTCCGGCCGGGTCAAGGCGATTGCCACCAGCTTTGCCTTCGGCGACCTGAACTATCTGCGGCAGGGAGTGTCCTTCTGATGCTGCGGCTTCTGATTGGAACCGGGGCGCTTCTGATGGCAGTGGGCTTCGGCGCGGCCGGTTGGCAGTACTGGCAGTCCCTTCCGAAGGCGGAACCTGTCGCCGCGGTCGAAACGGCCGACGCCGACACCCCGGCACCGAAGGCCGCGACGCGGCAACGCTGGCTGATCTCGCCCTCGGGCGGGCTGATCCGGCAGGACGACGTGCGGGCCTATCTTGCGCAGGACGGTTTCGTTGAAGGCCGCACCGTGAGGATGACCTTGCAGGCGACCCTGTCGGACTTGCTGGCCGAGGGCGAGAAACTGCCCGAGGTCGAATACCTGCAGGTGCTGGCCGACATCCGCGCCCCGCGCGTGGCCGAGGGGCTATGCGCCGTGATGCGGCAGTCCTTTGCTGCCGATTGCGCGGTGAACGCGGCCCGGGTCGTCGAAGACAGCGTCGATGCGGGTGCTGGCCTCGCGCGGTTTCAAGTGGAACTGGTCTATCGGGTGGCCGAAGGGGACGAAGAGATGCCTGACCTCGCCGCCCATGTCCTGCACACCGATGTCGTGGGCCTGACGCTGGACGCTGGTGCCGAGGGCACGCAAAGCGCCGAGGCGGCCCTTGCAGCGGCACTTGGCGCCACGACCGGGGCCTGCGCGGCCGAGGGCGTGGGCAAGCTCTGTCGTCCGATGGCGCTGACCGTCGATTGGCTGCCTGGCCAGCCCGTGCAGACCCGGGCCGAGATTGGCTGGCTTGAGCCCCTGCCGAAGGGAATGTTCGTGGCCCCGCCGCTGACCTCCGTTTCGGGAGAGTGAGCGGCGGGTCTTCCGGTCAGGCCGTGGCCTTGGCCAGCGCCTGATCGAGGTCGGCGATGATGTCGCGCACATCCTCTATCCCGATCGACACGCGCACGCTGTCCGGTGCCGCCCCGGCCTTGACCTGCGCGTCTTCCGTCAGCTGGCGGTGCGTGGTCGACGCCGGATGGATGATCAGGCTCCGCGTGTCGCCGAGGTTCGCCACGTGGGAGAAGAGCTTGACGTTGTCGATCAGCTTGACGCAGGCCTCGTAGCCGCCCTTGATCGTGAAGGTGAACAGGGCGCCGGGGCCCTTGGGCGTGATCATCTTCGCGAGGTTGTGGTAGGGCGAGGATTTGAGGCCCGGATAGGTGACCTTGCCGACACGAGGGTCCTGCTCCAGCCAGTCCGCGACGATCTGCGCGTTCTCGACATGGCGCTGCATCCGAAGGGCCAGCGTCTCGATCCCCATCAGCGTGTAGTGCGCACCCTGCGGGTTCATCGTCATCCCAAGGTCGCGCAGCCCGATGGCGATGGAGTGGAAGGTGAAGGCCATGTTGCCCAAGGTCGGGTGGAAGACGAGGCCGTGGTAGGCGGGCTCGGGCTGGGAAAGCGAGGGGAACTTGTCGTCCTTCGACCAGTTGAAGTTGCCGGAGTCCACGACGATCCCGCCGGTGACGGTGCCGTTGCCGGTCAGGTACTTGGTCGCCGAATGGACGACGAGGGTCGCGCCGTGTTCGATCGGCCGGCAGAGGTAGGGCGACGCGGTGGTGTTGTCGACGATCAGCGGGATGTGGGCCTGGTTCGCGACGCGGGCGATGGCATCGAGGTCGCTGAGGGCCCCGCCGGGGTTGCAGATCGTCTCGCAAAAGAGGGCGCGGGTGTCGGCGTCGATGGCGGCCTCGATCGCTTTCGGGTCGTCGAAATCGACGAACTTGGCCGACCAGCCGAATTTGCGGATCGTGTTCGAGAACTGCTGGATCGTGCCGCCGTAAAGCCGGGTCGAGGCGACGATGTTGCGGCCGGGGGCCATGATCGGGAACAGCGCCATGATCTGGGCTGCGTGACCGGACGAGCAGGCGATGCCGCCCGCGCCGCCTTCCAGCGCGACCACGCGGTTGGCGAGGGCCGACACTGTGGGGTTCGTCAGGCGGGAGTAGATGTAGCCCACCTCTTGCAGGTTGAAGAGTTTGGCCGCGTGGTCGGCGTCGCGGAAGACGTAGGCGGTGGTCTGGTAGATCGGGACCTGCCGGGCGCCAGTGGCGGGGTCCGGGGCGGTGCCCGCGTGGATGGCAAGCGTGTCAAAGCCGAGGGGTCTGTCGGTCATGGGTCGTCCTCCCTTGTTTGCGGGCGAGGGTAGGGGGGATTGCGGCGGCTGGCAACGGGGAGATGTCCGCGGTGGACAAATCCAGATGATATAGGGAAATCAATACCTTGATCGCGGACATTTACGGAAAATTCATCCCTGCCCGCAGCCTGTCGGAGAAGGATCGTTGCGACGGCAGCGGCTTCCGTGCTTGGATCGTCCCGACCTGACCCGGAGCTTTCGCGATGCTGACCCCGTTCCATCTGGCTTACCACGTCACCGATCTGGACGCCGCCCGGGCCTTCTATGGTGGCATCCTGGGCTGCCGGGAGGGACGGTCTACCGAGACCTGGGTCGATTTCGATTTCTTCGGACACCAGATCAGCCTGCATCTGGGCGAGCCGTTCAAGACGACGAATACCGGACGCGTCGGCGACCACATGGTCCCGATGCCGCATCTAGGGCTGGTCTTGTTGCAGCCGGACTGGCAGGCGCTGGCCGACCGGCTGACTGCGGCGGGGGTGGAGTTCGTCCTGCCGCCCCAGGTGAGGTTTCAGGGACAGCCGGGGGAGCAATGGACGATGTTCTTCCGTGATCCCTCGGGCAATCCCATCGAGGTCAAGGGGTTTGCGGCGATGGACGGGGTGTTCGAGGGGTGAGGGACGTGTCCGAGCCTGTGAACTACGATCGCATTTGCGGAACCGTGGCCTCGCTTTTGCTTCTGTTTTCACGAATTGAGAATGAAGCCCATGAGATCATCGAAAAGGCTGACGGATCAGATCGATTAAATGGGGTGCGGGGTGCGCGAGGGTCTCTGCGGGCGTGGAGAGCACTGATTCTTGCAGATCAAGAGTCGCGGCCCTACGAGGCTAAGTTGGCAGATGCGCTGTGGGCGCAGATTCAAGGCCCGCTGGATATCAGAAACGGGGTCTGTCATGGCCTTAACGGTGCCTTCGCAAGCCGGGGCGACACGCAGGCAACCCTGACGTGGCGAGTGCATGGTACAACCAAAAGGATGACTTATAACGAGTTGCAGGAAGTATTTGCGTGGCTTTCGAGAATTCCTCAGGCCATGTCCATGATTTCCCATGCTGTATGTGAGACGGACGTGTCTAAGCTTCGACCGCTTCCAGAGCTCGATTTCTGGGCGACAGAATTCGGGATCAAACTCACCTGAGTCGCCCGGTGCGCTGTAGCGCACCCTACGATGTGAATCCTGTTGCTCTTCGCTGCGGCCCGGCCAACTCTGCGCCTTCGGACAAGGAGGCACGGCATGGCAACGGAATCGGCAGGGGTTGATCTGGTCTCGGTGGTGACTCTGTTGGGCGCGGCTGTGGTCGCGGTGCCGGTGTTCAAGCGGATCGGCCTTGGGTCGGTGCTGGGGTACCTGGCGGCGGGGCTGGCGATCGGGCCGTTTGGCCTTGGGCTTTTCTCGGACCCGATGGCGATCCTGCATGTGGCCGAGTTGGGCGTGGTGATGTTCCTGTTCATCATCGGGCTGGAGATGGAGCCGTCGAAGCTGTGGGCGATGCGGCGGGATATCCTCGGGCTGGGGCTTTTGCAGGTCGCCCTCTGCGTGGCCGTTCTGGGCCTTGTCGGCGTGGCGCTGGGCTATCCTTATGCGGGATCGCTGATTGCCGGGGCGGGGTTCACGCTGACCTCGACAGCGATCGTGATGCAGATGCTGCAGGAGCGGGGCGATATCTCGGCGCCGAAGGGGCAGCGGATCGTGTCGATCCTGCTTCTGGAAGATCTTGCCATCGTGCCCTTGCTGGCGCTGGTCGCGTTCCTGGCCCCCGGGGGCGAGGATGTGACGCTGATGGACCGGCTGCAGGGCGTGGCCATCGGCCTTGGGGCGATCATCGCGCTAGTGGTTGCGGGCATCTACCTTCTGAACCCGATGTTCCGGCTGCTGGCGGCGTCGCGGGCGCGGGAAGTCATGACGGCGGCGGCGCTTCTGGTGGTTCTTGGGTCCGCGCTCTGGATGCAGCTGGGCGGGCTTTCGGCGGCGATGGGGGCGTTTCTGGCCGGGGTGCTTTTGTCCGAGTCGAGCTTTCGGCATCAGCTTGAGGCGGATGTCGAGCCGTTCCGGGGCATCCTTCTGGGGCTGTTCTTTCTGGCCGTCGGGATGGCGCTGGACCTGTCGGTGATCGCGGACAACTGGCGGCTGGTGGCGGTCAGCGTGCTGTCGCTGATGGTGCTGAAGGCCGCGATCATCTATGGCGTGGCGCGGGTGAACAAGGCGGGCCATCCCGAGGCGCTGGAGCGCACGGTGCTGATGGCGCAGGGCGGGGAGTTCGCCTTTGTGCTTTACTCGGCAGCCTTTGCGGTGGGCCTGCTGAACGCCGAGGACAACGCGATCCTGAACGCGATTGTCATTGTCTCGATGGCGATGACGCCGCTGATGGTGATCCTGCATGACCGCTTCAAACCGGCGGCGGCAGTGTCGGTCGAGGGGGTCGAGGCCCCTGATGGGTTGAAGGGGCAGGTGCTGATCATCGGCTTCGGCCGGTTCGGGCAGATCGCCTGCCAGCCGCTTCTGGCGCGGCGCTTTCCGATCAACATCATCGACGACGATGCCGAGATGATCCGCGCCGCCGAGTCTTTCGGCTTCAAGGTCTGGTTTGGGGATGGCACGCGGCTGGACATCCTGAAGGCCGCAGGCGCGGATACGGCGCGGGCGATCCTGATCGCCACGGACAAGAAGGACATCACGACGAAGATCGCCAAGCTGGTGCGCCACGAGTTCCCGAATGCCGTTGTGTTGGCCCGGTCCTGGGACCGGGCGCATGCGCTGGAGCTGATCCGCGAGGGCGTCGACCACCAGATGCGCGAGGTGTTCCACTCGGCTTTGGCGCTGGGAGGTGAGGTGCTGGAGGTGCTCGGCGTGGACCCCGACGAGATCGGGGCCATCCAGGAAGGGGTGATCAAGCGCGATGCCGAGCGCTTTGCCCTGCAGATGACGGGGGACATCTATTCCGGCAAGAGCCTGATCATCGGCAATGCCGAGCACACGGTGAAAGCGGCGTCTTAAGGGGCAAGCAGGCTTTCAAGGCGGGCGCGAACCTCGGGCGGCCAGGGCAGCGAGGTGCGGCTGGCCAGATGGCTGGCGGCAAGGACCTGTTCGGCGGACCAGCGGTGTTCGTCCCCGCAGTGGATGGTATGGCCAAGGCGGAGCGAGGAGCGGCCGACCTTGAGGACCGAAAGGCGGAAGGTCAGCAGGTCGCCCATCAGCGAGGCCTTTGTGAAGTCGCAGGACAGATGGACAGTGGGGGTGCCCCAGCCTTCGGAGGGGATCACCCGGTGCCAGGGCCAGCCGAGCCAGGTCCAGAACTCTTCCACCACGCCGTTCAGGAGGTTGAGGTAGGCCGGGTAGTAGGCGGTGCCGGAAAAATCGCAATCGCCAAAGCGCAAGGGTCGGTCGGTGGTGAAGCAATGGGTCATCGGGATCCCCTTTCGGGCCAGCGTGGCGGGAATTGCGCCAAGGTCAAGCCATCAGGTCCGGACCCAGTCATGCCCGGTCGTCCTTCGGACTGCCCATCACGACATAGGTGGTGATGGCGCGGACCTGCGGCAGGGTGCCGAGGACGTCGGTGTGCCAGTGTTTGTAGGCCGCAAGGTCGGGGGTCTCGATCCGCAGAAGGTATTCGACGGTGCCGGTGATGTTGTGGCATTCGCGGACCTCGGGCGCGTGGGCGACGGCGCGTTCGAAGGCCTCTTGCGCGGCTTTGGTATGGGTGCCGAGGCCGACGGTGACATAGGCCACAAAGCCGAGCCCCAGCTTTTCGGGGTCGAGGACCGCACGGTAAGAGCGGATGACGCCATCGCGCTCAAGCGCCTGCACCCGGCGCAGGCAGGCCGAGGGCGACAGCCCGATGCGGTCCGCGAGGGCCAGATTCGACTGGCGGGCGTCGCGGGAAAGCTCGTGCAATATCCGGTGGTCTATTTCGTCGAGATTGGTCATTTGTTGCAAGAATATCTGGACTGGCGACGCATTTGCAATCCTTCACCGCAGAAAGCAGCGCAGAATTGCGAGCATGACCTATGATCTCATGATTGCCCTTCTGGGCTTTGCCTTCGTCACCTCGGTCACGCCGGGGCCGAACAACATGATGCTTCTGGCCAGTGGCGTGAACTTCGGCTTTCGCCGGACGGTGCCGCATATGTTGGGGATCAGCCTTGGCCACGCGCTGATGGTGTTTCTGGTCGGGATGGGGCTTGCGGGCATCTTCAAGGCCTGGCCGCCTGCGCTGGTGGTGCTGAAGGTGGCGTCGGTCGCCTACATGCTTTGGCTGGCCTGGAAGATCGCGCAGGCGGGCGCGCCGGGTGAGGGGCGGGCAGCGGCGCGGCCGTTCACCTTCCTGCAGGCAGCGGCGTTCCAGTGGGTGAACCCGAAAGCCTGGGCCATGGCGCTGGGCGCGGTGTCGGCCTATGTGACAGAGCCCTCGGTCTGGGCCTATGCTTCAGTGGCGGTTGTCTTTGCCTGTGTGAACCTGCCTTCGGTGTCGGTCTGGGCGGGCATGGGGCAGGCTGTGCGGCGCTGGCTGGAGGGGCCGGGGCGGCTTCGCGCCTTCAACTGGGGGATGGCGGGGCTTCTAGTGCTGTCGCTGTGGCCGGTCGTGACCTTGGAGATCTAAGGGTTCCGAGGCCGTATGCTACAGGCGCTTATTGCGCCGGGGCGTGACATGCCACAAATCCTGACGGCGGCAGAGGATCACACATGGCTTGGGCAAGACGGATCATTCGCGGAACTGCGCTGACGGCGGTTGCCGGGCTGGCTGCACTGGTCGGCTATCTGGCCTACCTGCACTTCAGCGGCAATTTTCATCAGGTGATTGCCCAGGAGCTTTACAGGTCGGCGCAGATCTCGGACGCAGATATCCGGGACTATCAGTCGCTTTACGGTGTCCGCAGTGTCCTGAACCTGCGCGGGGCATCGCCGGGCGAGCCTTGGTACGACGATGAAGTTGCCGCGACCAAAGCCCTTGGCCTGACCCATGTCGATTTCCCGATGAACGCGTCACGGGAACTTGGGGCGGCGGATGCGGCCCGCCTGATCGCGCTGATGCGCGACTTGCCAAAGCCGCTGCTGGTGCATTGTCGGCATGGGTCGGACCGGACCGGGCTGGCGGTTTCGCTGTATCTTGCGGCCATCAGCGGGAGGAGCGAAGCGGAGTCCGAGGGGCAATTGTCGCTGTGGTACGGGCATTTCTCGGTGCCCTATCTGTCGGACGCCTATCCGATGGACGAAAGCTGGGAACGGCTCGAGGCAGGTCTGGGCTTTGTGGAAAGCTGAGGTCTAGCGCACCCACAGGCCTTCACGTTTCAGGGTGTTGCGGATCATTTGTTCGCGGCGGGGAAGGTTTTCCCGGTCGAAAAGGGCGCGGGCCTTAGCGCCTTCGCCCTGGATCACCATCCGTTTCAGCGCGCCCCAGTTGCGCAGCACCGGGCGGAGATCGGGGTCGGCAGCGATGGTTTCCAGCACCTCGACCGCGTGGTCGCTTTCGCGGGCGTAAAGGAGTGGGAGCGTGCGGTAATGGCAGGTGGCGGTGCCGTCCAGTGCCGCGAGGTCCGGGCCTGGCCGTCCACCGCCGAAGGAATGGATCACGAGGGGCAGGGCGATCTGGTCAAGCCAAGGGTACAGCTCCTGGCAGACAAGTTCCTCGGGCGGGTTCGTACGGATTTCCTTGGCCCAGGCAAGGAAGCGATTGCCGAAGGCGCGGGGGCTTTCGTGGAAGAACCAGCCCGCGTTGAAATAGAGGTAGCGCTGCCAGTAATCGTCGGGGTGGCTGGTGTCCCAGCTGCTTTCGAAATCGAGCTCGAAGCGGCGGTACAGAGCGGCCCAGGTCTGGTGCAGGGTAGGGCCATAGAGTTCCACCTTCGGCCAGGTGTTTTCGCGCCGGAACGAGGCCGAGGGCCGGGTGAAGTCGAAGGGCACGGCGGAGAGCGGCCCGGTAACCAGCGTATCGGTGTCGAGAAACAGGAACGGCGCGTCGGGAAGCTCGGTCAGCGCCTCGATCTTGTTGCCATGCGGGTAATCGGACCCGAAGGCGCGGGTCTCGAACGGGAGAATGGTCGCGCCAAGGCCCGCAAGCGTCTTGCGGGTGCGGTCGGTCATCCTGGGGTCGCCCTGCCACTTCGGCCCGGGTTGCGGCTCGGCGATGAAGAGTGTGCCGGGGAAGTCGGGATCGGACCGGCGCAGCGAGGCGGCGAGGAGGATCGCCTCGTGTTCAAGGCGGCCGGACTGGCCGATGGCGAGCAGGTTGAAGGTCATGATGGCGTGAAGCGAAGCGAGAGGCAGGACATGCCGCCATCCAGTTTCGCACATTCCGAATTGCCGATCTCACGGACATTGAAACCGGCTTTCAGGAGGACAGCGCGGGTGCGCGGGAAGCCTTCGGGCATCAGGACAAGGTCGTTGAACCGGATGGTGTTGGCGGCGGCTTCCTCTCCCTCCGGGACGTCGATCACCCGGTAGCCGGTGAAACAGCCCGAGGCGGAAAGCCGGGGGGTGGAGAGGATGGTTTCTGCATCGAGTAGCGAGCAGTCGGTCTTGAAATGGAGGACGCCGGAGGGTGTGTGGACTTCCCGGACCTTGTGGCCCCAGGGCGCGACGAGGCGGGTCAGCTCGGCGATCCCGGAGGCGTTGGTTCGGGCGGATCGGCCGACGAGAATCTCGGTCTCGGTGACCAGAATATCGCCGCCTTCGATGAAGCTGTCCTGCCCAGTGATTGAGACTACCCGGGTGTAAAGCGCGCGGAGGTGCGGGGCCATTTCGGCGGCTTCCCCAAGGCGCGAGGGGGCGCCGGGGCGCATGATGACGGCGCCTTCGGGCAAGCAAAGCGCGGTGTCTTCGACAAAGACCGAGTCAGGGAAGGCTTCTAGGGGTGGAAGTTCAACGACCGTCGCGCCAGTCGCTTTCAGCGTCGCGATATAGGCGTCGTGATGCGCCTGCATCCGGGCAAGGTCGGGCGTGCCGGTATCGACCGCGCGCAGGCCGCTGGTGATAGAGGCGGACGGTCGACGGGTGATTGCGGTGCTGAAATGAGTGGAACGGGACATGGCCTGCACGCTTGGGGTGTCGCCTGTGTGGCATCCCGTCCAGCCCTTCGCAAGCCGGACCTGAGGCAGCGCGCCTGCGGTTACCGCGGTTTCAGCCGGTAGCGGTCGGCTTCCTGGAAGACATCGATCGCGCGGGTTCCGGCCTTGACCTGCGCGCCGTGTTCGACCCCGGCGGGGATCATGTAGCTGTGTCCCGGGCCGTAGGTGCGGGTGTCGCCCCCGATGGTCAAGACGATCTCGCCTTCGATGATCGTGCCCCATTGCGCGCCGTGGGAGTGCATCGGCAGCGTCATGTCCTTGAGGAAGGTGAAGAAGACCACCAGCGCGTCATCGGACCGGATGGCCGCAGTCTGCAGGATGTCCTCGGGAAAGGGGACGTCAATGCCGGGAAAGTCGGTGATGAAGTCGGGGAAGGGCATGGCGGCGTCCTGCGCTGAGGGGTCCGGCGCCACGATAGGCCGGGTCCGGGCGCAGGACCAAGCGGTTTCGGGGATGGCCGGCTACCCCGCCCAGGGCAGGGTCAGCGCGGGGTGGAAGAGCCAGCGCCACCAGGCATGGTCAAGGAACTGACCAGCGAGGATCAGGAAGGACAGGCCCAACGTGAGGGCCATGGCCGCGCCGTACCACAGCAGGGTCAATGCGCGGGATCGTGGACGGGCGGGAACGGCGGCTTCGGCGGCCTGGGCCCCGTCCCAGAGGCCGGGCTTCAACCCAGCAGCGCGGGGGGCGGCCGTGGCGTAGGCGCGCGCTGCAAGGCTGCGCAGCACCCAGGTCGACAGGAAGGCAAGGGCGGCCAGTGCGAGGGTAATCTGGCCGGACAAAGCGGCGGCCTGATCCGGGGTCAGATCCTCGACCCAGGGGGCCCAGGCGGTCGCGGTGGTGATCAGGCCGCGGGCAGCAGCGAAGGGGAGGGCGGCGAGGGCGGTGAGGAGGGTGAGGGCCGGAACGCGCCAGCCAGCCTGCGCCACGAGCGAGCGGAGGCGGCGCAGTTCGAACGCGGCAGAGAGGCGGTCCTCGGCCGCAAGATGGGCGAGCATCAGGGGCAGGGCGGGAAGGACGAGGGCGGCGAGGAAAGCCCCCAGAAGGAAGGTGGCTGGACCGACGATGGCCTGTTCGTAGCCCTTGTTGAACGAGTTTTCCCAGCCCGCCCACCAGGCGCCGAGCCAGAGAAGCATGAAGGGAAGGGTCCAGATCAGGAGGGCCGCGAGGGCGAGGAGCCCGGTCCGGATGTTTGCGGCAAGGCCGCCGAGCGCGCGGGCGATGCGGCCTCTTTCGCGGGGGCCGAGGAGCCAGCCCGGATCCTCGTCGACAGTGCCAAAGCGGGTGCGGGCGAGATGGCCCTGTCGCCGGGTGAGCCAGCCAAGGGCGATCACGGCAGTGACCGGGCCGGTGCAGAGGAGTGCTCCGACCGCACCGTTCAGGACGAGGCGGAAAAGGCGGGACAGGCGTCCCGGGGCGTAGGCGGCAGAGGTGAGTGCGGTCATGTCGCGGGGTCCTGCCAGGCAAGCGGGGCGAGACGATTTTTCTGCGAAAAATCAGGGGATAACGTGGTCACAGGAAGGCCCCTTCGATGGCGCTGCCTTCGGCACGGTGGGCTGCGAAACCCATGGCGGCGGCGATGGTGGGGGCGATGGCGCTTTGGTCGATGGGCCGGTCGATGACGCCTTTGCCGATGCCGCGGCCGAAGATTACGGCCCAGGTTTCATGAGCGGAACGGGAGTTGAAATGGTGCTGGAACGGCACTTCGGCCAGGGGGTTTGCGTCGCGCCCGCAGTCGGGAGTGATCACGAAAATCGTGTTGTCGCGGTAGAAGGGATCGGCGTCGGCGGCCGAGACCAGGCGCTGCAGGCCTTCGTCGATGATGGCGATAGCGCGGGTGTAGTGGCTGGGGTTGCCCCAGTGGACATAGTCGGGGTCCTGATAGTTCACCATCAGGAAGCGGGGTTGCAACTCGGCCATGGCGCGGACCGAAAGCTCGGTCAGAAGCCGGTCGCCGCGCGGGTTCTTGAGCCCGGTATCGCCGAAATCCTGACGCCAGCGGGCCCAGAAGGCGGTGACCTCGGGCGAGGGGTCGGGCGTAGCGCCGCGCGCGTCCTTGGTCAGGAGGGCGGTGCGTTCTTCTTCCACGCCGCGAAGCTGATCCTCGGGAAGCTTGCCTTCGGCCAGTTGCATTGCGGTGCGGTAAAGCTTGTAACGGTGCAGCGACAGCATTTCGGACCGGTACTGGACCCCGAAATGGTCGCCGGCGCCGAAGGTGAAGAATTCCTCTTGCGGGCGGTCCTCGCCATTCACCAGAAGAACCTGATGCGAGGGGATGTCATAGGCGCGGCGGAGGTATTCAAAGAGCGTGGGCTCGGTCGGCTCCAGCTGGTCGCCGACACCCGGAAGCTCGCGGTACGCGAGGTAGCGACCGGTCAGGATGTTCAGCGTGCCCTCGGCGTGGGAGGTGTTCACGCCCTCCAGCCGGTCGATACGCAGGTCGGGGATGAAGGTGCCGCGCGGGGCAAGGACATGGCGCAGGTAGGGGGCCCAGGTCGCGGCTTCGTCGATCGTCTCTGCCCGGCGCACACCACCGCCGAAGCGGACGAGGATGACATTCGGGCCGCGATAACCGGCTGTCTGGGAAAAGGCGGGAAGGGGTGCTGCAAGACTTGCAGCAAGCCCAAGAGACGACAAGGTGAATTGACGGCGATCCATACCAGCCTCGCGCTTGTTAATAGGATTAACATTACATGAAGGGCGATAAATTTCGAGTGATTCTTTTGCCGGGCAGTCAGGAAGGGGAAACTTCGCCGGTCCGGCCGCGAGAGCCTAGTCCCAGACCCCGTCACCTAGCCGAACGCAATGTCCGACGGGGTGCGGTCCGCACCACCGTGCGATGTCCTAAACCAGAAAGGATGGTGGGCGATCCTGGAATCGAGTTGGGTGGCTGTACGCGCTTCGAATTATTTACATGTTTAACAGATGTTTATGATGGTGAATCTGTCTCCAGATCCTTCCGATGTATCGAAACTAGTCTGGAATGTATCGAAACGGCTCCAAGGTTTGGCCATAGACGGCAAATGCCGACGATGTCCTTTGTGGCGGGCAGGTCGTTCGTCACATAGCGCAACAGGCGCAATTGCGATGTGGGGTAGGCAATGTGGCGCATCAGGTCTTCCGTGTCGACGCTGAGTTCCAACGCCAGCGCGTCCAGCAGCCTGAGGCTAAGGCCGAAGACCGCATCGTAATGGCCGGCAACCGTGTCCCTCTAACCGGGCAGATCGGGCCATATGTTGGGGCCGGTCATCTGCCACTCTGCCAGATAGTCTGGGTGGCCTGCCGGAGCCTCACTGGACATGTCCCAGGCTTCGTTGATGTTGATCGACTTGGGGAAGTTCGCCCCATCTTCCTCAAGCAGCAGATGGCCACGATGATGCGTTGTAAAGCCAGACCACCAACGAATCTTGTAGGACCGGGGCATACCGACCTCGAGTTGCGCGCCGCCCGGCCAAGCTCGGCCGCGATGCGGGCCTTGTCTGCCGGATCGCCGGTGAAAAGGCCGCCAAGGTCGATGACGGGAAACGTCGCGTCATGCACGGTCAGGGCTCGTTGGTCGTCCGATACATCTCTGCGCATGTCGGTCTCCTAGAATCATCCATGAAACGAGGTCGCCTGCCACGCGCGACTTGCACGTAAATTGTCTACAATTTCGCGCTTCCTCTGTGAACGTGCCTCTTTTGCGGGCGCTTGCGCACAGTCCTGTCACGGACTGTCACCAAGTGTTTCTTCACTGGTCTTTTGGACCGTCAACTCGGGTCACCGGCGGGGCGGTCTGAAACGACAACACTTCAGGCTTGGGCCCTTGCCACCGATACCGCGCCAATGCGCCAAACTGGAGAGGCCAAAATGACCGGACTGAACCGCCGTACCCTTCTGAAACAAGGCAGCGCCGCCTTTGGGCTTGCAGCAGCATCCTCGGTGCTTGGCACGCCGCTGATTGCGCAGACCCGCACATTGCGGGTGGGATCCTATGGCGGCTATTTCGAGAACAGCTTCAAGGAGCATGTGTTCCCCGCATTCACCGCCGCGACCGGCATCACAGTGGAAAGCGTGACGCAGCCGAACTCCTCCGACTGGCTGGTCACCATGCAGCAGGCGACGGCAGCCGGTTCGGTACCGACGGACATCTCGCTTTATGCCCGCGACACGATGATCAAGGCCAGCCGTCTGGGCGGGCTGATCAAGACGCTGGATATCTCGAAGATCCCGGCCTCGTCGAACCTTGACCCCTATTTCGTGTTCGACGCCGGACAGGGCCCGCTGGGTGTGGGCGCCATGTCATGGTTCACCGCGATGGTGATCAACCCGACCGAAGTGACCGAGGCCCCCGCAAGCTGGGCCGAGTTCTGGGATACGTCGAAGTATGAGGCAAGCCTTGGCCTGTCCAAGAACTTCAACGCGCTCTTCCTTGATATCACGGCGGCCACCTTCTTTGACGGCGAGGCGACGTTTGCCACCGACGAGGGCATTCTGGCCGTCATCGCCAAGGTGGCCGAACTTAAGCCGAACGTGGCCCTGTGGTGGTCTGCCGAAAGCCAGATGGAACAGGCGATGAAGAACGGCGATGTCATCGGTGGGCAGTATTACCTCGATGTGTCAAACCTGATGGCGTCCGAAGGGTTCCCGATCAAGCCGATCTTCCCGAAAGAGGGGAACCCGCAGGACTACGGTTCATGGTGTCTGGCCGCGCTGTCCGATAAGGATGCCGAGGCGGCGGAGTTCATGAACTTCTCCTCTGATCCGGCCACGCAGGCCCTGATGTCGCGCAAGATCGGCACGGCCCCGCTGGTGGCCAAGGAAAAGACCGACCTCACGGATGAAGAGTTCGCCTTTGCCTCGGGCACGCCTGCGATCAAGCCTGCCTATGAGGCCTACCTGGACAAGGAAACCTTCATCAAGGAAGCCTGGGACAAGATGGTGGCCGGGGTCTAGCGCCAATGTCGGCCCTTTCGCTGCAAGGCATCTGCAAGGACTATGGTGAGGCGCGCGCGGTGGATGACATCACGCTCGACTTTCCCGAAGGTCAGCTGACGGCATTGCTGGGGCCTTCGGGCTGCGGCAAGACCACGCTTCTGCGGATGATTGCCGGGCTTGAGGTGCCGACAGCCGGAACCGTAACGATGGGGGGGCGCGACATCACGCGCCTTCCCGCCCACAAGCGCAAGTTCGGCATGGTGTTCCAAAGCTTTGCGCTGTTTCCCCATCTGACCGTGCGCGACAATGTGGCCTATGCGCTGACCATCGCAGGCACGCCACGCGCCGAGGCGGCGAAGCGGGCCGACAAGCTGTTGGATCTGGTGCAACTGACCGGCTTTGGTGACCGGCGGATTGGCCAGTTGTCTGGCGGACAAAAGCAACGCGTCGCCATTGCGCGGGCTTTGGCGCAGGAACCGGAAGTGTTCCTGCTGGACGAGCCGATGTCAGCCCTTGACGCCAAACTGCGCGAAGAAATGCAGGTCGAACTGCGCCTGTTGCAGCAGCGCCTTGGCATCACAACTATTGTCGTCACCCATGACCAGCGCGAGGCGATGACGATGGCCGACCGCATCGTCGTGATGTCGAAGGGCCGGGTCGAACAGGCGGGCCCCCCGCAAGAGATTTACCACTGGCCCGCCACAGGCTTTGTCGCGGGCTTTATCGGGCGCGCGAATTTCCTGGATGGCGTGGCGCAGGACGGCAAGATCGTGGTCTGCAATGTGGCCCTGTCCTTGCCCAAACCCGCCCGGTTTCTGAACGGATCGGCGGTCCAACTGGTGTGCCGCCCGGAAGGCATTCGGCTTGGGGCGGCCAAGACGGCTGTGAACTGCATCGAAGGCCATGTGACCTTTGTCCGCGATCTGGGGCCGGTGCGCGACATCTACCTGGATACCGCCTTGGGCAAGCTTGTGGCCGAACAGAGCGCCGACCAAAGCCGCGGCCTTGCCGTCGGTGATACGGTGCAACTCTCCTTGCCGCCGGATGCGCTGCGGATCTATCCGGGGCAGTCTGCTGCCCTTCCCCTAACAGCCTTGGCCGCCGAATGACGGTTGCCGGGCATATCGGTCCACTGGCCGAGACGCCGCCAACGCTGCGCCCGGTCTTCCGCTGGGGGACCGTGGTCAACCTTTTGCTTTGGGCCATCGTGCTGGTGCTGTGCCTCGTGCCCTTTGTGCTGGTGCTGGTGATCTCCTTTGGCCACAAGGTTGAAGGTGCCGGTTGGGAATGGGCCTTCACCACCGAGAACTACCTCCGGTTCTTTGTCGGCGCGAGTTGGCCCACCGAGACAACGTTTCTTTATGTGACGCAGCTTTACTGGTCGATGCGCTACGCCGTCCTGGCCTCGATCCTGGCCGTGGTGACGGCGCTGCCGTTTACATACCTCATGACCCGGCAGTCCCGACGGGCGCAGGCCATGTGGTTGGTGCTGATGCTTACCACGCTGTCCTTGTCGGAAGTGTTCATCGTCATGGGCTGGGACATCATCCTGTCCAACAACTCGGGCCTGCCAATGCTGTTTGCGGCCAGCGGGCTGACCGACTGGCTGAAAGAGTCCGGCTGGTTTGACGTGCTGCGCGAATGGGGCCTGGCGAACCCGCGCAATGTGAAGTTCAAGACATCCGAGGTCGCGACCGTGCTGACGATGAGCTACCTCGTCTGGCCCTATGCCGTGATCCTGCTTTACCCGGCGCTGTCTCGGCTGGACCCGTCCCTTGCCGAGGCTGCGCGGACCATGGGTGCCCGGCCCTGGACCGTGGTGCGTACCGTTATCCTCCCAGCGGTGCGGCTGCCCCTGATGGGGACGCTGCTGTTTCTGTTCGTGTTTCTTTTGGGCGTCTATGTCGCGATCACGGTCTTTGCCGATCCTTCGCAACACACAACAGCAGTGTCGATCTATGAAAACGTGCGGGGCAGCACGTTGAATGCGCCGTTCGGGGCCGCGCAGTCGGTGATCCTTCTGGTGACGGCTGCGGTCTTCCTGCTCTTGGGCCAGCGGCTTAGCCGCAAGTCACAAGGGCCGGCGTGATGCTGCGTGTCTTTGGTCATCTCTTCATGGGTCTGGCCGCCGTGGTCGTCGCCCTGCCTATCGTGATCGTCTGCAGTGCGGCCCTGAACGGCGGGCGCACGATGTATTTCCCGCCCGAGGATCCGACGCTCGACCGCTTTGGCGAGTTCTTCTTTTCAGAACCCGTCTGGACAGAGGCCCTGTGGAATTCGGTCATCGTGGCCGTGGGGTCGGCGACGCTGGCGGTTCTGCTGGCCTGGCCCATAGCGTACGGGTTGTGGAAAACCGGCTCGCGCGGGGCAAAGCTGCTGGCGGGTTTGGGGTCGGTTCCGTTTGCCTTGCCGCCCATCGTCTTTGGTGTGGGGCTAGGGTTCTTCTGGGCGTTCCTGGGTGGCTTGGGGTCAATCTGGGCGGGGATCATCAGCCATGCCGTCCTGTTTCTGGCCCTACCTCTGGTGACCATCTCCATCGGGTTGCAAGCGATTGACCGCGCACATCTGGATGCGGCGGCCACGATGGGGGCGACCGAGAGTGTCACCTTCCGGACGATCATCCTGCCGCAAACGCTGCCCTACACCGTCTCGGGATTCTTCTTTGCGCTGGTCCTGTCGTTCAACGAATTCATCGTGATGTTCTTCGTGTCGGCCTCGGCCTTTGCCACCGTCACGCTGCAGATCTTCAACTCTCTGCGCAACGGCTACACCCCGACGATGGCCGTGGCCGCCGTCGCCTTCATCACCGTCTCGATCGTCGTCTTTTCCGCCGTTGCCCGCTGGGGCGACCTGCCGCGCCTGATGGGCGCTGATCAATCCCGCAATTGACATCTGAAAGGAACTTCCATGCCACGCCAGCCTACACTTGTCGGAAACCCCGTTCTGATCGTCGTCGATATCCAGAAAGGGGCCTTCATGGATCACGTGTCAGGTATTCCGGTCATGCCCGGCTACCGCGAGAACATGGACCGCGCGCGCTCTGTGGTCGATGCCGCGCACGCGGCGGGCATCCCGGTGGTCTTCATTCAGGAAATTCACCGCCGTGACTTGGTGGACTACGGTCGTGAACTGGACGGCACCGAAGGTGTGCACTGCCATGAGGACGATCCCGGTACTCCCGTTGCCTTTGAAGAAATGGGCCGCCAGCCGGGGGACTACTTCATTCACAAGCGGCGCTATTCGGCTTTCTACGGCACGGAACTGGAAATCTTGCTCAAAGGGCTAAAGGCGCAGACGCTGATCCTGATCGGCGGACTGACAGATGTCTGCGTGCACTATACTTTTGTGGATGGCCACCAGGGCGACTACTACTGCCGAGTGATCAAGGATTGCGTGGGCGGATCGACCACGGCGGCGCACGAGGCTTCGCTGAACGCGATGGAATATCTGCAGGAAGGGGCCGTTCTGACGGCCGATCAGATCGTGGCGGAACTGCGGGCGCTGCGGGCGGTCGCCGCCTGACCCCCGGGCGAACACAACAAAAGCCACCGCACCTTACGCCCAACTGACCGAAACCGAGGACCGCCATGCCCCTTCCCGTCGCTGACCACTGGTACCGCGCCACGCGCATCGATGCTGACACGACGCTGATCATCGAGCCGTATGTCCATGTGCTGGAGCAGGCTAATCTCTGGCTGGTCGAAGGTCGCGACCGGGACATGATCCTTGATACAGGCATGGGCGTGGTACCGCTGAAGCCCTTTCTCGACACACTTCGGCGCGATCCGGCCAAGCCGATCATCTGCGTATCGTCGCACACCCATATCGACCACATTGGTGCTGTGCACGAATTTGAGACGCGGCTGGTGCATCCATTGGAGGCGGATGAAATGGCACAGCCCTCGGGCCTACATACGCTCTTCAAGCGCGACATGCCCGAGCCGCTGATCCAGACGTTCCTCGATGCAGGCTATCCGCCAATTGGCGAGATGCTGATCGAGGCCTTGCCTTTTGCTGGCTACGACCCTGGAAGTTACCGCCTGCACGGGGCCCCGGCGACAGGGCTTTTACGCGAAGGCGATATCGTCGATCTGGGCAACCATCTGTATGAGGTCTGGCATCTGCCCGGCCATTCGCCGGGTGGCATCGGCCTGTTCGAGCGGTCAACCGGCATCCTCTTTGCTGCCGATGCGATCTACGATGGGCCGCTGATCTATACAGGGCCGGGGATGAGCGTGGTCTCGTACCGCGAGACCTTTGCCAAGTTGCGCGCCTTGCCGGTGACCCTTGTGCATGGCGGCCATGACCCAAGCTTTGGCCCTGCGCGGATGCATGAGATCATGGATGCCTACGAAGCGCGCTGGGATGCCGAGGACGCCGCTATGTTCAAGACCCCCTGAGTCGCGCGATAGCGTCCCTTCCTTTGGCGCTCGCGCAGAGAAATCGCCTAGCGCTCGGGCATTTCGCGAAGGGATCGCCCGAATAGTGGGCGAAGAGCCCTTGTCATTCGTCAGCTTTGCTGCCCGGCATTGTCGCACTCCCGGCAAGTGCGATCATGAAATCGAGTTGATGGCTAGGGTTCCGACGCAGGAATGCGTGTCTGGTCCGAGAGCTATCACCGGCGGGAGAGACATCCCCATCGGCGCACGGCGGGACAAAAACCCGGGAGACCTCGTCAAGCCAAGGGATTGGCGGCGAAGGTTCGTCCATTCCCCAGATGAACAGGAAAGGAAGAACCATGATTTCGCGTCGTTCGCTGCTTTTGGCCGGGGTATCTGCGCTTGCGCTGCCGCTCGCCGGTCCAGCCGTTGCGCAAGCCCGCACCGACTTCAAAGTGGCCTGGTCGATCTATGTCGGCTGGATGCCCTGGGGCTATGCGGCAGATGCCGGGATCGTCAAGAAATGGGCCGACAAGTTCGGCCTGACAATCGAGGTCACCCAGTTCAACGACTATGTGGAATCGCTGAACCAGTACACTGCCGGTGCCTATGATGCGGTGACTGTGACCAATATGGACGCGCTGTCGATCCCTGCGGCTGGCGGCGTCGATACGACGGCGGTGATCGTGGGCGATTTCTCGGCCGGCAATGATGCCGTGTTCCTGAAGGGAGCGGGCGGGCTGGCGGACCTGAAAGGGCGCAAGGTCAACCTCGTCGAATTCTCGGTCTCGCACTACCTGCTGGCGCGTGGGCTCGATACCGTGGGCTTGTCCGAGGCCGACGTGACCGTCGTAAACACCGCCGACCCGGATATGGTTGGGGCCTTCCAGACAGCGGACGTCGAGGCGATGGTCACCTGGAACCCGATGGTGGCCGAGATCGAGAAGCTGCCCGATGCGACCAAGGTGTTCGACAGCGCCCAGATCCCCGGCGAGATCATCGACCTGATGGTGGCAAGCACGGCGTCCCTGGCCGAGAACCCCGATTTCGGCAAGGCGTTGGCGGGCATCTGGTACGAAACCGCTGCGTTGATGGTCTCGGACACGCCGGAAGGGGCGGCGGCCCGGGCGGCGATGGGGGCGGCATCAGGCACGGATCAGGCCGGGTTCGAAAGCCAGATGGCGGCGACAAAGCTCTTTGACAAGGCCGCTGATGCCGTGGCCTTTACCACCTCACCAGACCTGTCGACCACGATGGACAAGGTGCGCACCTTCCTGTTCGACAAGGGCCTTTTGGGCGCGGGGGCGCCATCGGCGGATGTCATCGGGATCGAACTTCCAGGCGGCGCCGTGCTGGGCGATGCGGCGAATGTAAAGCTTCGCTTTGCCGCCGACTACATGCAGATGGCCGCTGACGGCGCGCTGTAAACCCCCGATGCGGCTGATCAACATCCACCCCGGAAAAGGGGGGCGGCTCATTCTGGCTGCCCTGCCTTTTGCGCTGCTGGCACTTGCCTACCTGATCGGCTCGGCCATGCGGCTGGCCGACAATCCCGGTGACAAGCTGTTGCCGTCGCTTGCGGCCATGGGGCGGATGGTGGAGGTGATGGGCTTCACCCCCGATAAGCGGACAGGCGACTACCTGTTATGGACCGACACTGTGGCCAGTCTGTTCCGCCTGTGGAGCGGATTGGCGATTGCCACGGCCATTGCGCTGGTTCTCGGTCTTTTGAACGGGGTCCTGCCGGTTGCGCGCGCCATGCTTGCGCCGTTCGTGGCGTTTCTGTCGATGGTGCCGCCATTGGCCCTTTTGCCAGTGCTGTTCATCGTGCTGGGACTGGGCGAGGTGTCAAAGATCGCGCTGATTGTCATCGGCGTGGCCCCCATCCTAACGCGTGACCTTGCCCTGACCGCCGCGGCCCTGCCGCGCGAACAGATCGTCAAGGCCGAAACCCTGTCTGCCTCCAGCTGGCTGATTGCCTGGCGCGTGGTCTTGCCGCAAGTGATGCCGCGCCTGATTGACTCTCTGCGCCTCCAACTTGGTCCAGCCTTCCTGTTTCTGATCGCGGCCGAGGCGATTTCGGCCGAAGGCGGGCTGGGCTACCGCATCTTCCTTGTTCGGCGGTATCTGTCGATGGACATCATCTTTCCCTATGTCATCTGGATCACGCTTCTCGCCGTGGCGATGGACCTCGGCCTGCGCCGGTTGCGCCGCCGCCTTTACCCTTGGGCCGAGGTGCAGGGATGACCGCGCTGACCATCCGGAACCTCTGGAAGGAATACGGCTCCCAGGTCGTGCTGGAAAACGTGAACCTTTCCATCGAGCCGCGCGCCTTTGTGGCCCTTGTGGGCCCGTCTGGCTGCGGCAAGACGACGTTCCTGCGCATGCTCCTCGGGCAAGAGCGCCAGACCCGCGGCACCATTTTGATGGATGGTGTGCCGTTGCCATCAGAACCCGGCCCGGACCGTGGGATCGTTTATCAGCGCTATTCGGTCTTTCCGCATCTGACCGCCTTGCAGAACGTGATGCTTGGACCAGAAATGCAGGCCTCGCGCTTGACGGGGCGGGTCTGGGGTCTGCGGCGGCGGGCCCTGGCAGAGCAGGCGGCGGCGCTTTTGGCCGAGGTCGGTCTGGACGGGGCAGGGGGCAAGTACCCGGCTCAGCTTTCTGGCGGCATGCAACAACGCCTTGCGCTGGCGCAGACCCTGATGATGCGGCCGAAGCTCTTGCTGCTTGACGAACCTTTCGGCGCGCTTGACCCCGGCATCCGTACCGAAATCCACGCCCTCATGCGCCGCCTGTGGCATGAACACGCCATGACCGTCGTCATGGTCACCCATGACATGCGCGAGGCTTTCGCCCTTGCCACCCGTGTCATTGCCTTCGACCGCCCCCGCAACCGCCCCGAAGAGCGTGAGCGGTACGGTGCCACCATTACCAATGACATCGCGATCTGGCCCCCCCGCGTGGCCGGACGCCAGACGATCTATGAGGCGGACATCGCCCCACAAGATCCCGCCGTTCAGGACGACCTGAGCCGTTTTGCCATCACCGTCGGGACGACCCGCGCCGCCGAAGGAGCCCATCCATGATGCCCCATACACCCCGAGCAGCGGAGGCGATTGCTGCCGACCGCGCAAGGTACGAAGATCACCAACGCAAAGGCCTGGCCTTCACCCCCAAATCCCCGCCAACACCCAGCCCCCGCCCGGCACCACCCGTCGTGGATGTTCTGCGATCCGAGGTGATCAAGGGCGGCTGGTACACGCATCTTTCGATGCAGACCGGTCAGGTCCTGCGCCTGCAGTCAGGGGGCTTGGGGGGATCGGTATCGCTGGCCGCCTGGGCCGATGCTGACCGCAGCGAAAGGCTTAACCTGCCCGACACGGTCAAGGTCCAGTGGACGACCGAACTGCGCAAAGGCCGGGTGCTCTTTTCCGATATGGGCCGCGTGATGCTGTCGATCACCGAAGACAGCTCGGGTGGCCATGACGTGCTGACCGGCGGCTCGGGGCCGGATGGGGCAGGCACCCCGGCACAGCGCAACACGCGTGACAACATGATCCTTGCCGCCGCCAAGCTGGGCCTGTCGCGGCGCGATCTGCCGATGCTGATGACCTTCTTTGCGCCGGTCCGTGTGGATGCGGCAGGGCGGTTCTTCTGGAATGCCACGCTCTTGTCGGGCGAAGACTGGGTGGAACTGCGGGCCGAAATGCCGCTGGTTCTGGCCCTGTCAAACACCCGCCATCCGCTGGACCCCACCCCGGGTGAGGTGCCGCCGGTCACGCTGACCCTGCAGGCCGTAAGGCAGGTGGCCGCAGACGATCTGTGCCGAACGGCGACCGCCGAAGCGATCCGTGGCTTTGAAAACAATGCAAGGGGTTAAGGTCATGCAAATCCACGACATTCCCGCCGAAAAGCCATGGTCCGGCATCGTCCGCAAAGGCCAGACCATCCGCATCATCGACGCTTACGGGCAGCAAGCGATCGACACGATCTTTTACAACGCGCATGACCATTCCGAACGCTATTCCGCCCAAGACACGATGCGCGCGCAAGGGGCGGCTTACATCACCAAGGGCACAAGGGTCATGTCCAACGATGGTCGCGTGATGCTGACGGTCACCGCCGATCTTTCGGGGCGGCATGATACCTGCGCGGGCTGCTGTTCCTGCGAAAGCAACACCGTGCGCTTTGGCGAGGGCACACGCCAGTTGCACGCCTGCCGCGAGAATTTCATTCTGGAACTGGCCCGCCACGGCATGACCAAGCGCGACATCGTGCCCAACATCAACTTCTTCATGAACGTGCCGATCAGCCCGAACGGGGCGATGACCATCGACGACGGGATTTCGTCACCTGGCGATCATGTGGAACTGGTGGCGGAAATGGATGTGCTTTGCGTCATCTCGAACTGCCCGCAAATCAACAACCCCTGCAACGGGTTCGATCCGACGCCGATCCGCGTCGAGATTCTGGGGTAGCGCCATGTTCAGAACCGTTCTTGTGGCGAACCGCGGCGAAATCGCGGTGCGCATCATCCGCACCTTGCGTGCGATGGGGATTTCCCCGGTGGCGGTCTATTCCGATGCCGACCGCTTTGCGCCGCATGTGCGGCTGGCGGATCAGGCCGTGCGGTTGGGCCCGGCTCCGGCTGCAGACAGCTATCTGAATGCCGCTGCGGTGATTGCGGCAGCTCAGGCGACGGGGGCCGAGGCGGTTCATCCCGGCTATGGCTTTCTGTCGGAAAACGCCGGCTTTGCCGAGGCTTTGGCCCAGGCCGGTATCGCCTTCATCGGCCCGCATCCCCGCCACCTGCGCGACTTTGGCCTGAAACACACGGCCCGCGATCTGGCGCAAAAGGCAGGCGTGCCGCTGTTGCCCGGCACTGGGCTGCTGGCGAATGTTGCGGCTGCAGTGACGGCGGCAGCAGGCCTTGGCTATCCGGTGATGCTGAAATCCACCGCAGGCGGCGGCGGCATCGGGATGAGCCGCTGTGACAATGAGCCCGCCCTACGTGCCGCCTTTGACGGGGTAGAGCGGACGGCAAAGGCCAGTTTCGGCGATGCGCGGGTGTACCTGGAAAGGTTCGTCGCCCGGGCACGGCATGTCGAGGTGCAGGTGTTCGGCAACGGGCGTGGCCGCGCGGTGGCGCTTGGAGAGCGGGACTGTTCGCTGCAGCGCCGCAATCAGAAGGTTATCGAGGAAACGCCCGCCCCCAATCTGTCGCAAGCGGTCAGGCAGCGCCTGTTCGTGGCAGCGGAATCGCTTTGTGCGAGCGTGGATTACGCGTCGGCCGGAACCGTGGAATTCATCTATGATCCTGACCGACAAGAGATCGCCTTTCTGGAGGTCAACACCCGCCTGCAGGTCGAACACCCCGTGACCGAGGCGGTGCTGGGCATTGACCTTGTCGAATGGATGGTGCGGCAGGCGGCGGGCGAGGATCCGATCCCCGCCACGCTGCCGACCCCGCAAGGCCATGCAATCGAGGCGCGGCTCTATGCCGAACAGCCGCATGCGGGTTTTCGCCCCTCGGCGGGCAGGCTGACCGATGTGACCTTTCCCCAGGATGTGCGGGTGGATGGCTGGATCGCCACGGGAACGGTGGTCGAACCGTTTTACGATCCGATGCTGGCCAAGATCATCGTCCACGGCACAGACCGCCCCGCCGCCATTGCCGCCCTGCAACAGGCGCTGGCAGCCAGTCGCGTGGCAGGCATTGCAACGAACTTTGAGTATCTGTCGGCCATAGCCGGGTCGGACATGTTTGCCTCCGGCGACGTGACGACTTCCGCGCTGAACAGCTTTGCCTTTGCGCCGAAGGGCATCGAGGTGCTTGCGCCCGGCGCGCAGTCATCCTTGCAGGAATTGCCTGGGCGTCTTGGCCTTTGGCATGTGGGCGTGCCGCCCTCGGGGCCGATGGATGCGCGCGGGCATCGCAATGCCAACCGGCTTGTCGGTAATCCTCCCGACGCCACCGCGCTGGAGCTGACGATGACCGGGCCGACCCTGCGCTTTCTGTCGCCCGCCCGCGTGGCAATGGCGGGCGCGCGGATGCGGATGGTTCTGGACGGAATGGCCGTCACAGGCCCGGTGGTCGAAGTTCCTGCCGGGGGCGTTCTGGCGATCGGCGCTATCGAAGGCCCCGGCATGCGCAGCTATCTGGCCGTGTCCGGGGGCTTTGCGGCTCCCGAAATCCTTGGCTCGCGAGCAACATTCGGGCTGGGCGGCTTTGGCGGCCATGCGACGGGCACCTTGCGCACGGGCGATCTTTTGCCGTTAAGCGGGGCAGCCATAGGCGCACCGGTCGCGCCTGAAGAGGCCGCGCTGACCTCGGACTGGACTCTGGCCATTGTCTACGGCCCGCATGGCGCGCCCGACTTCTTTGCCACCGAAGACATCGAGACCCTGTTTTCCGCGCCCTACGAAGTGCACTACAATTCCGACCGCACCGGCGTGCGTCTGATCGGCCCGGCACCAAAATGGGCGCGGGCGGATGGCGGCGAGGCCGGGCTGCATCCGTCAAATCTGCATGACAACGCTTATGCGGTCGGCGCAATCGACTTTACTGGCGACATGCCCATCCTTCTTGGCCCTGACGGTCCAAGCCTTGGGGGGTTCGTCTGCCCCGGTGTGGTGGCAGACGACGACCTGTGGAAGCTTGGCCAGTTGCGCCCCGGCGACACGGTCCGTTTTGCTCCGACGGAGCGTCACGCTGATCCAGTAGCGGGGCCTGCCTATCAGCGGGCGGGCTCTCCCGTGGTCTGGCAAGGCGGCGACGGAATGCGAGTGGCCTACCGGCGGCAGGGGGATGCGAACCTGCTGGTCGAATACGGGCCGATGGTGCTTGACGTCGCCCTGCGCCTGCGGGTGCATCTTCTGATGCAGGCGGTCGTGGCGTCGGACCTGCCGGTGATTGATCTGACACCGGGCATCCGGTCGTTGCAGATCCATTACGATCCCGTCCGTCTGTCGCGGGCCGACCTGATTGGCGAGTTGCAGCGGATCGAGGCCAGCCTGCCGCCTGCCGGATCGGTCAAGGTGCCAAGCCGAATCGTGCATCTGCCCTTGTCGTGGAATGATCCGCAGGCGGAACTGGCGATGCGCAAGTATCAGGACCTGGTCCGCCCCAATGCGCCCTGGTGCCCGTCGAACATCGAATTCATCCGCCGGATCAATGGCCTGGCGGATGAGGCGGAGGTGCAGCGCACCATCCTTGACGCGCGCTATCTGGTTCTGGGTCTGGGCGATGTTTATCTGGGAGCGCCCGTGGCGACCCCGGTCGACCCGCGTCATCGGCTGGTGACGACGAAATACAACCCCGCCCGCACCTGGACCCCCGAGAATGCCGTGGGCATTGGCGGGGCCTACATGTGCATCTATGGGATGGAAGGTCCGGGCGGCTACCAGCTATTTGGGCGAACTATTCAGGTCTGGAACACCTGGGCGCGCACCGCTGCTTTCAAGGACCGCCCCTGGCTGTTGGATTTCTTTGACCAGATCCGTTTCCATCTGGTTTCTCCGGACGAACTTGCGGAAGCGCGCCTTGCCTTCCCGCATGGCGGCTATCCGCTGCAGATTGAGGAGACGGTTCTTGACTGGTCGGCAGAGCTTGCCGATCAGGCCCGCGATGCTCCGGTCATTTCCGCTGCCAAGGCCCGCCAGCAGACGGCCTTCGAGGCCGAGCGGAGGCGTTGGAAAGAGGCTGGACTTGACAGCTTCACTCCCTTTGAACAGCCCGCGTCCGCGCAGACCGACCTGCCGCAGGGCTGCACGGGCATCGAAAGCCCGGTGCCAGGATCTCTGTGGAAATTCCTTGCCGAACCGGGTGCCCGCGTGATGGCGGGTGATACGGTGGCAATCATCGAGTCGATGAAGATGGAAATTGCCGTCACCGCCCCGGCGTCCGGTCGGCTGCGCAGTATGAACACCAGTCCCGGGCGCACGGTCCGCGCGGGTGAAATTCTGGCCGTGATGGAGAGCGAATGATGTTGCCCCGTATGCTGACGATTGCCGCCCTGCAAGACGCCTATGCCGGCGGGCTGACTCCGCTGGAAATGGTAGAGGAGGTGATCCGCCGCCGCGATGCGCTGGCCGACCGGGCGGTATTCATCACCGAAACGCCAGCCGAGGCACTGCGCGAAGCGGCCCGCGCGGTGATGGCTGGCCCGCGTGACCTACCGCTTTGGGGCATCCCATATGCGGCCAAGGACAATATCGATGTGGTGGGCCTGCCGACCACCGCTGCCTGTCCTGCTTTTGCCTATGCGCCAAAGGATGATGCAACCCTGATTGCGCGCCTGCGCGCAGCAGGGGCCATCGTCATCGGCAAGACCAACCTCGACCAGTTTGCCACCGGTCTGAACGGCACACGCAGCCCGCATGGCGCGCCGAGATCCGTGTTCGATGCCGATTATGTCTCTGGCGGATCTTCATCGGGATCCGGGGTGGCGGTGGCAAGCGGCCTGTGCAGCTTTGCCCTTGGCACCGACACGGCAGGCTCGGGCCGGGTTCCAGCGATGTTCAACAACCTTGTGGGGATCAAGCCGACACCCGGTCTTGTGCCCAATACGGGCGTTGTTCCGGCCTGCCGGTCGGTCGATGTCGTTACTGTGTTTGCGGGGTCTGTTGCCGAGGGCGTGGCAGTGCGCCGGGTGATCGAAGGCTATGACGCCGCCGATCCCTTCTCGCGCACCGCGACCCCGGCTGCCTTGCCATCCGCGCTTCGGATCGGCGTGCTTGCCGGGGCCGAGCGCGAGTTCTTCGGCAACCGCGAAGTCGAGGCGCTTTATGATGCTGCGATCAAGCGGGCCGAGGCCCTTGGGGCAAGCATCGTGCCCTTTGACTATGCACCGTTCCGCGAGGCGGCAGCGCTTCTGTACGATGGGCCTTGGGTTGCCGAGCGTCTGGCAGCGGTGGAAGACTTCTTTGCCACCAATGAAGCCGACTTTGACCCCACAGTGCGCAAGATCATCGGAGGCGCAAAGGGGCGCACGGCGGTTGAGGCGTTCAACGGTCTTTATCGCCTTCGCGCAATCATGCAGCAGGTGGCCCCGGTCTGGGATGCGGTTGATGTGCTGATGCTGCCGACCTCGCCCACCACCTGCACGGTGGCCGACATGCTGTCCGACCCGATTGCCCGGAACAGCCAGTTCGGGCGCTATACAAACTTCGTCAACCTAATGGGGTTGGCCGCGATCGCGGTGCCGGGCGGCTTCGGCCCTTCGGGCTTGCCCGCAGGGGTCACGCTGATCGGGCCGGGCTTCAGTGATGACGCGTTGGCCCCCTTCGCCGGCGCGATGCATGCCGCCGCAGCATGTGGCATGGGGATCGATCGGGCGGCTGCCGTGCCCCCCGCGCCAGCACCCGAAATTCCTGCGGGTTGGCTGCCCATTGCCGTTGTCGGTGCGCATTTGACCGGCATGCCGTTGAACCACGAACTGACCGGACCGAAAGGCGTGAAGCTGGCTAACACCACAACTGCGCCAGGCTATCGTCTTTATGCACTGCCAGGCACGGTGCCGCCAAAGCCGGGCCTGATCTCCGACCCGGCCTTCAAGGGCCCCGGCATCGCCGTCGAGGTCTGGGCCCTGCCCGCCGCGGCCTTTGGCGAATTCGTGGCGCGCATTCCGGCCCCTCTGGGTATCGGCAAACTGATGTTGGCCGATGGAAGCACCGTCAGCGGGTTTCTGTGCGAAGCGCATGCAGTGCAGGGGGCCGAGGACATCACCGCCTACGGCGGTTGGCGGGCTTACCGCGCAGCGCAAGGCTAGGACGGGCAGGAGCGCCCTGCCGTCATGGCGCATAAAGCCGGGCGGCGGCTTGTTTGTTGTAAAGGATGTGCTCTTCGGTTTCACTGCGGGCTGCAGCGATATCGGCGTTGGCCAGATGCGCCACGATCCGCTCGTGATAATCGAGCGACCGCCGCGACAGCAGCGTTTCGCGCAGCAACCGATAGCGGACCGGCATTGAAACCTCGTTCACATAAACCATAACCTCGGAAATCGGGCGGTTGCCGCTTTCCGCGATGATGCGGTCATGGAAAATCTGGTTTTCGGTGAAGTAGCCTTCAAGATCATTGGTGTCGAAACACGCGGCCATCCGGCGGTTGCTGTCGTGCAGATCGGGCAAAAGCGTGGCCAGCGACCGACCCGCCAAAGAGCCGATCACCAACCCCTCCAGACTGGCGCGCAGATCGTAAAGATTTTCGACATCCGCAACCGTATAGCTGCGGACCCGGAACCCCCGCCGTTCGGCATATTCGACAAGCCCGCCCTGCAAGAGCATCCTAAGGCTTTCGCGTACCGGCCCGCGTGAAGACCCGTATTCGGCTTCGATATCCTGTTCGCGCAAAGGCTGACCCGGGATGTAGGCCCCAGTAATGATCTGGCGGCGCAGCATGTCGACAAGATGCGACGACAAGGTCCTCGGCAAGGCGGGCGTCGTGGATTGTTCGGTGCGGCGCTGGATAGTCATTCGAGGATCGCTTGATTTGGGCAGCTTTCCCTTAGCATGCAGCGCGCGTCAGCCCAAGGCCACCATTTGCAGTGTTGTCTAGACCAGGGACTTTAGCGCGGAAAGCGCTTCGGACAGGGCTTCGGCGCCCAGGGTGATCGGCGGGACCAGCATCAAGCACTCACCAGCGCGGCCACCGCAGTAAGCAAGGATGTGGTCGTCAAGGAGCGCGCGCTGCACCGCCACGGCGCGGGTCGGATCGGGCTGGCCGGCCGGGTCGCGAAACTCAATCGCGGCCTGTGCGCCCGCACAGCGCACAGCGGCAACGCCGTTTCGACCAACCAGGGGCTGCAATGCCGCAGCCATCATTGGGGCAATGACATTCTCGACATGTCCCAGCAGGCTGTCATTGGTGATCGTGTCCAGCGTGGCCACCGCCATCGCGCAAGCCAGCGGGTTGCCTTGAAACGTGCTGGTATGCATGCCCGCGGGCCATTGGCCCAGGAACCGCTCGCCAGCCGCCACGGCTGACAGCGGCAGGCCGCCCGACAGCGCCTTGCCCATGATCACGATGTCGGGGACGATTCCGGCGTGATCAAAACCAAACCAGCATCCGGTGCGACCGATGCCGTTCCAGATCTCGTCCAAAGCCAGCGGGATATCGTGTTCGCGGCAAAGGTCCGACAGACCGCGCAAGAAGGCAGCACCGGGGGAAACAAGGCCGCTGAGGGCCTGCACTGCCTCGACCAGGACCAGCGCGGGAAGGTCGCCGGATGCAGCCCTTTCGGCCATGAGTGACCGTGCCGCGACAAGCGCCTGATCGGCTGACATGCCGGGGCCGGGGTAGGGCAGAATGTCCACACTCGCCTCAAGGAGATGAAACGGCGCGCGGATGTGTTGGCCCGAGGTCAGCGACAGCGCCCCCAGCGTGCGCCCATGATAGCCACCGTCAAAGGCCACCAGCCGGGACCGACCCGTGGCAAACTGCGCCGCCTTGATCGCAGCCTCGACCGCCTCGGACCCGGAATTGACCAGTTGAACGCGGGTCAGGCCAGGCGGAAGGATGGCTTGCAGGCGCTCGTAAAGGGCGGCGCGAAACGGCGAGGGCAGGCGCGTGCCCGTATGCAGGATGCCGGTCGCCAGTGCTTCCTGCAGGGCTGCCATATGTGCCGGATGCGCATGGCCTAGGCTAGTGGTGGCCGAACCGCAGACAAGATCCAGATACCGCGTGCCATCGGCCGTGAAGAGCCAGGGCCCATCCCCGCGCACAAAGATCGGCGGGTCTGGCACAAGGCGAAAGGTGTTGGCAGCAGTGCTTTCGTGCGCGCGGGTCAGGCGCAGGGTCGCTTCGGAAGAGATCATGATGCTAGCAGGATCGCCGCACCGGGCGGCAGCCGCAAGCCGGCCTCGGCCCCGGTGTCGGGCACCGGCGCACCGCGTGGCAGGTCAAGCTCTAGCCCCGTACCATCCGCGGCGGTCAAAGCCAGGCGGATCGCATTGCCAGTAAAGACGGCATCCGTCACGCGCGCCCGAGCAGAAGCGGTCTGATCAAGGATCAGGACTTCGGGCCGCAGGGCAAGGCGCACCTTGGACCCCGGCGCTGCTGTGCCCTTGGCCAGAACCGGCCCCAGCGCCGCTGTCTCGACCTGGATCGTGCCGCCGTCGCCCCCAATGACGCGCCCTTCGATCACCGAACAACGCCCCAGGAACCGCGCTACGAATTCGGTCTGCGGACGGTCGTAGATGTCTTGCGGCGTGCCGAGCTGCTCGATCCGGCCGTCGCGCATCACGGCAATGCGGTCGGACATCGTCATCGCTTCTTCCTGATCGTGGGTCACGGCGATGAAGGTCAGGCCTACGTCGCGGTGCAGGCGGCGCAGTTCGATCTGCAACTGCCGCCGCAGACCCGCGTCCAGTGCGCCAAGCGGTTCGTCAAGGAGCAGGACCCCCGGTTCAAGGATCAGCGCGCGGGCCAGTGCCACACGCTGCCGCTGGCCCCCCGACAGCGCCGAGGGCAGCCGGTCGCCATAGCCCGCAAGGCCGATCCGCGCCAGCCAGCCTTCGGCGGCGCTTGCCCGGTCAGCTGCGGACTGCCCGCGCATCTTCAACCCGTAAGCGATGTTGTCGCGCACCGATTTGTGCGGAAACAGCGCATAGTCCTGAAACATGATCGAGGTATCGCGCCGGTTGGGGGGCTGGCTGGTCACGTCCTCATCACCCACAAGGATCGTGCCGCCTGAAACCGCCTCAAGCCCGGCGATCATCCGCAGGACAGTGGTCTTGCCGCACCCGGACGGCCCGAGCAGCGTCAGGAACTCGCCCGCCTGGACGATCAGGTCCACCGGATGCACCGCCTGCACGGGTCCGAAGGACTTGGATACGCCCCTGAGGGTGACGGATTTCGCACGCATTCAGCGATCCTTCCGCATCAGCAGCCATTGCGCGGTGACGCCCAGCATCAGCGAAAAGGCAAAGACCATCGTCCCAAGCGCGTTGATCGTGGGGTCAAATCCGGTGACGAGGGTTGTCCAGATCTTGATGGGCAGGGTGACCGAAAAGTTGGTCAGGAAATAGGCGATCACGAATTCGTCGAAGGCGAAGGTGAAGCACAGGATGAAGGTCGCCAGCAACGAGGCACGACAGGCGGGCAGGATCACATCCACGATGGCCCGCAGGCGTGATGCGCCAAGCGCCCAGGCGGCCTCTTCGTGCGATTTCGGCAGCTGAGCGATCCGGTTGCGCAAGTTGAGCACGGCCAGCGGCAGGACATAAAGCACCTGGCCCACTCCGGCAAGCGGCAGCGAGGGTTGCAGGCCCAGCATGGTAGTCCAGATGCGCAGGGCGATGCCGACCAGCAGCAAAGGCACCGCCAGTGGTGCAAGGACCAGAAGGGTAAAGGCGGTCTTGCCGGGAAAGCGGGCATTGACCAGAGAATAGGCGCAGGCAAAGCCGATCAGCGTTGCGGTCAGGCTGACCGCGCCGGCAAGCAGGACGGAATTCAGGAACCCTGCCGAGTACTGCCCATCGGTAAACACCCGCATGTACCATTCGGTTGTGTAGGCCGGGATCGGCAGGATCTGGTAGCGGGCGGCCGAGAAGGAAAACACCGCCATCACCCCGATCGGCAGATAGATCACCGCAGCCGTGATCCAGAACAGCAGCGCCAGCGCGCGGGACGTGATCGCACCTGTCATGATTGCAGCCTTGTGCCGCGTACCAAAAGCAGGAGCGGTGCCACGCATAGAAGGATCACGATCACCAGCACCGAAGCCAGCGTTGCCGCCATCGGCAGGTCGTAGGTGCCCTTCAGCACTGACAGCATGACCTGCGCGAGCACCGGTTGCAGCCCGCCACCCAAAAGCGTCGGCACCGCGTAGTCGCCAACCGCTACGATGAAGGTCAGCGCGGCCCCGATGATCCAGCCTGGCAGGGCAAGCGGCAGGACAACCTCGCGGAAGGCCGTCCAGCCGCTGCCGCCCAGAACCGCGTTCGCCTCGATCAGGCGGCGGTCGATGGTGACCATGCTGGAATAGATCATCAGCGTGATCAGCATGATTCCGAACAGCGTCAGACCGAAGATGGAGGCAGGCAGGCTGTACAGGAACCCAAGACTGACATCCGAACCGGTCAGATTGCGCAGTCCGGCCCCGACAATGCCGCTGTCGGCCAGCACCATCTGCCAGGAGAAGGCCCGGATGGTGAAGCTGGTCCAGAACGGGGCGACCAGCACAAACAGCAGCAGCACCCGCCGCCGTTCCGTGACGCAAAAGGCCAGATACCAGGCCAGCGGCCATGCAAGAAGCGTGGCAATGGTCACCACCGACAGCGCGAGGATCAGTGAGCGAAGCAGTGCATCGGTCAGCGTCGTCTCGGCTGCGAATGTGCGGTAGTTTGCCAGCGTCAGGCCGGATGTGCCTTCAGCCGTCAGGGAAAGGCCCAGCGTGTAAAGGATCGGCAGCAGGAAAAACCCCGCCATCAGCACCAGCGCGGGCAGGATCCCGTGCCAAAGATTTGCGACCGGCGGGCGGGACATTACCAGTCGACCAGCAAGGTCCGCATCATCGCGCCGTCGATGCAGTTGGTGCGCAGCGGGATTGCCAAGAGATATGGCCGGTCCGACCCCCACAGGCCGATATCGCGCAGGTCTTCGACAAAGGGCACATTGCGGGCAAAGACCGCGTGGTGGGTGACGAATTCGCGGTTGTAGACGTGCCGATACGGCATCTCGCGCGCGACGTGATCCTGCGGGAAATCGATCACGATGGCCTTTGGCCCCTGATCCAGCAACCAGTTGGCCGCCGCCACCTCCAGATTGGGGGCCGCCAGATGCCAGGTACGACTTTCATAGCCCATGCGGTTGGTCAGGTCCGACCGCAGCACCACCATGTCACCGGGGTGTATCACCCCGGCGCGGGCGGAAATGATTTCCGGCGTCAGCGGCGTAGGCAGGGGCAGATCGGACAGGTCGATGATCTTGGTGCGGCCTGTAAAGACATCCAGACCCTCGTTCGGAAGTTCCTGAATGGTCAGCCCGTCACGGCGCATGTGACGCGGAGCGTCGCAATGGGTAAAGCCATGGCCCCGCACGGTGAAATGGATCTCATCCCGGTCGACGCGCGTTGCGGGGTCGGCGTCATTCACATCGATGAACCACCGCCAGTGGTTGAACAGGGGCGTCGAGACATCCAGCATCCGCGGGTTGTCCTTGGGCCAGTCGGTAAAGGCCACCGGGCGGCAGGGCGAAGTCGTCGCGCGCGGGATGGCAAGCGGCAGCGACAGAAGGAACACCTCGGCCTGTTCGATGGCGGACAGGTTCATCGCGTTTTCGGTGACCAGAAGCCCCGCAGCATGCAACGCGGCCCGGAATTCGCCATTCGGGTTCGGGATATCTCCGTCAAACAGCGGGCGGCGTGGGGTGATAGGGTCGCAAGGAATGTCCAGAATGACATGGGCATATCCCGCCGCAGCGATCAGCAGCGCAAGAGCGGGGTCCAGGACCGGCACCTCGCGCCAATAGGCCAGATGGCTGTTTCGGTGCCGGTCGGCGTGGCCGGTGCGCAGCACCAAGAGCTTGCGGCGGGCCGGATTGGCCAGCGCCGGGCGCACGTCGTCAGCGCTGATCCGGGGGCCAGCGGCGTCCAGCACCGTTGCAACACCCGCGATTGCATCAAGGGGAAAGGCGTCCAGCCGGGCCGCGCCCGGGATCCGCCAACCGGGGGCTGAGACGAAGGAAAAGCCACTGCCACGCCACTTCAGACCAAACTCCTGAAACTCGTCGCCCCGACCGGGGTCCTGGCTGACGAAGGAATGGCTCTGCCAATGGAAATGCGGCTCGATGGTCTGCGCGCAGTCGATGATGGGCATTCGGTCACCAAAGGTGGGCCGCGCCCTTCATCGGGCACGGCCAGAGGGTATCAGGCGTTCAAGCGTTCTTGAAGCCTTCCCAGGCCGCCAGCCAGTCGGCGTCATTGTCGGGCATCTTGCGCGGCGACAGGTTTGCCATGAACACCTTGTCGAACTTGTCGAGGTCAGCAAGGTTAAGCAACTCTCGCTTGTCCATCGGCAGGGCTTCGGCGGCCATCTTATTTGGCACCATCGAGTAGTAGGTCTTTGCGACCGCCAGCTTCGACTGGAACACCGGCCCCGCGATATACTGCAGGAACTTGATCGCGTTCTCCGGGCGCGGGGTATTGGCCGCGATGCAAGGCGCCTGATCCCAGGTCACGCCGCCCTCTTTCGGCACCACGGCCTTGAAGGGCAGGCCGCTGTCGAACATGCCAGCCTGTACCCACTCACCCGCGATGGCCAGATCGAACGACCCGCCGGCCAGCGCCTGCTGCACTTGGCTGGTGCCGCCCACCATCCCGACTTGTGGGCGCAGCGTCGCCATCGTCTCGCCCAGCTTGCCGAAGGCGGCGGCGTCCAGATCGTAGGGATTGGCATTGCCGTTGTATTTCGAGATGCAGCCCATGTTGGGCAGATACCAGTCAAAGAGCGCAACCTTGCCCTTCACCTTCTCGTCGAACAAAAGCGCCCAGGACGAGGCGTCTTCTTCGCTGTACTTGGTGTGGTTGTAGGTGATGCCATAGTAGCCGAAGCGGTTCACGATGGCATAGCGCTTGCCGTCCAGCATCGTCGGCGCCCAGTTGGCGATGATCGGGAAATAGTCGGCCAGCGGATAATCGGCATCGTTCAGCGCCATAAGGACACCCTCGGCGGCGGCCTTCGGGATGAAGGACGACGTCGGCGTCATGATGTCAAAGGTGCCGGGTGGCGAGGTCTTGACCAGGGCCACCATCTCTTCATCCGATCCGTCATGGATCTTCAGATTGACGGTTATGCCAGTCTCTTCCGTGAAGGCGTCAAGCATCCCGGGTTCTTCATAGCCCCCGAAGGCGAGGACGTTCACGACCTGATCCTGTGCAAAGGCGGGCCGGTTCCAAAGCCATGGCAGAGCCACGGCGGCACCGGAGGCAGTGGTCAGGAGCTTGCGGCGAGTGATGGGTGTAAGGTGCGTCTTGGACATTTTCGCTGATCCCTGTTTGAGGTCTTGCCGAATTGCGATTCTAAACTTGCGTCCGTCGCCATTTTGTTGACAATCTGCAATATAGACGATCTCGACCTTGGGTCAACATGCTGGTTCGTGGCCTATGTGGGCGCCGCAAGGCAGAATTGGTCCGGTTCGTGCGAATGAGGTTGCAAGTGGCAGACGGGATCTTAACTGCATGAAAAACAGGCAGGATATGAAACAGTCAGTTGTGGCCGTCTCTGCTCGCCAGGCCTTTCGCCGGTCTCCAACCTTGGGGTTGGTTGACGAAATGGAGGCTGCCCGGCAGGCGGGGCAGGATGTTCTTTCGCTGTCAACGCCCAGCTTTCCGCGTCACACCGATCTTCCCCTGGCACCGCTTTCACTTGGGCTAAGGCTGTCTGCACCCGAAGGTGACCCGGGTCTGCGTGAGGCAACGCGGGGTGCGCTTTTCGGCCGCTGGACCCTGCCTGAACATGAACTTTGCATCACAGCGGGGGCGAAGGCTGCGCTCTTTGCCATCCTGCGCATCCTTGGCGAACCCGGCGAGCGCGTCGTTGTGACAGCGCCGGCCTGGCCCAGCTATGATGACATTGTCCGGCTGGCGGGCCACCAGCCGGTCGCTTACCAGCCCAGGTATGATGAAGGGTTCCGCCTGGACGTCGGCGTCCTGACCCGCCTTCTGGCAGAAACTGGCGCGCGGGCTTTGCTTTTGGCCAATCCGGGCAACCCGACCGGCGTGATCGCCACCCCGGCCGAGCTTGAGGGGGCGATGGCTGCCTGTGCTGCGGCGGGCGCCCTGCTGGTTCTGGACGAAAGCTTTTCCGAAATTATTGCCGAGCCGCAGGCATGGGCGGATTCCGTCGTTGCGGCGCATCCGAACCTTGTCGTCATCAACTCTTTCTCAAAGAACCACCATCTTCAGGGCCAGCGGGTGGCGGCCTGCATGGTGCACGCCTCGCTGCGCGAGGATTTCATCGCCGTGCATCAGGCGCTGATGTCATCGGCCCCAAGTCTGGGTCAGGCGGCGGCACTCGCCGCCCTTCAGGCCGGAAAGAGAACGGACTACAGCGCATCTCGTGCGATTGCGGTGGAGCTTATCCGGCGCGCGGGCTGGTCCTGCCTGCCCAACCAGGGCACCTTCTACCACTTCCCGCAGCTGCCCGATCCGGCCGATACCCTTGCACGGTTGCGCGCCGTCGGGCTGTTCGGCCTGACCGGCGACATCTTCGGCGCGCCCTATGCCAACCACCTGCGGCTGTGCTTTGGCCGCCCCGAGGCTGAAATGGCAGAAATCCTGCGAAGGGTGGACGCGGCGGGCCTGCTGGTCAAAGACTGACGGAATGGTCGACATCATCTCTCCCAACACTGGCGCCGTCATTGGCCACTGGACCCCCGACAGCGGGGCGCGGATCGGCGCTGTGCTGGACGGTTTGCCGCGCGCGATGGCCACGCTGGCCTTGCCAGAGACGCGGCGGGAGATCCTTTCGGCCGCAGTCACGGCGCTGGACCGGGCACGTGGGCTGCTTGCCGCAGTCATCGTCGCCGAAGTGGGCAAGACCCCGGCGGAAGCAGCCGATGAGGTCGAGTATGCACAAGGCTTCTTGCGACATGCTTTGGCTCAAGTGCCTGATCCGACGCAGGGCACGGGCGAACGGCGGTTGCGCGTTGTGCCTGCCGGTCCGGTGCTGGCGATCACACCTTACAATGACCCCCTGGCCGGGATCGTCCGCAAGATCGCGCCCGCCATCGCAGCTGGATGCCCGGTCGTCGTCAAACCCTCGGCGCTGGGTCACCTCACCGCCCAAACCCTGTTTGACATTTTCGCAACCGCCCTGCCGACGGGCGTGGTCACCATGGTCAATCATACCGACCGCGACGTGTTGAACGGACTTGTGGCTGACGCTCGGTTCCGGGTGCTCAGCTTTACCGGATCAACTCCGACCGGCCTTGCAATTGCAGCCCAGGCCGGGCTGAAACGGCTGGTGCTGGAACTGGGCGGCAACAACCCCTTCCTGGTGCTGGAAGGGGCCGACCTTGACCGTGCCGCCGCCGATGCCGTGGCCCGCAAGACCCGCGCGGCAGGGCAGGCCTGTTCGGCGCAGAACCGGATCTACGTGGTGGCCTCACTGTTCACGGCCTTTCGGACGCGTTTCCTCGACCGGCTTTCCGGCGTGACCTTTGGTGCTTCGGATGGCGGGGTCTCCATGGGACCCGTCCGGTCCCTGCGTGACCTTGACAGGCTGGGCGCGCTGGCGGCAGGTGGGCATGCATTCGGCACCTGCCCGGCGCCTTCGCCCTTTGCCTTTGGCCCCGTGGTGCTGGACGAAGACACGCCGTTGCGCCATGCCGAGGCCTTCGGGCCGCTCGTCTCGCTTTGCCCCGTGCCGGATCGCGCTGCCGCCTTTGCTCTGGCCGCACAGGAAGAGCAGGCGCTGGTCTGCTACCTCTACGGCGAGGTCAGCCCTGCCGAACTGGCCCCGCTTCGCTTTGGCTCGCTTGGCATCAACTCGACCAAGATTCAGGGGGCCGAGGTGCCAACGGGTGGTTTCGGCACCGCCGGTATCGGGCGTGAGGGCGGCATTTGGGGCCTGCAGGAATTCCAGACCACGATCAACGAAAGATGGGGGGCATGATGCGCGAGGTTGTCACGACACCGGATGCCCCAGCGTCGACATCTCCTGTGGCGTTGGGGACGCGCGGTGGCGGCATGGTCTTCGTCTCGGGACAGATGCCGCGCGACCCTGCCACGGGCCTGATCCCGCCGGATGGGGTCGAGCAGGCACGGCTGTCGATGCAGCATTGTCTGGCGATCTTGAAGGCTGCTGGATCGGGTCCGGACAAGGTGATGATGGCCTGGGTCTACGTGACCGATCTGGCTGTCAAACCTGCCGTGAACGCAGTGTTCCGCGACACGTTTGGCGACCGGCCCGTAGCGCGCAACATGGTGGCGGTCAGCGACATCGGCGATGCGGCCCTGGTGGAAATCTCGCTTATCGCGCTTGCCTGACCGCCTGGGTCAGAATCTCTGCCGCCTCAGCGATTTCAGCCTTGGTCACCGTCAAGGGCGGGACAAGGCCGATGAC
Organism: Paracoccaceae bacterium; assembly: GCA_046305855.1. Taxonomy (GTDB): domain Bacteria; phylum Pseudomonadota; class Alphaproteobacteria; order Rhodobacterales; family Rhodobacteraceae; genus Tabrizicola. The sequence goes on from JBKDYO010000177.1 coordinate 56,482, forward strand.
ATGGCCTTCGGTGCCGCATTCCCAGGTGATCAGGCCCTCTGCCAGCGCCCGCGCCCGAATGGCCCTGGTGCGGGGCTGGTCAGGCCTGCCGTCTGCATCAAGGATCGGCAGACCCAGCATCGCCCCGATACCGTCCAACAGACCCAAGGGCGCAAGTGCAGCCCGCAGGTTGGCTTCGATCCCCGATGCTCGGTCGGGCAGGTCTTCGTCGATCAGGCTTGTCAGGGTGGCAAGGCTGGCTGCCGCGGCCAACGGGTGCATCTGAAAGGTCGAGGATTGCATTCCGGCAGGCCAGTTCTGCAACAACCCTTCCGTGCCCACGACCATGGCACCGGGCAGGCCGCCCCCCGCCGCCTTGGCCAGGATCAACAGGTCCGGGACGATCCCCGTGGCTTCGAAAGCGAACAGATGGCCGGACTTGCCATAACCTGTAAACACCTCGTCCAGGATCAGCACAACGCCATGCCGGTCCGCCGCCTGCCGAAGCAACGACAGAAGGCCCGCAGGCGGCACTCGCATTCCGGCGGTGGCCTGTATTGGTTCCACAATGATCGCAGCGACATCGCCGGGGGCAAGGGCGGACTCCAGCAATGGCGCCAACGCGACAAGGTCTGCATCGGTTTCGGGCCATGGCAAATGACGTGTCGCCTGTGGCGGACCCGCCAACCCAGCGTTCCGCCCCTTGGCCGCGCTGACGGACAAGGCACCCAGCGTCCTGCCGTGATACGAGCCTTCAAACCCCACAAACCTCTGCCGCCCCGTCGCATGGATCGCAGCCTTGAGCGCGACCTCTGTCGCCTCGGTGCCGTTGGTGGCCGGGTGAAAGACCGACAGGGCAGGGGGCAGCACGTCGACCAGCCGCTCCATCAACGCGATCTGTACCGGGGCGTGGAAGTGGGGGCCAAGGTGCAGCACCCCCGTCGCCGCCTGATCCGCCAGCGCCCGCAAAATCGCAGGATGCGCATGACCAAGGACCGAGGTGCCAGACCCGCAGGCGAAATCCAGATAGGACCGGCCTTTGGTATCATGAAGCCGCGTGCCCTTGCCCCAGGCAAAGATCGGCGGATCGGACGTGACCGACATCGCCTTGGTGCCCGAAGACAGATGCCGCGAAAGGGGGCCATGGGCCGGGGGCAATCCGAACAGCCGGCCCAGATGCGGGCGCGACGGGTTTTTGCCCAGCAACTCGCAGGCATGCCAGACCAGCGCCGCCGTGGCTGCGATGACCGGTTTGCCAAGCCTGGCTTCCTGCCGCGCGACCGAACCGCCCGTGCGCAGGCCGCCCCCCATCAGGACAATGGCCTGCGCGTCGGGGTGGTCGGCGGCCTGCGCAGCGTTTTCCCAGAACTCCGCCTCTTGGCCCGCGATACCCGTCTCGTCGGCAAAGCTGCGGCGCGCCTCGTTGACAACCGCAATCCCGTGGCCCTGAAGGAAGGCGCGGCCCGCCGCCGTCACCTCGGCATCATAGGGCGAAGTGATGGCGACCCGGTTCAGACCCATTGATTTCAGCGCAGCAACGATGGCGGTTGACGGTGTGCTGCCCGCTCGCGCGCCGCTGGCCGTGGCGATTGCGTCGGCCTGTGCCTGATCATGCCCCAGCCCCAGAATGAACGACCCCGCATGATCGCCCGTCACGATCACCTCGGGATGGGCTTCGGCCAGAACCCGCGCCGCGGCAACCATCGGGCCAAGGTTGGCCGACGCGGCAAAGGTCGCGTGGTTCAGCGGTTGGTCCGGCAGGGTGCCGGGATAGCGCATGGTCAGCCAGGCCACGCCATCGGGCAGATAGGACCAGAACTCGTCATCATTCAGCCCGTCGCCGGGAAACAGAAATCCGATACGGCCCGCCGCGCCGCGCATCTAGTGACCAAGAATGTTGTCAAGAAATCGCACCAGCCTGGGATGGGGCGGGGCATCAAAGAACTGCTGCGGCGGGGCCATGGCGACGATCCGCCCCTGGTCCATGAAGCCGATCCTGTCTGCCGCGCGGCGGGCAAAGCCCATCTCATGCGTCACCACGATCATGCTCATGCCGCCCTGACCCAGCTCAACCATCACATCCAGCACTTCGCGGATCATTTCGGGGTCGAGCGCCGAGGTCGGCTCGTCAAACAGCATCAGCACCGGCTCCATCGCCAAAGCGCGGGCGATGGCCACGCGTTGCTGTTGGCCGCCCGACAGGCCAGAGGGCAGCTTGTCGGCATGGCCTGCCAGTTGGACCCTTTCAAGCAGCGTTTCAGCCCGCGCGTCTGCCTCGGCCCGCGACAGACCCAAAAGCTTGCGCGGGGCCACGGCGACGTTTTCGCGCGCGGTCAGGTTCGGGAACAGGTTGAACTGCTGGAACACCATGCCCACCCGGCGGCGCAGCGCCTGCAAGTCAGTTGACGGTAGACCCTCGATGGTGATGGTACCGGAGTCCGGCTCTTCCAACCGGTTGATACAGCGGATCAGCGTGGACTTGCCCGAGCCCGACGGCCCACAGATCACCAGGCGCTCGCCACGCTGCAAGTCAAGATCGACGCCATCCAGCGCCACGAAGGTTCCGAACCTTTTGACCAGACCGCGCGCTTGCAAAAGTGTCATGCCGCAAGGCCCTTTTCCAGACGACGCGACAGGAACGACACGCCGCCAATGATGATGAGATAAAGCACCGCCATCTGCACCAGAATCTCAATGACCACGAAGGTCTCGAAGATCAGCGATTGCCCGACTTGCGAGATTTCGTGCACGGAAATCACCGACAACAGCGATGACGCCTTGATCAGATTGGCAAATTCATTGGTCAGGGGCGGCAGGATGCGGCGCAGCGCCTGCGGCAGCAGGATGTCCAGCACCGCCCGCCAGCGCGCAAAGCCCAAAGCAAGCGCCGCCTCCAACTGCCCTTTGCCCAGGCTCTCGATGGCTGATCGGATGATTTCCGCGGCATAGACGGCCCCCACCACCCCCAAGGCCAGAACTCCGCACCAAAAGCCCGAAAGCACCACCCCGATCTTGGGCAGCGCAAAGTAGCAAAAGGCGATGACGACCAGCGGCGGCAGGCCACGGATCACCTCGATGAAGGTCTGCACCGTGGCGCGCAGGGGGGGCGGGCCAAGCAGTCTGCCCATGGCCAGCAAAGGCGCAAGAAGGCAGGCCAGGCCCAGCGACAGCAAGCTGACCTGCAACGTCACGCCCGCTGCCCGGATCAGGCGCGGCAGGTATTCAAAGAAGGCGGCCCAGTCAAAGCTCATCGCGCGAAACTGCCCGCATCGGCCAACCCGCCCGCAGCCGATAGCCTTCGCTCAACCGCCTTTGCGATCAGGCTGATGCCAAAGATGAAGACGAAATAGAGAAACCCCTCGACCACGATCACCTCGGAGAACCGCAGGTTGGCCGAGCTGATGGCTTCGGCGGCCTTGTGCAGTTCGAACAGGGTGATCACCGACAGGACCGACGACGCCTTGATCAGTTGGGAAAGCTCGTTCATCACCGGGCCGACCATGCGCCGCGCGGCTTGCGGCAGGATGAACTGGCGCAGACTGGCCCTGCGGTCAAACCCCAGCGCCAGCGCCGCCTCCCACTGGCCTTTCGGCACCGATTGCACGGCGGCACGGCCGATCTCGATCTGGTACCCGGCCGAGTTCACGACCAGAGCGCCCACGCCCATGACGAAGAGCGGCGGCTGAAGGCCAAGCTTGGGAAGGATGAAGTAGATGGCAAAGATCTGGATCAGGATCGGCGTGCCCCGGACGAAGAACACCCAGGCGTCAATCAACCGTGCTGCCGGGTGGCGATCAGGCAATTCGGCACGCCACGCCCCAAGCGCAAGGCCAAGGGGCGTGGCGATGGCAAGCGCGGTCACGGACAAGAGCATGGTCAGGCCCAGGGGCGGCAGAAGCCGCACCAGAACCTCTGCCATGAACACCGGATCCATGACCGCGTCGTGTCCTTACCAGGTCGGTGCCGTGGTTGGCAGTGCCGCGACGAAGGACTGACCGAACCATTTGATCTGCAGCGCCTCCAGCTCGCCCGAGGCGGCCATTTCGGCGATGAAGGCATCAAAGGCCGCGCGCAAGCTGTCGTCTTCCTTGCGGAAGGCGGCTGCCGTCCACGATCCGCCAAAAGCGCCATCGCAGTTCCATGGCATCGCGACCAGATCGGGATTGGCCTTGGAGGCTTCCAGCAGCGACACGATCGAAGACGAGTAGCCCGCAATCCGGCCCGTTGCCAGGGCCTCGTATGCCAGCGCGTCATTGTCGAAGGTCTGGATGTCACCGTCAAAGGCCACGCCCTTGTCGGTGCTGCAGGTGGTCAGCATGTCGATCTGCGGCGTGCCTGCACCCGCGCCTACGGCCATGCCCGCAAGCCCAGCAAAATCGGTGACTCCGCTGGCCTTGGTCACCAGCAGGCCCGAGGCTGCATCCATGTAGGGCACCGAGAAGTTGACCTTTTCATAGCGCACTTCTGTTGCGGTCATGCCGCCCAGGATCATGTTGAACTGCCCGCTGTAAAGCGATTCCAGCACAGTGGACCAGTTGGTATCAACCGGCACCGCCTTGACGCCAAGGCTGGCTGCAAAAGCATTGCCAAGGTCGATGTCGTAGCCAACGATGTTGTTGTTCTCGTCACGGAACTCGAACGGACGGTACTGCGCCTCCAGACCGAACTTCAGCTCGCCCGAGGCCTTGATTTCCTCAAGCGCGTCGGCTTGCACGGCAGAGGTCGCCAGAACAGACAATGCGGCCCCAAAGGCCAGCGAATACCAGGTCTTCATGTCGTTTTCCTTTCCTGTTGGGTTTTCTTTTTCAGGCTTCCTGCCGCCTGCATCAGGGCAGGCAGGTCGATCATTGGTCGGCAAAGGTCGGGCTCCTGCGCGAAAAGCGCCTCCAGCGCGACCGCCACATCGGCAAGCCAGGCGTCGCGGTGCAAAGGACCCACAATCTGCAGGCCAAAGGGCAGCCCGTCCGGGCCTTTTCCGCAAGGGATGACCACCGCCGGATTGCCCATCAGCGTCACGCCGTAGGCGATTGCCTCCCATCTCAGGTAGCTGGCCATCGGCTCGCCATTGATCTGGCGCGGCCATTCCACCTCATGCCGGAACGGCGGGACCGAGGCTGCTGGGGTGAACAGCAGATCGTAGCGGTTAAAAAAGGCCTGCGAGGCGCGGTGGATGCGGGCGTGCTCACCCAAAGCCCAGGCCGCATCGGGAATGCCCAACGTCAGGGCACGTTCGACCTCATACACGACGTTTGGCGCAAGCGACGCCTTGTCACGATCGTAGATCGCCTTGAAATCGTACAGGAATTCCAAGGACCGCATAACCTGCAGCACCCGCTCGACGGTGGAAAGGTCAGGACAGTCCTCCTCGGCCGCCTGAAAGAACCCCGCGACACGGGACATCTTGGCGCGAAATGTGGCCCGCACGCCGGTGTCGATGGGACAAAAGCCAAGGTCCTCGGACACGGCGATGTGCAGGCGCGACAGGTCCGGTGTGCCGGGCGCATCGAACCCCGGATCGCGGCGCTGCGACAGCGGGTCAAGACTTAACGGCCCGGCCATCGCCGCAAGAAGCAGCCGCGCATCCCGCGCCTCGCGCCCCATCGGACCCTCGACATTGAAAGGCGAAAACCCAAAGGCGCGGCGCTCGTTGGCAACGGTTCCGGCAGACGGGCGGATGCCCGTGATGCCGTTGAAGGACGCCGGAGTGCGCAAGGACCCCGCAAAATCCGATCCCATGGCCAGTGGCACCATGCCCGACGCCAGCGCGACCGCCGTCCCGCCCGATGACCCGGCAGACGTGTAGCGTGGATCATGCGGATTGCAGGTCGTGCCCCAAAGTGTATTGGACGATGTCGCGCCAAACCCCAATTCGGGGATGTTGGTCTTGCCCACAACAATGGCCCCCTGACGCCGCAGATGGGCCACGATGAATTCGTCTTCGGCGGCGATATTGTCCCTGTAGAGGTGCGAGCCATAGGTGGTGCGCAGCCCCGCCACATCATTCATGTCCTTGATACCGATAGGCAATCCGTGCAACGGTGGCAGAACATCGCCCCGCATCACTGCAGCTTCGGCGGCGCGCGCCTCAGCCATCGCCGCCTCTGGCCGCATGTCGCAAAAGGCGACCAGAAGCGGGTTAAGCGCCTCAATCCGGTCTAGCGAGCTGCGCATCACTTCGACCGGTGATACCGCCTTTGCGCCGATCAAGCGACGAAGTTCGACAGCGGAAAGGTCAGCAAGCACGTGAGGTTGGCTTTCGGATGAGTGCGGCAGTTTCTTCAATTTTGTTGACAATTGACATAAAGAGTCAAGGGCAGAGCGAAGCCGGGCCAGAGCCATCGCAAATCAACCGGTTTCTGCCTGATTTTTGGGCGCTTGCCGCCGTTGCATGCGCGTCCGCGCGTCAAGAGGGATGTTTCGGGGCATCTTCAAGACTCACCGCCGTCCCTGCTTGTGCCGACAAAGCAGTCATCCAGCCAAAAGCGGCAGGTGCCTTGGGTGACCGCAACTGCCCCCAAGCCAGGATCCGGTTTGTCACCAGTCCGCATGCGTCTCACCAGCGCGCTTCCCAGAATGCCATGGGATCGTCGCGCATGATCTGCGTGATCCCCGGCGGGATGACCTCGATCTTTTGCGGCCCGACCCGTGCAGCCAGTTCCGCCTTGGCCTGCAAGATCTTTTCCGGATGGGCCAGCAGATCCACCGCCGCAAGGGCCAGCGCTTCCGAGGCCATAAGGGGCCCCGGGTCAGACGCAGGATGGCCCGAAAGAGCCGTCCAGGCCCAGTGATGGATCGGCACGCCTTTGGGGTAGGCCCAGTTCACCCGGCCAAGCGGCACGATCCAACTCGCGTCGCCGTCGTCCTGGCCGTAATAGTCGATACCATCGTCGAAAAAGCTGATCTCGCGGTGCAGATCAAAGGGTTTGCCCGGCGAAGCGGCCTCGGTCAAAGCCTGCATGAAGGCCAGATCCTCGTTCGACCACCGCGGCGGGCCGACACTCTGCAGGCTTTCGTCTAGCACTTTGCCCAGAACGTCATTGGCCAGATACCCCCGACTTGCGGCCACGAATTTTTCGGCCACCTCGACGCCGGTCTTGGCGGCGACTTCGCGAAACAGGGTCTCCATTCCGCGATAGGCGGCCATCGCCGGTGCCAGGTCGCGGTGGCGAAGCGAACACCACAGCCGGACCTCGTCCGGCATCACCCCCGGCATGATCCCGGCCATCCGGAACACATGCTTTTCGTTGATCCCCGGAAACCGGTCCGCTGCAGCCAAAAAGGTGGCAATCGCCTCCTCGGCCGTCGCCAGCGCATTGCGGGCAACACCCATCCCGGCATGGGCACTGTCGCCGCGAAAGATGAACTCGCCCGATACGACGGCATGGCAGGGCCGCGACAGTGACCCGTTCTGATAGTCGCCATGCGAGGTCAGTAGCGCGTCAAACCCGTCAAAGATCCCGGCCTCCTGCAGGGCGATCTTGCCCCAAAGTATTTCCTCGGCCGGGCAGCCTATGACGCAGACCTCGCCAGCCAGTGACAGGGTCTTGGCGGCGTTTGCCGCTGCAATGGCTGCGCCGCAGTTCGCGGGCCCGATGTGATTGTGCCCGCAACCATGGCCCGGGCGACGGCCTGTACCGCTACGATAGGGCACGGCGGCATTGTCGAGGCTTGGCAACGCATCGTACTCTGCCAGAATGCCAATTCGCGGCCCGCGCTGCGCCCCAGCCTTCCGTGCAAGAAACGCCGTAGGGACACCGCCGATCCCGCGCTCGACGGTAAAGCCGCGCAACTCCAGAAAACCTGTCAAAAGAGCAACGCTTTGATACTCCATACCCGGCAGTTCCGGGCAGGCCCACAACGCGCGAAACAATCCTGTCATCTCTGGAGAGAGCATTGCCCATTCCGATCTGACGACTTTTGCTTTGGCGCTATCCATTCCGACCTCCGATTGCTCCATTGACGCATAGCCCTTTGGATCTCGTCCCGGCAACGACAGTGCGCCGCGGTCCGGCGCGCGTGTGGAAACCGCCCGAGGATCATGCAAATCCTGATGCCAAGGGACTGGGGCTGCACCATATTGGGCACGAATTGCTTCGTGATCCGAGGCACCTTTGCTGGTCTGGACTCTGGACGTCCTGACACGAGCGGCAAGTTCTTGGCTCTCGGTATCGTCCGTCGTCTGGCGGAGGTGAGAAAAGCTGCGTATCTGCGGAACGTGTGTGTCAAGCGTCACTGATGACCCTGAGCCGCCAACTTCGTCAGAGGGGAAAACTTCAGCGAAGCCGGAAGGAAGGCACTCTAATGTCTCAACTACAGTTGGTTACTCGGACTGCTAGCAGTCCGAGATTGAAAGGGGTGTATTCATCTAACATCCCATACGGGCGCACAAGCATGGCTGACCCGCCTATTCGCTACGACCGATTTTTGATCAGAGTCAGTCGAGCGTTCGCAGTAGGTAACATCTACTATAGGTCAAGCACATTTTGGTTTCTGCACTGCAGCGAGCGTCAGCTTTCCGCCCTTTGTGTCCGCGTCTTTCGGAACGTCGGCGCCGGCGTTGATCCACTCGACAGTGACGAATCCGCTTTTCGTCACCGATGTTTGGAAGTTTCTCGAAGTACATCGAAAAACTGCCCATCATAACCAGTTTCGGGCTGGAGGGAGGGCCGAAACCTGCAAAGAATCAATATCTTGATGAGAATGGTGGGCGATCCTGGAATCGAACCAGGCATGAGTCGCCTCGGCGGAGTTACAGTCCGCTGCCACACCTTGTAGCATATCGCCCACTGCGGGGTCGTGTACTCAAGGGGGCAGGAGCCGTCAAGGGTGCGGGGCCAAGATTTCGGCTTGCATCCGGGGCAGTCGGCGGGCCAAGGTCCGGGCCTGATTTTTCGGGGGTTTGCGGCATGGCGGCGGGCGGAAAGAAACCGGCCTGGGTGGTCGAAAAGGAACGCGGTGAGCGGCGCGAGGCGCGGGAGACCGTCTGGCTTTTCGGGCTGCATGCGGTGCGCGACGCGCTGATGAACCCCCGGCGCGAGAAGCTGCGGCTGGTGGTCACCAAGAACGCGCTGGACAAGCTGGAGGCTGCGGTTGCGGCTTCGGGGATGGAGCCGGAAGTGGTCGAGCCGCGCAACTTCCGTGTGCCGATCGACGAGGGCTCGGTCCATCAGGGAGCGGCGGTCGAGGTCAAGGCGCTGAACTGGGGCAAGTTCACCGATGTCTGTGCATCAGGTGAAGGTTTGCCGCTGGTTGTCCTTTTGGACCGGGTGACCGATCCGCATAACGTGGGCGCGATCCTGCGCTCGGCCGAGGTGTTCGGCGCGCGCGCAGTGATTGCGCCGAAACACCACTCGGCACCCGAGACCGGGGCGCTGGCTAAGACGGCAAGCGGCGCGCTGGAGCGGCAGCCTTACCTGAAGGTCACCAACCTGTCCGAGGCGATGGATGCGCTGAAGGACATGGGATACACGCTGATCGGTCTGGACGGCGACGCACCCGTGACGCTGGATCAGGCGGTTGGCGAGGTTGGCGGCCGCCCCATCGGTCTGGTCCTGGGCGCGGAAGGGCCGGGCTTGCGGGAAAAAACGCGCGAGACCTGCGATGTGCTGGCCCGCATCCCCTTTGGCGGGGCCTTCGGCAGTCTGAACGTGTCGAACGCGGCGGCGGTGTCGCTTTACGCGGCAACGCGCAGATGAGCGGCCAGGCGTTCACGTCTTTGCGACAGGTCTTTAACCTCGCATTCGGATTTCTAAATGGAAGGAGAGAGGCACGGGACCGGAACCCCGTACTCTCTTCACTGTCCCTCGTTCCGCGACTTGGCGCCTGAGGTTCTCCTTGGGCGCCTTTTTCATGCAGGAGTGGCCATGCCGACCGACCCTGAAATCCGCGACATCCTGACCAGCGTGAAGACCATCGCCCTGGTGGGCTGGTCGCCAAAGCCGGACCGGCCAAGCCACCGGGTGGCGGCCTATCTGAAGGGCCGGGGCTACCGGGTGATCCCGGTCAACCCGGGGCAGGCGGGGCAGGTGGCCCTTGGCGAGACGGTGGTGGCGACCCTGGCCGAAGCGGGACCTGTCGACATGGTCGACATCTTCCGCCGCAGCGAAGAGGCCGGGGCCGTGGCGGACGAGGCCGTGCGGACGGGGGCCAAAGTCGTCTGGATGCAACTGGGCGTGGTGGATGAGGCAGCGGCCTCGCGGGCGCGTCAGGCGGGGTTGCAGGTGGTGATGAACCGCTGCCCGGCGATCGAGATGCCGCGGCTGGGACTGTAGGCGACGAATTTTCAACGAAAATTCGGGCCTAGCGACCAGCTTTTTCGGAGATGCCCGAGGTGCCTTCGCGGCGGTCGAGTTCCTTGAGGACATCCTCCAGCGTCACGTCCCGCGCGGCAAGCATAACGAGCAGATGATAAAGGACATCCGCAGCCTCGGACGTCAGCCGCGCTCGGTCACCCTTGACCGCCTCGATGATCGCCTCAACAGCCTCTTCCCCAAACTTCTCGGCGCATTTCTCCGGCCCCTTCGACAGGAGCTTGGCGGTCCAGGAGGTCTCAGGATCGGCCCCCTTACGGGCGGCGATGGTGGCTGCAAGGCGTTCGAGGGTCATGAGAGCCTCACGGGGATGCCGGCGGCGGCCATATGGGCTTTGGCCTGGCCGATGGTGAAGGTGCCGAAGTGGAAGATCGAGGCAGCGAGGACGGCGGAGGCGTGGCCTTCGGTGATGCCTTCGACGAGGTGGTCGAGGGTCCCGACGCCTCCGCTGGCGATGACGGGGATGTCGACGGCATCGGCGATGGCGCGGGTGAGGGGGAGGTTGAACCCAGAGCGGGTGCCGTCGCGGTCCATGCTGGTGAGGAGGATTTCGCCCGCCCCCTTTGCGGCGACGGTGCGGGCGAAGTCGACGGCGTCGATCCCGGTCGCGCGGCGGCCGCCGTGGGTGAAGATCTCCCACCGGCCGGGTTCGACGGTCTTGGCGTCGATGGCGACGACGATGCACTGGCTGCCGAAGCGGTCGGCGGCTTCGGCCACCACGTCGGGGCGGGCGACGGCGGCGGAGTTGAAGCTGACCTTGTCGGCACCTGCAAGGAGGAGCTTCCGGACGTCCTCAGGCGTGCGGACGCCGCCGCCGACGGTGAGGGGCATGAAGCACTGCTCGGCGGTGCGGGTGACGAGGTCGTACATGGTGGACCGGTTATCCTCGGTCGCCATGATGTCGAGGAAGCAGAGCTCGTCCGCGCCGGCGGCATCGTAGGCCTTCGCGGCCTCGACCGGGTCGCCGGCGTCGATCAGGTCGACGAAATTCACGCCCTTCACCACGCGGCCGTCGGCCACGTCGAGGCAGGGGATGATGCGGGTCTTCAGCATGCGAGGAGAGATGCCGCGCGGGGGCTGGAAAAGCAAGCGGGTTTGAAGAGGCCAGTGTCCACGGTGGGCATTTCTGGATATTGTATTGTAATCAATATCTTGCCCGTGGGCATTAAGGATTTGGAAACCCGATGGTTAACGACTGGTCGCCATCCGCGCCACGGCCCCGCGTGAGATCAGGATGTGGAAGGGCATCACCAGCCGCAGATAGGCGCGGCCCCAGAAGTTGTGGGGGTGGACCCAAGTGGACATGAAAAGCCGCCCGTCCTGCCGGTAAAGGCCGATGCGGAAGTTCAGGTGCTTGTCGTCGGTACCCAGAACGATCTCGTCATCGGACTCATGACAAGTCGGGAAGATCGGCGTGTCCTGCTCGCCGGTTTTCAGGCCGAAGGGGCGGACGAGGGCGTTGCGGAGGCGAAGGAGGGCTGCGGCCCAACCGGGGAGCGCAAGGCCCCGCTTTGCGGCGTCGGCCGGGGAAAGAGTGGAGGCGACGGAGTAACAGTCAATAAAGTCGCCGGGCTGGTGGAAGGACCAGAGCGAGGAGGCGCAGGGGAGGGTGTCGGTCCGGACATCTGGCATGGGCAAGAACATGAGCCTCTGAACGCCCTCTGGGAATGAGGCGAAAAGTCACGGTCAGGCAGGGCCGACCTGACACTCGGATGCAGTCAGGCGTCCGGGTGGGTGGGCAAGCGCTTTATAGTCTATCATGAGACCGCGAAGGCGGCTGCTTGATCAATGCTCCGGCCGATGACGCCGGTGTCGCGCGGCACGGTCGGTCAATCAGCGCGGAACCTGCGGACTTTGCCCGGTCGCCTAGCTGAGCGTCGACAGGAACGCCTCGGCCTGAACGAAGCTGAAGCTTGAGTAGTGGTGCGCTGGCCCAAGGCTGGCAAGATCCTGCGGCACGAACTCGGCGAGGATCTGGTCGTAGTGCCGGACCAGCGTGTCATTGCCAGGGTCGAGGTTCGTCACGCAGCACAGGCCGGTGCGGGCGGCGGGAAGCACCGAAACTGCAAGGTCCGGGCGGTACTTGCGCAAGACCGGAACGATCTTCCAGATGTCGCCTGTCCAGGCAGTGCCGCGCGAAAGGTAGCTGTCGTCGCGCGTGGTCATCGGGCCGTTGAAAGGGCAGACATCATGCAGACAGATCACGCCGCGCCGGTTCATTGCCTTTTCGCAGTTGATGAAATCGCGCAGGGCGAATTCGAACTGGTGCATCCCGTCGATGAAAGCGAAGTCCGGGACGATGCCCAGCTGTTCGAGATGCCTTCCCGCGAAGAAATCGTCTGAGGTCTTGCGGAAGAAAAGCATGTCGCCCGTGCTGGCAAAATTGGCGGACTTGAGGTTGAACACCGGATCGATGGCAACAAAGCCGCATTTCCGGGGCATGAGGGAAGTGCCGGTGCGCGAGCCGATTTCGAGATACCAGCGGGCGGCGAGGCGATCCTCGATCCCGGCAAGCACGTCCATGTAGTGCATTCCTGAGATGACCGGGTAGTCCGCGGCCTGTTCCTTTTCGCCCGCCCGCCTTTTCGCGCCGAACAATGCCATGTCAGTCATCTCCCATCATCGCGGCCAGTTCCTGCACCCGCCGGGCCAGGGAGGGTCCGCTTACTTCTTCCTTCAAGGCCGCGAGCCTTTCAAGGCCCGCAGTCCATTCAGGGCCGTTGAAAAGCGTTCTGGCGCGGGAATGCGCGTCCAGAATGTCCGCGTCGGAGTTTCCGTCGGCAAGGAAAGGGTAGTCGTCACCGAGGAGCCGGACGGCATCTGGCACGTCGCGGCTGGTAATCAGGTTGACGCTGCACATCGAAGCCGTGATGCCCTTGGTAAAGGGTTTGACCAGCAGATCCGAGACCTCGCGGTCCCTGCGAAAACAGTAATGCAGGGGAAACCGGGCGAGTTCGGGAAGGGCGGCCAGATAGCTGGCGTGATCCCGGGTGTCCAGAACGGTGATCTGGCTGGCCAGAGCCTCGGGGATGCGAGTGACGGAGGGCGTGCCGAAATAGACAGTTGCGAACTGGTCCCGACGCGGCACCGACAGAGCGTAGAGATCGTGGCTGGGGTTGTGCAGGATGACCTTGGTCGGTCCCGGAGCAAAGGCGCCTTGCGCCTGCAATGCCCTGATCCGGTCTTCCTGCGCAAAGGACGAGCAGATATGGACATCTGCCTTTTGCGACAGGCCTAGGGTCAGGTCGGAATCGACGTAGTCAAGCGCGATGCCCCGGCTGCGGCGGCGCAGGGTATCCGCGGCTTCGGGATCGATCGTTTGCGCGGACTTGGTCAGGAAGTATAACCCGCCCTTCGGCCTAGCGCGCGCCCAGAGCCGCTGGAGGATTGGAAAGCGCGGGCCGGGCATTGTAATGATCGAAGGCGTAATCCGTGTTGTCAGGTAAGGCGAAATGATGCGCAGAAGATCGGTGCTGCGCATCTGCGTGCTGCCCGTGCCAGTCTGGCCGTAGCGGGTCACGAAGTAGAGCGGAAGGCTGGCCTGTCCCAATGCTGTCATATCCCTTGCCGACCAGCGGAGTAGCGGGGGATGGTCGCGAAGTCCATATGCCCGGGGGTCTTGGTCGATGGCCGCGCTGATGCTGGGTGACGCCGTCAGGCCTTGAGCGCCCTGAGCGCCGCCGCAAGATCAATCGCCCCATCATAAAGCGCGCGGCCGGAGATGGCCCCGGCGATGACCCCGGTGTCACGCAGCGCGAGGAGGTCTTCCATCCGGGAGACGCCTCCCGACGCGATGACAGGGATGGTCACTGCGCGAGCGATGGCTTCGGTGGCTTCGATGTTCGGGCCCTGCATCGCGCCGTCGCGGTCGATGTCGGTGTAGATGATCGCGGCAACTCCGGCGTCCTCGAAGGAACGAGCTAGGTCGGTGGCCATGACGTCGGTCTCGGTCGCCCAGCCCTTGGTGGCGACGCGGCCCTTGCGGGCGTCGATGCCGACGGCGACCTGGCCGGGGAAGGTTTTGGCGGCTTCACGCACGAGCGCGGGGTTTTCGACGGCCACGGTGCCGAGGATGACGCGGGAAAGGCCTTTCTCCAGCCACATCGCGATGGTGGCCATGTCGCGGATGCCGCCACCAAGCTGGGCGGGAACCTTGATCGCCGCAAGGATCGCCTCGACGGCGGCGGCGTTTACTGGCTGGCCCGCGAAGGCGCCGTTCAGGTCGACGAGGTGCAGCCACTCACAGCCTGCGGACTGGAACTTCAGCGCCTGGGCGGCGGGGTCGTCGCCGAAGACGGTTGCGGCCTCCATCGCGCCGCGCAGGAGGCGGACGCACTGGCCGTCCTTCAGGTCGATGGCTGGGTAAAGGATCATTGGCGCACCCCGTTACTGGTCGCGCCGGTCTTTGGCATGGGTCGGTGGGAATGAAAAGGTCCGCAGAGCGACCCCACGTCACGCTTGATCGGTTCGGCCTCTGGCGCAATGTCGCGACACGGGATTTTGTGAGGAGGATACCCATGAAGGTTTTCGCTTTTGCCGCCACGTTGGCGGTGCTGGGCGGCGCGGCATTTGCCGATCCGGTCGAGGGCACGTGGCAGACCAAGAAGGACGACAACGGCAACTTCGGCCATATCGAGGTCAAGCCCTGCGGGCCGGCGTTCTGCGGGACGCTGATCAAGGCCTTCGGGCCGGACGGCAAGGAGATCGACAGCCCGAACGTCGGTCGCAAGATCGTCTGGGACATGGTGGCCTATCCGGACGGGCTGTACGATGACGGGCAGATCTATTCGCCGGACCGCGACAAGACCTACAACGGCGACATGACGCTGTCGGGCGACAGCCTGAAGGTGCGCGGCTGCGTGCTCGGGATCTGCCGTGACGGCGGCACCTGGAAGCGGGTGAACTAGGCCGCAGACTTCGGGTCGCTTTTGAGAGCCGGATCAGGCATCAGGGGCGGATGAAACCGATCGACTGGATACTGCTTTGGACCCTCTCCCTGCTGTGGGGAGGGTCCTTTCTGTTCAACGAGCTGGCTTTGGCGGGGCTGCCGACCTTCAGCATCGTCTGGGGCCGGGTTGCGCTGGCGGCGGTGCTGCTGGCGGTGGTGGTGAAGGTCTCGGGCCAGGGGATGGCGCCGGGTCGGGTTTGGCCTGCGCTGGCGGTGATGGGGGTGATGAACAACCTTGTGCCGTTCACGCTGTTCGTGCTGGCGCAGGGGCAGATCACCGGGGCGCTGGCCTCGGTGCTGAACGCGACGACGCCCCTGTTCACCGTGCTGGTCGCGCATCTGGCGACAGCGGACGAGCGGCTGACCCCGGTGAAGGCGGCAGGCGTGGGGCTGGGGTTCGCGGGTGTCGTGGTGATGATGGCGGGCGAGGATATGGGGGGTGAGCTGCCTGCCATGCTGGCTTGCCTTGGGGCGGCCTTGTCCTACGGGCTGGCGGGGGTCTGGGGGCGGCGGTTCCGGGCGGCGGGGGTGACGCCCCTGCAGACGGCGGCGGGCATGCTGGCATCAAGCGCGGTGCTGCTGACACCGGTCTGGTTGGCGGTGGACCGCCCTTGGGCGATGGCCTGGCCGGGGGTGGGGCCGGTGGCAGCAGTGGTGGCGCTGGCGGCCTTGTGCTCGGCACTGGCTTATCTGATCTTCTTTCGCATCCTCGCGCGGGCGGGGGCGACGGCGATCTCGCTTGTCACCTTCCTGATCCCGTTCAGCGCGGCGGGCTTGGGCTGGCTGGTGCTGGGAGAGCGGCTGGAGTTGCGGCATTTCCTGGGGCTGGGGCTGATCCTCGGTGGGCTGGCGCTGATCGACCGGGTGCGGGGGCGTTGACGGAGGCGCAGCGTGAGGCGCAGAGTCTTGGGATGAAACCCTCAGCCATTCTGGAATCCGCGATCTATGCCCCGGACCTTGCGGCCGCCGAGGCCTTTTATGGCGGGATCGTCGGCCTGCCGGTGATCGCGAAGGTCGAGGGGCGGCATGTGTTCTTCCGGGTGGGGGAAAGCGTCCTTCTGGTCTTCAATCCGGACGCGACGCGGGTTCCGTCACCCAACCCCACACTGCCCGTGCCGGTTCATGGCGCCCATGGGCATGGGCATGTCTGCTTTGTGGCCAGCCGGGACGAGATTGCCCGATGGCGATCGACGTTCGAGGCGGCCGACGTTGCGATCGAGGTCGAGTTCGACTGGCCCAATGGGGCGCGGTCGCTTTACGTCCGCGATCCGGCTGGAAACTCGGTGGAGTTCGCCGAGCCGAGGCTCTGGGCTTAGGGCGCCCAGCGAAGGAAGTTGCCGATGAGGCGGAGGCCAGCGGCCTGGGACTTTTCCGGGTGGAACTGCGTGCCGATGATGGTGTCGCGCCCGACGATGGCGGTGATGGGTCCGCCGTAGTCGCAAAAGGCCAGACGGTGGGCCGGGTCGGTGACGCGGAAGTGGTAGGAGTGGACGAAATAGGCGTGGTCGCCGGTCTGGATGCCGTCCAGTACCGGGTGCGCCTGTTCCACGACAAGGTCGTTCCAACCCATGTGAGGGACTTTGAGAGAGCGGTCTTCGGGTTCGATCTTCACGACGTCGCCAGGGATCCAGCCGAAGCCTTCGGTCAGGCGGTATTCGTGGCCGCGCGAGGCGAGCATCTGCATGCCGACACAGATGCCAAGGAAGGGGCGCGCCTTCCGGATCACGGCCTCTTCGATGGCCTCGTATAGCCCGCCGTAGGAGCCGAGGGCAGTCCGACAGGCGGGGAAGGCGCCGTCGCCGGGCAGGACGATCCGGTCGGCGCGGGCGACGTCCTCGGGGCGGGAGGTGACGAGGATGTCACCGCCGCCGACCTCGGCCGCCATGCGTTGGAAGGCTTTCTCGGCCGAGTGGAGGTTGCCGGAATCGTAGTCGACCAGAACCGTCAGCGGCATGCCGCACCCGGGAACGATTTTTCGACGAAAAATCGGGGCATGGACGTCACAGCGCGCCCTTTGTCGAGGGGAGCGAGTCGCCAAGGCGGGGATCCGGTTCGACAGCCTCGCGCAGGGCGCGGGCGACGGATTTGAACGCCGCCTCGGCAATGTGGTGGCTGTTCAGGCCATGCGCCATGTCGACGTGCAGCGTGATGCCGCCGTGAGTCGAGAAGGCCTGGAAGAACTCGCGGACCAACTCGGTGTCGAATGCGCCGATCTTCGGTGTGGGCATCGCTACGGTCCAGATCAGGTAGGGCCGCGCGGACAGGTCCAGCGCCGTGACGATCTGGGCGTCATCCATCGCCAGCCGGAAATGGCCGTAGCGGCGGATGCCGCGCTTGTCGCCCAAGGCCTTGGTCAGAGCCTGGCCAAGTGCGATTCCGGTGTCTTCGACCGTGTGGTGGTCGTCGATGTGGAGGTCACCCTTGGCGCGCACCGTGATGTCGATCAGGCTGTGCCGGGCCAACTGGTCCAGCATGTGGTCGAAGAAGCCGACGCCCGTCTTGCAGTCGTGCTTGCCGGTGCCGTCGAGGTTGACGGTGACCGAAATCGCGGTCTCGGCGGTCTTGCGGGTGACTGTGGCTTCGCGCATCGGCGGGTCTCCTTGGCGTGCGGGCGGTTATAGGGCGCAGGCCGCGCGAGGGGAAGGCGGTTCCAGGCGAAGGGTCCGGCGGACGCGCAAGGCTGCCACAGCGGGATCGCGGAACGGCCCTCACTATATATAGTGTCTATAGTGCGGCGATTGAGCAACCATGGGAAGAAGTTCGCCACGCCGGATCGGCCTGAGGTCGCAATCGTGCTAGGAGAGCGACGGGGGCGATTGCGTCCGATACGCATTTGCGTATCCCCTTTGCCCGATTCTGGGCTTAA
>JBKDYO010000178.1:0-6285 GCA_046305855.1 Paracoccaceae bacterium
GAGATGAGCGCGGGCAACATCTGAAACCTGGCGCGGGCCGGGGGGAAACCCTCGGCCCGGGTCCGCAGGCGGGGTGTCCGTTCCCCAGCCGACCCTCGCCTGCGCCTAGCCCTTCGTCTGCCCGGCCTTTCGCATCTGCCAGCCCAACCGCACCCCGGGATGCGCCTTGATCTGGTCCAGCATCGCGCGGAACCTCTCGCGTCGGACCATCCCCTCATGCCAGGCGGCCGCGTCGCGCACCCGCTGCATCAGCTTGCCGTCGGTCAGATGGCCCACCTGCGCGGCCTGCAGTGCGGCTTCGGTCAACGGTGCGAGGCAGAGGAAGACCAGACCCACAGTTGGCACATGGACCAGCGGCTGAAAGTAGTCGCGCAAGCTGACCATCTGCGCGCAAAGCCAGGGCTGCACGGACATCAGGTAATCCTGCTGCACCACGATCGACTGCCCGGGAATGAGCGCGGGGAAGAACTCGGCGGCGACATGATCGGCCATCACCGCGCCCTTCGCGGCATCCACTGACAGGATCTCGATCGGGCCGCCGTCCCAGCGTTTTTCGCCGATGTCGCCGATATGCAGCGTCAGATGATCCTGCCATGGCGCCAGATGCCGCTGCACCACCGGCAGAAGGTCGGCATCGTCGGTGTCGGGCAGGGGTTCGTCGGGCAAGTACTTGGCCCAGAACGCGCGCGAGGAGCGGAAGCGGTCATAGCTGTGGACCTGGAACGGATGCCCTGACCGCGACAGCCCCGACAGAAGCCGTGCCGCCGAGCCCCCGGCATAGGCACCCAGATCCACCGTCGCCCCAAAGCCCCGCGCCCGACGGCCCAGCCAGTGGTAAAGCTGGCTCTCCTCGGGCGTCAGCATTGTCGGCACCCTCGCGGCGGGTCCAAGATCGGCCGCGGTCACCCGGCTCCAGGGCCGCGAGGCGAAGTCTTCGACGATCTCGGCCACTGTCTCCACGGGTCACCTCCCGGCGCGAGACTAGGCAAGCGGACGGAGGCTTTCCAGTGCGACTTCGGTCGGCGTCACCCTACGTTCACACAGCCGCCGCGCCGCAGAGGTCAGCGCGCAGCTTTCCCGTGGACCGGCGTCGCCCCCGCCTTGCGGCAGCGGTCAGAGCAGAAACGGACCTCGGCCCAGTCCCTCTCCCACTTCTTGCGCCAGGAGAAGGGCAGACCGCATCCCGCGCAGACCTTCTGCGGCAGTTCGGCCTTCTTGCGCATCTTCGGCATGCTGCGGCTCCGACATCCTGTCCGGCGAAAGTGGCGCCAAACCAGATGCCGACAACCCCGAACCAGCGAAGAGAATCCCTTGACCTCTCCCGCGGCCTGCCTTAACTCGGCCTCCGCGTAGGGGTATAGCTCAGCTGGTAGAGCGACGGTCTCCAAAACCGTAGGTCGAGGGTTCGAAACCTTCTGCCCCTGCCATTGAAATTGCTGGATTTTTTGGTGATTTCGACAGAACTTTCCCGGACCACATTATGGCAGTTGGGAGTTCAGTTGGGAACTTTCGTTCCTGCTTCGTGCGCTTCACGCTTCCGCATCCCCGATTCTGCCAACCTGGAATCTCGACTGAGATAGTGCGCATCCAGTATCGCCCCGACGTCACGCAGGCTGTGCCCGGTGATGGTAGCGATCTCTGACTCCGTGCATCCTGCAATGGCCAAACGGGTTACCGCCGTGCCACGCAAGTCATGAAATGTCAGACCCGTCACCTTGGCCTTGGCCACAGCTTTGCGCCACGACGCCGAAAAACCCCAGGAGGTCCAAGATGTGCCACTCACCGTCGTCAGGATGGTCACAGCCTTCTTGGACTTGGCAGCTTCCTCCAGAGCCGCTTTGAGTGGTGCGGCTACAGGGATAAGTACGGCACGCCCGGTCTTGCTTTGCCGCAGACGGATGTTGGAGCCGTCATATGCAGACCAGGGAAGACGCAAGAGGTCGCCTTGACGCTGGCCCGTCCAGACAGCCAGTATATAGGCCAACCGC
The DNA here is from genome assembly GCA_046305855.1 of Paracoccaceae bacterium. Taxonomy (GTDB): domain Bacteria; phylum Pseudomonadota; class Alphaproteobacteria; order Rhodobacterales; family Rhodobacteraceae; genus Tabrizicola. The sequence goes on from JBKDYO010000178.1 coordinate 1,989, forward strand.
AACCGGGCCGGGGCCGTGTCGAGAAATGCCTGTTCGTCAGCTTTGGTCCAGATAGAGTCAGTTCTGTCCGCGCGATATAGCTTGCCGGGCCGTTCGCAGGGATTGCATGGGATCAAGCCCCGGTCGGTGGCCCATGCCATAATGGCCGCAAGGGTGGAAAAGGCATAGTCAGCCTGACGCCGAGACTTTATCGCCATGCCATCGCGCCATGAAAGGAACGTGTCTCGTGCCCGCCGATCTGCGATAGCTTCGACCGGGAAATCACCAAACTCCGTCTCGATCAGCCGAATGTGCTTGATGTAGTCCTTGCGGGTTCGAACGGCCAGATCGGTGAACTTCGGGGACTTCTGATAGGCATCCAAAACAGACTGCAGGCTTCCTTCGGGGGCGTTCGTCTTTGTGGCCACCGCTACGTTGTAGGCAGTTATGAAGTCTTGATCGCCGGGCTGCCCGGGTAGGCGCGGGCCACCCTTCCACGCATAATAGTAGGTAACTCGGCTGCCATCGGACAGCCGCTTGTTCACTTTGTTAATTCCCTTGAGCCGCACGCGCATTCTTTGACTTCCATTGATCGAAGGAATTTGCAGGGGACAGTTCGGGCGCATTGGCCACGATCACCCGGATGGTGCCGTCTGGAGCCACTTCGACCTTTCCGATGGTCAATCCGGCAGTCTGAGCGGCCTTCACCGCCCGGGACACATCAGCTTGCCTGAATGTCGAACGACGACGGGTCATCAGTCGCGCTCCAGACCCATTATGATTTCGGCGATGAATGCGATCTTGCCCAAGATGTTCTCGACCTGCCCGGTAAACCGATCAACAAGATCGGAAACGGAGATATCGGAAGTTTCGAAAAGGGCTCGTGCACCAAGCCGGCCGATGTGCAGGCGGCAGCGGATCGGCTGGCCGTCTTTGGGCGTCATGACGTGGATCACGTACGACTGGGCCTCGACGTGCGTGATGTGAGAGTAAAGGGAGAATTCGATGACCACATCCTCGATCCCCACCGAGGCTTGGCTGATGCCCGCGCTCAGCACCTCGAAACACATGACGGCGAACTTGCCGGTTGCTTCGACATGAAAAACTGCGAGGTGCTTTTGCCCATCGACCCAAGCCCGGGTGGGCTTCCAAGCCCCGGCCACCTGACGATGGGTTGGGGAAAAGATGTATTCCGCATCCAGAAGGTTCTGGTACTCTTGAAGAATTGGGTCTGATGTCATGATCTGCAAGAGCGCGTCAAAGGTGCGGCTGCGCTTCTCCAAGGCAAGATCGATGATGGGCGGGTCGTTGGACATTGGAGGTTCCCTGTACTGGTTCGGTGCTGGCAGGAATATGGCGGGAACAGGGTCTTCAAGTCAGGGCGGCTCAAATGACTGATTTTGGTATTTGGTGCTGTGAGCATACAGATGGCCGCTGAAACCGCCCCATTCGAAGAGCGCCACTTGGCCCGAAACGTTCCCCGGGATTTCAACGCAATCCTGGAGCGGCATCGGTTGGCTCTATGCGGCGATGGATCACGACCTGAACGTTCTGACCGTCGGTTAGAGGGTGTTTTGAAGGTGCTCTATGACGATACTGTTCTAGGCGAGGATCAAGCCCGGCCTGCGGCATCACTGATGGAAATCCGTCTTCGCTACCTGGTTCTGAACAAAACGCTCGACCAGTCGGTCCCTCCGACCCCTATCATGCAGGAACTTCATTCGCTTCGAAACCGGGCAAGAACCGCAGTCCAGTCCACTGCGGATGAGGACCGCGACCAGATCGTTCGTGACCTGTTGCAGGTGACTGAAATCCCCGGTGACCTTGATGCGTTCCGGTCCGCCAACACGCTTGCCGAGCGTGCGGCCATCGCCCACGCCGCGATCAAGAAGTTTCGCGCGGAGGTCGAAGAGATGTCGAAGTTCTTCGACTACAAGGCCGGAATGATGCCAAAGGGCAACCAAACTAAGTTCGGACTGATCTATGCGATCAATGCTCTGGCCGCCCTGTTTGAGGCCGAGAACCAGAACGGCCGTCGGGCGACGATCAACCGATATCAAGGCTCGCTGGAGGACAGTCATGATGGCGTGGTCTACACGGGTCCATTCATCGATTTTGTCGAAGCGTTCTTCCGCTGGACTGACGACTCACTTTTCGACTGGACCACTGGCAACCGGCTCAAGGACCGCATCCGAACGCTGACCATCAAGCGAGCGGCTGACCCTGACCTCCATAGTCTTCTGGACGGGCTGGTTACCGTCGAGACGATGCTGACTTTCATGAAGCGGGCGGAGGCTTTGCGCTAGGAATGGGTCGTAAACTCGATGCAGTGCCCGTTTAGGGCAAGTCAGTTGTGGCCGCTAGCACACTACGCAATCGGCCCACAGCGGACGGTCTGCGCGAAGGATCTCAGCGGCAGCTTAGTGGAAGATTGACGAGTGACCTCCGCCAGCCCCGGATGCTGGAAAGGGTGGGCTTGACGTCAAACCTTCTCCATCTTCCAATGCAAACTCCTCAAATCGACTGGAAGGTGCTGGGTCACAACGGCCTAGGAAGACGATGATCTTGGAACGACGGTCTTTCGGGGGTGCATTTCGAAGTTCTTCGAGCTTGACCTCTTGTCTCCTTGTTGCGACGCCGACGACCCGAGCGCTCGTAGAATTCAAGATCCATTTCGGCATGACGTGTTGAGAGTTGCTATTCCGTCGTCACCTGGATGGCACTCTTTGCCAGCCCGGCACTCACGACGGCACCGAAGCCATTCGAAGCTTAGATGATCCACAATTGTGGCCGTGCAATCCGTCCGAATCTCAAAATGCTTCGAACATATTCGAATGCATGCCGTTGAAGTCGACGTCATCGGCCGCGCTTGGGTTGGCTGATCAGGAACGGCCTCGTGCTGATCAGAAGACATCCATCTGAACACATCGAAAGCTTCCACGCATTGTCGCAGAACTTGCCGACCGAAGCCTCCATCAAACCCAGGACGGCCCAGTTCTGTTCTTCATTGCCTGAAGACCAGATACGCTGCCAAGGCCGCCGCGGAAAATGCCATGGCAACGCCGACCGGAACCTGTCGGCGCTCTTGTGTAGTGGTCCAACCTGCACGACGCAGCCTGGGAGTGCGCTGAATGAAAAGCGCTCCAAGACTGACCAAGAGGAGCGCACCAGCAAAGATGCGCAGGAAGAGTACGACCTCGTCGGTTGGAACGAACAGTAGAACCACCGGCATCATCTTGGCGTCGCCTCCGCCGATCAGACGCAGCGAGAAAAGAATGAAACAGATACCGAAGGTCAGAGCTGCGGACAAAAGGCGAAACGAAACCTCATGCAGGTCAAGCAGGAACGGAGAGATCACCAGGAATACAGCGAGCCCAACAATGACCTGGACGTTTCTAATTTTCAGATGATTGAAATCAGAAATAGCGCTCGCAAAGATAACTGGCAGAAAGAACAGCAAAAGAAGCAGGTCAGCCGTCATTTGGCCGACCCAATTCTCCCAGCCGAAGCAGCGCGCGGGGAATTGGTCGAAGCCAAACGAAAGATCAATTCGCCGAGATTTGAACAGTTGGTCTTGGCATAAAGGCTGCTCAAATGTGACCGCATTGTCGAATCCCGGATACAAAGCTCGGCCTTGACCTCTTGGATCGAAAGACCCCGCGAGAGCAGAAGCGAGACTCGGTACTCGGCCCGGCTCAGGCGGGCCGGGTTTTCCGCACTGAGGATATGCCCGATTCCGGTGCGTTCTGTCGCAGGTGAAACGCGCAGCAGCGCTTCGGTGAAAAGCCCCTCTGCTCGGTTGCGCCACGTCCGGGCCAGAACTGGGGCAAGACTGGTCAGGAGCATCTGCTGGTGGCTGCGAAGCCGGTCGGAGAAGTGGATTTCGAACGTGTCGATGAACCTGTTGCTTGCCTGCAAGGGTATCACGGCAAGCTCACGAAGCTGGCGGGCAGCGTGAAACTCGGCGACTTCGTTGGCGGCGCTAGTCTCGACCGTTGACCGGAACCAGAGGCTTCCTGGGCGCGCTGCCTCGAAGTAGGTGCCGATCAGGGACCGGGCAAAGCACCGCTTTCCAGCGCCGTTGGGGTCGTCTCCCTTACGGTCCCAGATCACGGATCGGGCGGGACTTCTACCATCAAGCGGGTAGCGTGACACAGCCACGATTTCTGCATTGAGCCCCGTTCCCAGCACTTCAAGAGAACGCAGCAAGGGGTCGCGTCCATGCAGGCATTCGCACCATTGTGCTACTGCGCCAATCAGACCGACTTCAGCAAGAAGGTAGCTGTCAGACTGATCTTCGCTTCCGCCGCGATGCACA
>JBKDYO010000179.1:0-41804 GCA_046305855.1 Paracoccaceae bacterium
TCCGTGAACTCGCGCAGTTCGCGGCCACGTTCGCCTACCAGTGCAATGACGACGACATCCGCTTCGACCCCTCGGGCGAACTTTGCGAGGAGCGAAGATTTCCCGACGCCCGACCCGGCGAAAAGCCCGATCCGCTGGCCGCGCACCAAGGGGAGAAGCGTGTCGAAGACCGCGACCCCGGTTTCAAGCCGCGCCCCAAGACGGCGACGCCCTGCCGCTGGTGGGGCGGGCGCACGCAAGGCCCGCGCGCGGGGGCCACGCAAAAGGGGTCGCCCGTCCAGCGGCTGCCCGGTCGGGTCGATGACCCGCCCGACCCAGCTGTCATCGGGCGCGATCTCTGCCTTGCCCAGAAGCTCGACCCGGTCGCCGATGGCCATGCCGTCGCCCGTGGCATCGGGCAGCACGCTTGCACGTCCTGGCACCAGACGCAGGACCTCTCCTCCGGCAGCGCCGTCACGGCTGTGGATCAGCACGCGGTCGCCGATGGTCGCGGTTTCCAGCCCCGTCACATCGACCAGCCCGCGCCGGGTTTCGACGACCCTTCCAACCCGCCGCACCGCCGCGCTTGTCGCGATTTCCGCCAGTAGACCATCGAAAAGTCCGGCCACGGGATTCTCCCTTTGTTCGCTCTCAACCGTTTCTAAAGGAATCACTCTTAAGCCTTGGTGAAGTTGGTCGAGGGAGAAGCCCCGATGTTCGAGAAACTGGAACTTACCCGGATGGCGCAGTCGCTGGCTGCGCATTCCGGGGCACGCATGGCGGTGATCGCGGAGAATGTCGCGAACGCCGATACGCCTGGCTACAAGGCCAAGGACATGCCTGTTTTCTCTGAGGTCTTTGCCGACCACGGCGGGGATATGCGCGCCACACGGGCCGGCCATCTGACCGAGGCAGCGGCGTCGCCCTTGCCAAAGCCCGATCTGGTCCGCGGCCACGAAGCCCCTAACGGCAACTCTGTCTCGCTCGAGGCCGAGATGGTGAAATCGGTCGAGGCGCGGCAAAGCCATGACATGGCGCTGGCAATCTACCGGGCGACCTCGGACGTGATCCGGGCCAGCCTTGGCCGGCCGCGGTAAGGGGGGTAGGACATGGGCAATGACCTGATCTCATCCCTCTCTTTCGCGGCCTCCGGCATGGAAACGCAGGCGATGCGGCTGCGGCATGTCTCTGAGAACATCGCGAACGCTGACACGCCGGGGTATCACCGCAAGGTCATGACCTTCGAGCAGGCGATGGATACCGGGCTGGTCGAAGCCGGCCCGATCAAGCTGGACCAGGGCGATCTGGCCAAAATCTACGACCCCGGCCACCCCTTGGCCGATGACACCGGTCACTACGACGGCTCGAATGTCGATCTGGTGATCGAAATCGCTGACGCGCGCGAAGCGCAGCGCAGCTACGAGGCGAACCTCAGGATGTTCGATCAGACGCGTCAGATGACGCAAAGCCTGTTCGACCTGCTGCGCCGATAGAGGAGATCCAGAATGGATGTGAAGACCTCTTTCGTTTCCCAGGCCTATGCGAATGCCCGCAGCGCCGCCGCCCCTACGCCAAAGGCAGGGGCAGCGGGCGAGGGCTTCGCGAAACTGGCCGGGAACTTCATGGGTGCCCTGCAGGAACATGAGGCAACGGCCCGCGCCGCGATGAGCGGCGGGGCCGACCCGCATGCCCTGGTGCAGGCGCTGGCCTCGTCGCAGCTTGCAGTCGAGACGGTGGCCACGGTCCGGGATCGCGTTGTCGAGGCCTATCAGGAAATCCTGAGGATGCCGGTATGACCGAGGCGATGATCTTTGACCTGACGCGTCAGGGTCTCTGGGTGTCGGTCGTAATCTCGGCCCCCTTGCTGACCGTGGCACTGGTCGTCGGCGTGGTGATCGGCCTCTTCCAGGCGCTGACCTCGGTACAGGAAATGACGCTGACCTTCGTCCCGAAGGCCGGGGCGATGATCGTCGTGTTCTGGCTTTCGATGAGCTTCATGACCGGGACGCTGGTGACGTTCTTCACCGAAACGCTGATCCCCATGATTGCGGGGGTCTGAGATGGATGCCGCAGGCTATGCAACGCTGAACCGCCAGTCCGGCCTGATGCGTGAAATGGGCGTCGTCGCCAACAACATCGCGAACGCCTCGACGACAGGTTTCCGGCGTGAGGGCGTGGTATTCTCGGAATATGTCGCGGCGCTGGATCAGGACCCGTCGCTGTCGATGGCCCATGCCAGCGGGCGACATGTGGACCTCTCGCAATCCACGCTTAGCCAGACAGGCGGGCAGTTCGATCTGGCCATTCAGGGCGAAGGGTTCTTTCTGATCGAAACCCCCCAGGGCCAGCGGTTGACCCGCGCGGGGAGCTTCACACCCTCGGCCGAAGGCGAGCTGGTGACCCCGGATGGCTACCGGCTTCTGGATGCCGGCGGTGCGCCGGTCTTCGTGCCGCCGGATGCCAGGGGCGTGGCTGTCGCAGCGGACGGCACGCTGTCGGCAGAGGGCCAGCCGCTTGCGCAGGTCGGGCTCTGGAAGCCCACTGACCCGCTGTCCCTGCGGCACCAGTCCGGCACGCTCTTCTCGGCAAGTGACGTGGAACCGGCCGAAGGCGCGACAGTTCTGCAGGGCATGCTTGAAGACAGCAACGTGGAGCCCGTGTCCGAGATCGCCCGCATGATCGAGGTTCAGCGCGCCTACGAGCTTGGCCAGAAGTTTCTCGACGCCGAGGACGAACGCGTCCGGGGCGTGATCTCGACGCTTGGTCGATAGGAGACCCCGATGAAAGCGCTTCAGATAGCCGCCACCGGCATGGCAGCCCAGCAGATGAAGGTGGACGTTGTCTCGAACAACCTCGCCAACATGTCGACGACCGGCTACAACCCCCGGCGGGCTGATTTCGCCGACCTTACCTATCAGCAGATGGCGCGGCCCGGCAGCGTTTCATCCGCCGATGGCAGCATGCTTCCGACCGGCATCCAGATCGGGCTGGGGGTGCGGCCGGCTTCGGTCTCGGTAGTCATAGGCCAAGGCTCGCTGGAAGCCACCGGAGCGGACCTTGATGTCGCCATCGACGGCAACGGTTACATCGAGGTGCAGATGCCGACCGGGCAGGTCGGCTATACCCGCGATGGCGCGCTGAAACGGTCGGCAGAGGGGCTGATCGTCACTTCCGACGGCTATCCGGTGGTCCCGGGGATCACCATACCCTCCGACGCGCGCGGCCTGACGATCAGCCCGTCCGGCGAAGTCTGGGCCGATTTCGCAGATCGCGTCGATCCGGAACTTATCGGTCAGCTGACGATCTCGTCTTTCCCGAACGAAAAGGGGCTGGAGGCGATCGGCTCGAACCTGTTCCTCGAAAGCCCGGCCTCGGGTGGGGCGTTTTCGGGCACGCCGGGTGAGGCAGGCCTCGGGACGCTCCGCCACGGCTATCTCGAGGGCAGCTCGGTCGATGCCGTCCGCGAGGTGACCGAACTGATCAAGGCGCAGCGCGGATATGAGCTGAACGCCAAGGTGATCACCGCCGCAGACCAGATGCTTTCAGCAACGACGCAGGTGCGCTGATGTGGCGGGGCCTTCTGATCCTTGTGCTCGCAACGCCGGTTTCGGCCGAAAGCGTGGTCGCGACCCGGACGATCCGGGCCAAAGCGCTGATCGCGCCGGAAGATCTGACGCTGGTGAGCGCCGTTCTTCCCGGTGCTTTAAGCGACCCCGAGGCGGCCGTCGGCCAGGAGGCCCGCGTCGCGATCTACGCCGGCAAGCCGGTCAGGCTCGGCGACCTTGGCCCCCCGACGCTGGTCGACCGCAACCAGGTTGTCCGGCTGGTCTATGTGACGGGCGGGCTCGCGATCTCGACCGAGGGTCGGGCGCTGGGCCGAGGTTCGGCGGGCGATGAAGTCCGGGTGATGAATCTCGGCTCACGGAACACGGTCTCGGGCCGCATCGGCCCGGACGGAGCAGTTTATGTCGGATGGAATGATTGAAATGATGATGCGATGCCTGATGGTTGCGGTTCTGGCTTTGGCCGGTTGTGGCAAGCTTGAACAGGTGGGCCGCGCGCCCGAATTCTCGGGGCTGGAAGGCACCAACCAGCACTACGCGATGTATTCTGCCGCGTTGCCCGAGGATGCACCCCCCGAAACAGCGACGGATGCGTCCTCGCTCTGGACGGCCGGAAACGAATCCCTGTTCGGCGACCGGCGCGCGGCGCAGCGTGGCGACATCTTGACCGTGGTGATCGAGATCGATGACAGCGCGTCGATCTCCAACTCGACCGGGCGAAGCCGCAATGGAGAGCTGAGCGGCGGCATCCCGGATCTTCTCGGCATCCCGCAGCGGCTGAACGAAAGCATGCCCGAGGGCGCGAGCATGGGCGACGCCGTCGACATGAACTCGTCCTCGACCTTCAAGGGCCAAGGATCGGTCTCTCGAAAGGAAAAGCTGACCCTGCGTATCGCGGCGACCGTCGTCGAGGAACTGCCGAACGGCGTCCTGAGGGTCGAGGGGCAGCAGGAAGTCCGGGTGAACTTCGAGATGCGCGAGCTGATCGTGACCGGATATGTCCGGCCAAGCGACATCTCACGCGACAACGAGATCACCTATGACAAAATCGCAGGCGCCCGGATTGCTTATGGCGGGCGTGGCCAGATCACCGACATGCAGCAGCCAACCTATGGCCAGCAGGTCGCCGACATCGTGATGCCGTTCTGATCATGATGGGCAAGATCCTTCCCCTGTTGCTCGCCCTTGTCGGTCTGGGCGGAGGTGTGGGCGCCGGGTTGTTCCTGCGCCCCGCCGCCGAACCTGCTGACCATGCCACCGAAGCCGGGAGTGACGCCCCCAAGGCGGAAGAACACGGTGAAGAGGGCGCAGACCACGAGGTTGAGCCCGAAGAGGGCGCGCCGGAATATGTCAAGATGAACAACCAGTTCGTCGTTCCCGTGGTCGACGAGGGCCGCGTCGCCGCGATGGTTGTCCTGTCTTTGTCACTGGAGGTGGAGGCCGGGAACACCGAAGCGGTCTACCAGCGCGAACCGAAGCTGCGTGACGCTTTCCTGCAGGTGCTGTTCGATCACGCCAATGTTGGGGGCTTCTCGGGGTCTTTCACCGATGGCTCCAACCTTGTCGTGCTGCGCACCAGCCTGAAGGAGGCGGCGTCTCTGGTCCTGGGGACGATGGTCTCTGACATTCTGATCACCGATATTGCCCGCCAGGACGGCTGAAGACGGCCGAGCCGCTGTATGGCCGGGTCCTCTGGCCGTTCACTCCCAAGATCGAGGCCCGCTCGACGCCCGCGTCTGGCGGGCTTTCGACGGCTCAGCGTTCGGTCTGCAACCGCTTCGCCAACCCTTGCAGCGCCTGCATCCGGCCGAAGGCGGTTCTGGCTTCGCTCTGTGCGCCAAGCCAGGCGGCAGTCTGGCGTGCGATGACCAGGTTCAGCTCTGCCCGACGCACATCGGCCCAGCGGTCGTAGCCAAGCCCGACCTTGGCGGCCGTGACCGGGTCCAGATCCACCGGCTTTGCAGCCTGACTGATCGCCCCCAGCTGCATCCGGCTTTGGTCCAGCAGATCGGCGCTTGTCCGAAGCTGGCCTAGCCGGTGGTCAAGCATCAGCTGAGCAAGTTCGGCGAGACGGGATAGATCCTTCGCTTTGCTCATTTCTTTCTAGCCTTCCGACGAAGTGCTTCGGCAAAGCGGATCGCTGCGGCGATCGCGCGGTAGTGCTCGACGCGGATCTCCTGGCCGATCTCGACTGAGGCGTGGATCGCCCGTGCGGTGGGCGGGTCGCTGTGGATCGGCACGCCGTGGATCGCCGCACGCTCGCGGATCCTGGCTGCGATCTCGTCGACGCCTTTGGCCACGCAGACCGGCGCGCCGCCCTTCTTGCGATCCCATTTCAGCGCAACGGCATAGTGCGTCGGGTTGACCACGACGACATCCGCCGTTGCGACATCGGTCAGCATCCGGTTGGTCGCCACGTCTTGCGCGCGCTGGCGGCGGGCCGACTTCAAGTGCGGGTCGCCTTCGCTTTCCTTGAATTCGTCCATCAGTTCCTTGCGCGACATCCGATGCCGCTGACCGTGCTGATGGATCTGCCAAAGGTAATCCGCCCCACCGAGTGCCAGCTGGATCAGGAACAGGATGAACAGCAATTCCAGCACCATGCGCGCCATCAGGGCCGCCGACATCGCGGGGCTGAGATAGAGGCTGGCGAGGATATCCTCCAGCCGGTGCGCCAAGAGGTAGTAAAGGACGACGGACACAAGGCAAAGCTTCGTCGTGCTCTTCCCGAACTCGACCAGGCCTTCAAGGCCGAATTTCTGCTTGGCCGTGGCCAATGGCGAGATGCGCGACAGCTTTGGAGCAAGCTTCGTCGGGGCTACGACAAAGCCCCGGCTGGCGATAAGAAGCGCCAGGACCAGGGCCGGGCCGATCAAGAGGAGAGCGAGGGGCGGAGCGGCAAGGCTGAAGACAAGCCCGCCGATGATGCCGCCGCCGCCCGCCGTGGCCAAGGCCGAAAGACTGTCGGCTTGGTCCAGGATCACCATGCCGGCCGTACCGGCGCGTTCGACGGCCCAAGCCCCGAAACTGAACAGCGCAAGCAGGAAGCCGCCCGTCGCTGCAGCAGTCTGCAGATCCACCGACCTTGGAATGTCGCCGTCCTTGCGGGCCTGGTCCAGCTTTTGCTGGGAGGCCTCGTGTTCCTTGTCGGCTTCGTCGTCCTCGCCGCCGCTCATGGTGCAACGGCAAAGGGCTGGGCCAGATGCTCTCCGAAGGCTGCCAGCCAGGCGGACAGGATGACCGGGGTCGCAATTGCAAGCAGGGCAAGTGCCCCAAGAGTCAGCGCGGGAGCTCCGACCATCGAGACCATCAGCGTCGGCATCGCCCGGTTGATGGCACCGAGTGCGAGGTTGTAGAGCATCGAGGCGATGACAAAGGGTGCGGCCAGCACGAAGGCCAGGCTGAAGGTGCGACTGACCAGGGCAAGACTCCAGTCCGCCGCCTCGGCCGCCAGTGGCCGCCCGCCCGCGGGCAGGATGTCGTAGGACAGGAGCACCAGCTCGGCCGCGCGGACGTGCAGACCGGCAGTCATCGCAAGGGCGATCCCCGCAATCAGGAACAGATTGCCGATGGCGGGTTGCGGCTCGGGGGCGGCGCCCGCAAAGAGCTGTGACAGCGTGGTCGCCTGAGCGATGATCGCAGCAGCGGTCTGCAGCGCGACCAGGAAGAGCCGCAACCCGATGCCAAGGACGAGACCCGCCACAGCCTCGCCACCCAAGGCAAGGAAGGAAGGCTCCATCCCGGACGTGCGTTCAGCCATAAGCGGAGCAACGACAAGGGTGAAGGAAACGACCAACGCGAGCTTGATCCGCTGCGGAACGGCGGGATCCCCAAGGCCCGGCATCAGCGCCACCATGGCTCCGATCCGAACAAAGGCCAGAGCCGCAGCCCAAGCCAGCCCTTCCGCTAGGTCGAGAAGACCGGTCAGCTCGGCGATGATCCCGGTCACGCGGGCACCTGACCAAGAAGTGCCGGGCGCGCGTCGGTGCTGATCTCCTCATAGGACAGGACCGGCATCTGCAGGCCTTTCGCTTGCACGACCGTCCGCAGGAACCGCCTGCGACCGACCGAGGTGACGAGCGCCGGGTAGACGCCGGTTTCGGCCGCCCGGTTGGCGCGTTCGGTCAGCCCATTGGCAAGCCGGGCAAACAGTTCAGGCGGAAGCGCCACGTCCCGCTGACCGCGGTCACCGTCGATCTGATAGGTCGCGAAGGTCTTCTCCCAGTCGGGCGCAAGCTGGATCAGTGGGATGGACCCGTCGGGGCGCTTCAGTTCGGCGATGATCTGGAAGCCAAGCCGCTGCCGGACATGTTCACAGATCGCTTCGGGGGTGCCAAAGGAACGGGCTTCGGCCACGGCCTCGAGGATCAGGGGCAGGTTGCGGATCGAAACCCGTTCATCAAGCAGCAACCGGAGCACGGCGTGCAAGAGGTCCAGCGGCACCTTTTCGGGCAGAAGTTCGTCCAGAAACCGCCGGTTCGCCTCGGCCCGAACCGGGTCGGAGAGCCGCACAAACTCATCCAGAAGGCGCCGCAGACCGCGCAATGTCAGAAGGCGGGACAGGTTCGCTTTCAGGACCTCAAGCAGGTGGGTTGCCAGCACCTCGGTCGGCGAGACCACAGTCAGACCGGAAAGCGCCGCATCTTCCTGCTGGTCGGGACGGATCCAGCGGGCCGGGGCGCCGTAGACGGGCTCGCGCGCGTCAAGCCCATCCGGAGCCGGGATGCCGTCGGTCAAAAGTACAAGCACACGGTCCGGATAAAGCCGGTCCGAGACCCGTTCGACCCCCTGTAGTCGGATGCGGTACTGCCCGGGCGGCAGGGCGCTTTCGTCGGTCAGGCGGATCTCGGGCAGGATGAAACCGAAAGCAGTGGCCACATGGTTGCGCATGTTGGCGATACGGCTGTCGAGGCCGGTGGCCGGATCCAGCACCATGGCCACGAGGTTCGGCGAAAACTCGATATGGATGTCATCGAAGTCGAGGACATCACCGATCGATCGGGGCTTTGGCGGCTCCAGCGTCGGCGCTTCGGGCTGTGCGGCAGTGCTTGCCTGACGGGACTTCAGGAAAGCCAGCCCCCCAAGTGTCAACGACGCAAGCATGAAGGGCAGGAACGGCATGCCCGGGATCAGAGCGAAAAGCGCCATCAGTCCTGCAACCGTGCCAAGCGCGCCGGGATAGCGGCCAAGCTGCGCAAAGAACGAGATGTCGGCAGCCCCTTTGTCGCTGCCCTTGGCAAGGAGCAAGGCGGCGGCAACGGAAATGATGACCGCCGGGATCTGGCTGACCAGACCATCCCCGACGGTCAGGATCGTGTAGGTCTCGAACGCGGTCTTCGCATCAAGCCCATGCATGAAGATGCCGACGATCAGCCCAACGACGATATTGAGGCCGGTGATCAGCAGGCCGGCAATCGCATCGCCTTTGACGAATTTCGACGCCCCGTCGAGTGACCCGAAGAAGTTTGTCTCAGCCAGTTCCTGTTGGCGTCGGAACTTCGCTTCTGCATGGTCAATGGCGCCGGCAGACATGTCGGCGTCGATGGCAAGCTGCCGCCCAGGCATTCCGTCCAGCGCAAAGCGGGCGCCCACCTCGGCCATTCGCCCCGCGCCTTTGGTGATGACGATGAAGTTTACAATCAGCAGGACGATGAAGATGACGAGGCCAAGGATGAGATCGCCGCCCATGATGAACTGGGCAAACCCCTCGATCACATGGCCTGCAGCATCGGTTCCGGTGTGGCCCTGACCGATGATCAGCTTGGTCGACGATACATTCAACGCCAGCCGCAACAGGAGCGAGGCCAGCAGAATCGTCGGGAAGGCCGAGAAATCGAGCGGCCGATCGATGAAAAGCGTCACGGTCAGCATCAGGATCGCCAGCGCGAAGGACACCGCCAGGCCGATGTCCAGTATCCAGGCCGGGACCGGCAGGATCATCATCACGATCACGGCCATCAGACCGATCGCCAGAAGAATCGTCGGCCGGAAGATCGACTGAAGGGAGAATCCGGTTGGCATCACGGAGCCCCGATCAGCGGTCGTCCGCCCACAACCGACGGAAAGAGCGAGCCTTTCAGGCCCCCCGCCCCGGCGACCAGGAGGGGAAATCCATTGCTTCGGGCCATGGTGGTCGGGGTGGCCCGTGGCGCGTCCAGCTCCTCTCCAGATGCCAATCGCGCATAGGTCGCCTCGAACTTGCCCTGATAGGCCCGGGCATACTCCGGCGTTGCCGAGTGGTAGGCTGCTGCGGCCAGCGCCCAGTCGCCGGTCTTTTCGTAGTGGCGCGACAGATATTCGGCCGCGTAGGTGGCGTTCCGTTCGGGGTCCAGCATGTCGTCGACCGAGCCGAACGCCTGTGCATGCCAGCGGTAGTTCAGCTGAAAGCAGCCAAGGTCGATGTTGGTGGCCCCGTCGCGCAGGGCCTGATCGACGCTGGCGGCGGCCTCTGCCGCGCTGTCGAACCACTGCCCCTCGCCACCGAAGTTCACGGTCCAGGGCCAGGGCTGGTCGTTCCGGCCGGTTTCAACTGTGGCCACGGCCAGAAGAACGTCGAACGGAACGCCAGTTTCGGCTGCGGCTTCGGCTGCAGCATCGCGGCAGAGCGCTGCGGGATCGCCACGCGAAACTCCGGCAGCGGGGGTCAGGACTGATCCGGCCAGCGCGAGGCCGAGGAGAATCTGACGCGGCTGGGCGAAGGGCATCTGCTTCCTTGTTCATGCCGATGTACCCGTGCGTTCTGCTTGGGCCTTTCGAGAGTCTAGCGAGCGAATCTTTCCGGCTGGTTACCGAAGTTCAGCCACCTCCGGGCGTCGCGACCGAGCCAAGAAGCGCCTCGATGGCAGCGCGCGAGTCTGAGCTGGCCGCTAGGGCATCCGCCCCACGGCCCAGAAGGCCAGTTGACGCATCGGCCAAGGCGGGCTTGGTCAGTTGCGCCGCAGTCTGCCAGGCTTCGGGGGCCGATGGATCGAGGTCGGACCAGTCGCCCTGCCATAGCGAGGCCCGAAGCGCTGCATCTGTCTGTCCGGCAGCCGCAAGCAAGGTTCCCGCTGCAGCAAGATCATCAAGTTGTAGAAGCGCATTTTCCCGGAGCGTCGCAGCTTCGGTCCCGGGCAATCCGGACAGAAGCTCGACCGCACGCCGTGCATCGCGACGGCCAAGCTCGGCCTCTGCGGCTGCAAGACGCAGGTCTGGCGCGTCGGTGGGCAGAACCGGGCCAGTCCAGACCAGGGCTGCGTCCGGAAAGCCCAGGGCAAGCAGCCGTTTGGCAATGGCCAGATCAAGCTCGGCCTCAAGGTCAGGTGGCTCTGCCTCCGACGGAAGCACGGCATGACGCAGAAAATCATCGTCAGACGCGCGATCCTGCACGACACGCCAAAGATCGACGAGTGTGTCCCCGGTCACAGCCGGGTCAAGGAACGCGGCTTCGGTCTGGCTGGACAGCCCGAGCGAGAGGACAAGGGCGCGGTCGACAGCCCCGGCGAGAGCGGTTCCACTTGTCTCTCCCCTGAGCGCCAAGAGGGCATCGGGCACGTCGGATCCGATCGGTTCAAGCTGGCGGAAATGGGTTTCGACAAGGGCGATCAGGGCTTCGGCCTGATTGCCGTCCAGCGCCACAGCCTCGAGCGCATGATCTCTGGCCGCCTCTGCATCGCCAAGATGGAGGTCGCTTTCGGCATCCAGAAGTGCCACGGCAGCAGGGTCGGCATCCGGCGCACGTTCGATCGCGTCCCGGATCACCCGGACGGCGTCGGCATCGTCCCTGGCGAGGAACTTCTCGGCGAGCGGGCTACCGAGATGGCGGCGCAGGTGAGCTGGCAAGGCCAGAAATGCGCGCAGGATGGCGTCGCGGTTCACCCCCGGCCCGGCAGGCAGCCGGTCCCGGGCAAGGGCCGCCCAAAGCGCCGCGGGTCCGTCGCAATCGAGCATCGCGGCAAAGGGCGTGTCGGGGTCGCTTTCCCCATCCACAAGAAGTGCCATCGACCGGTAAAGTGCCAGCGGACCATCCTCACTTTCCTGGTCCAGGAGATCTGCCTGCTGACCGGCTTCGGCCCCGAAACCGAGATAGAGGTGAAGTCGGACCGACCGCAGCACGGCCTCGGAATCCGGAGCATCGAATTCGCCGTAGAGGCCCGAACGGGCCGTGGACAGAAGATCAATTGGCGACCCGGCCTCGCCCCAAGCGGCCAGATCAAGCTCACCGTCCGCCGCACAGGTTGCAGCAGGCAACATTCCTTCGGCAAAGGCATCAGGGTCGCTGACGAGAATTCCCGGACGCTCACCGATCCGGATATCGGACCAAGGCAAGGCAACCACATCGACTGCCGGAGCGGACTGGCCCGGGAGGGGCAGCCCCATATCCACGACACCATCAGCGGCACCACGGGCAATCTGTTCCAGAAGGGCGTCACGGATCGGTTCCAACGACACCTCGCCCGTCGGCAGCAGCAACGGGAGGATCGTCACCGGGCGTCGGATACTAGACGCGGAAGGAGTCGAAAGCCAGTCGTAGGCTGACGTGGTCTCGTCCCCGGGCGATGGAAGCGCGGCAGGGGTTTGCTCCTTGAACGCAGCCTCGAATGCCGAACCTTGTGGTGCAGGGCCTGGCTTGATGTCGAGAACGACGACGCCCGGCTGATATTCGAACGGAAAGAGGTGGCAGTCGCAGCCCAAGGTCACCTTCAGCGTACCCGTGGACGCATCGGCTTCGAGGGCAGCGACGCGGGTTCGGGCAATCCTTTGCCAGACCGATGAAAGGTCGTAGTCCGGCTGCGTCGGGCCCGAGATGGCAAGGGCATAGCCCTCGGGCGTCCGGCCGACCGTCCATTCGGTATCCGAAGGAAGCTCGACCACGAGGCGGGTGAAATCGCCATGCTCACCGGAATAGACCCGAACGGGCTGGGCCAAGGCCGGTCCGGCAAGGAACAGCAAGACCAGAAGCGTCCGGATCATGCCGCCTCCTGCTTGAGGTTGCGCATCGCCTCTTCCAGGTCGCCAAAGCCGGGACGAACGTGATGAGGCGTGTTCTGGCGACCGACCTCGATGCAGATGTTGGCCGGGTGGCGGTGCAGGTTCGCAATCAACACCTCGCGGATCAGTTGGTAGAAATGGATGTCTTCCTCGACCACCGTCTTCACCCGTGCCGCGAACGGTCCCATCAGGCCGTAAGCCAGGAAGACGCCGAGAAACGTCCCGACCAGCGCGCCGCCGATCATCTTGCCCAGCACTTCCGGCGGTTGATCGATCGAGCCCATGGTCTTGATGACGCCCAAGACCGCCGCGACGATCCCGAGGGCCGGCAATCCATCAGCCACGGTCTGCAAGGCATGGCTGGAGTGCATCGCGTGGTGCAGCGTCGCCTCCATCCGCTTGTCCAGCACCTCTTCGACCTGATGCGGGTCGTCGTAGTTCATCGAGGCCGCGCGCAACGTGTCGCAGATCAGGTCCATCGCCTCGTGGTCATGCTGAATTCGAGGATACTTGCCGATGATTGCCGAGTTTTCCGGCGACTCGATATGTTCTTCCAGCGCGACGGGGTTGGCGCGGGCAAGGCGGATCAGTTCGAACAGCAGGCACAGAAGATCGCGGTAGTCGTCCGTCTTCCATTTCGGTCCCTTGAAGACCTTGCCGATGTCCCGCATCGTCTGCTTGACCCCGCCCATGTCGTTCGAGATCAGGAAGGCCCCGATGGCGGCACCGCCGATCATGATCATCTCAAACGGCAGGGCCTTGAGGATGATCCCCATTTTCCCACCGGCCAGAACATAGCCGCCGAAGACCATGACGAGGATAACGGCAATGCCGACGAAGCCGAGCATGTTGGGTCCTGTTTCGCTGTTGTCGCGGCCAGTATCCGGGCAGCTGGTTAAGACTCTCTGACCAGCGATCTAGTCTTTCGGGACATTGGCATTGCGTCCGGCGACGATCACGCTGATGCCGTAGGCGGCCTCGGACGACATGCCCGACAGGATCGCCGCCGCCGATTCGGGGGGCATGCGACCAAGGAAGCCGGCGGCGAACTCGGGCGACATTGTCTCGAACAGGGCCGCGGCATCCTTGGGTTTCATCGCCTGGTAGACCGCGGTCAGCTGCTGGATGTCTTCTTCAGCAGCGCCATCGGCAATGGCCAGCGTGGCCTTCAGCTCTTCCTCGACGGCCTTCAGCTCTTCCATCCGCTTGGCAATCGCGGCATCGGCCAGTGCCAGG
Source organism: Paracoccaceae bacterium (assembly GCA_046305855.1). GTDB lineage: Bacteria > Pseudomonadota > Alphaproteobacteria > Rhodobacterales > Rhodobacteraceae > Tabrizicola. The sequence goes on from JBKDYO010000179.1 coordinate 13,749, forward strand.
GCTGCAAGACGGTCCTTCAGCGAGGCCTCCTGCGCAGCGATCCGCTCTTCGCGCAAAGTGAGGGCGGCGGACAGGGCGCTGGGCATCTCGCAGGTTGTGGGTTCCGGCGCGCTCGCAGGCGCCTCCGCCTCGGCTTCGGACTTGGCCAGGGCCGCACCAATTCCCGATCCCAGGCGCAAGGCACCTGACGACGCAAAGAGCATCGCCACGACAAACAACGCGCCCTGACCAAGTCGACGGCGGCTCATTCGGCGGCCTCCAGCGCGTCACGGGGCGACCGGCGGCGGACAAAGCGCAGGCGGCGTTCCTCTTCCGGCTCTTCGGCCACGGGCGCGCGCGGCGGCTGCGGCTGGGCCGAGGGGTCCGGCAGATCGTGGAGCGAGGCCACCAGAAGCTCCAGTTTGCGGGCAACCGCCTCACCGCGCGCCGTCAGTGTTTCAAGGCTTTCGGCCGACCCGTTCGCCGCCGCCCGCGCCTTGTCCAGCGCGACCGTCATGTCGTCCACCTGCGCCGACAGAACAGCGATCGCCCCGCCCATGCCGGTTTCCAGCGTGGTGAACTTCTTCAGCCGGGTCGACAGGACATAGCAGTAGACGGCGGCCCCGAACGAGCCTGCCACAAGAAGCATGTCAGAGATCAGGTCCATGGCCGTGCCTTCAGTTCAGAACGAATTCGGTGATGAGAAGATCGCGCACCCGGCCTTCGCCGGTGACGACCTGAATGCGGCGGAGCATCTGCGCCCGCAGCCGCGCCATGGCATGCGGATCCTCGATCGATGCGGTGTCGATGGCCCGCAGGTAGCTGTTGATCACATCCAGAATGCGGGGTGTCAGGGTCGTCACGTCGCCTGCTGCGGAATCGACGACCTCAAGCTGAGCGGTAAAGCGCAGATGTTCGCTTCCCGAATCGGGTCCAAGCGAGATCACCATCGTCTCCAGCGGGACAAAGGCCACGCCCATCAGCGGACCGGGAGCAGCCTCTTCGCTGGCGTGATCTTCACCGCCGCCCAGAATCAGGCCGGAAAACGTGGCGTAGAATCCGCCACCGCCCAGCACCAGAGCCAGCACAAGTCCGATCAGCAGCGGCTTCTTTGACCGCTTCTTCGGGGCCTCTTCCAGTGTGGCTTCCGCCGTCGCCATGTTCACGCTCCGTTTCTGGGGGCCGGTTCTCCGGACAGGGCGACAATAGGCCAAAGGTCACTAACCGATTGTTAAGGCGAACCGGGGAAAGGTGAGGCCACGGCAGAACGCCGGAGCCGGAGAATCGCCTTGCAGAACGTGATCGCAATCTGGACCTCGCTTGACCTGCGCCGCCGCATGATCGTTGTGGGCGCGACAGTGGCGATGTTCACAGCCGTCCTCGGTCTAAGCCGGATGGCAGGCCAGCCCGAAATGGGTCTCCTTTACGCCGGGCTGGAGCCTGCTGCGGCAGGGGAAGTGGTGGCCGCACTTGATCAACGCGGCGTGGCTTACGAGATCCAGGGTGATTCGATCCTGGTCGATGTGGCGCAACGCGACACTCTCCGGATGGCGCTGGCCTCGGAAGGGCTGCCAGCGGCAGGCGGCGGCGGGTATGAGCTTCTGGACACGCTTTCAGGCTTCGGCACCACCTCGCAGATGTTCGATGCCGCCTACTGGCGGGCGAAAGAGGGTGAGATTGCCCGCACCCTGCTTGCGATGCCGCAGATCAAGGCGGCCCGGGTTCACATCGCCAGCGCACCGACCCGGGCCTTCCAGCCCGATGCAAAGCCCACGGCCTCGGTCACGCTGACCACCAGCTCTGGCAGCCTGGACGAAGCGCAGGCGCGGGCGATCCGGCATCTGGTGGCCAGCGCAGTTGCAGGCATGACGCCGGACGCCGTGCAGATCATTGACACAGTCGCTGGGCTGATCGGCGGGCAGGAGACGCAAGGCTTCGACTCGGGTGATGCTGCTGACCGTGCCGCGGCGATCAAGGGCAATGTCGAACGGTTGCTTGCCGCCCGGGTGGGCGCCGGCAAGGCCATTGTCGAAGTATCGATCGACCTCAACTCGGACCGCGAAGCGATCACCGAACGCAAGTTCGATCCGCAGGGCCGCGTGGCTATCTCGTCCGAGACCGAGGAACGCAGCGGCTCCAGCAGCGAACCCGGGGGCGAGGTCACCGTGGCTTCGAACCTGCCAGAAGGCGACGCCGAGGCTGGCGGACAGGGCAGAAGCCAGAACTCCGAGACGCGCGAACGGGTCAATTACGAGGTGTCCGAAACCTCACGCGAGATTCTGCGCAGCCCCGGCGCAGTGCGGCGGATGACCGTGGCCGTGATGGTGGATGGAGTGGTCGCAGTCGCCGGGGATGGCACGCGGACCTGGTCGCCCCGGCCCGAGGAGGAGCTTGCCACCTTGCGCGAACTCGTCGCTTCGGCCGTCGGTCTCGATGAGGCGCGCGGGGATGTCCTGACCTTGAAATCCCTGGAGTTCCAGGACCTTCCGATCCCGGGTGGCACCGAAGCGACGACAAGCCTGCTCCCCCCCATTGGCCAGCTCGACGTGATGACAATCATCCAGACCACGGTCCTTGCGCTGGTGGAGCTTGTCCTCGGGCTCTTTGTGATCCGTCCTGTGCTGACCTCTGCCAACCGGCCCGCCCTGCCCGCGCCCAACACGCCCCTGGCCCTGCCGTCTGCCATGCTGCCGGGCAGTGTCGCCCTTAATGGCGAGGTGGATGATGGATTTGACTATGGGTCATTCGCTGATGTTCGACGGGATGTCACACGCGAGGCCACCGGAGAAAGCGGCGAGGAAGATCCAGCCACCCGGCTGCGCCGCCTGATCGAAAAGCGCCAAACCGAGTCCATCGAAATCCTTCGTGGCTGGATGGAACATGAAGAGGAGCGCGCCTGATGCCTGCCCTTCGTCTGGAAGTGTTCGACACTGTCTCGGCCGCTGATGGGAGCCTGCAGCCATTGGTCGAAGCGACGGCGGTCGAAGAGGCCAAGGTTGCCTCGTTCGAGCAGGGTTATTCGGCAGGCTGGGACGATGCCGTTTCCGCCCAGCAGGGCGACCAGACGCGCATCCGGGCCGACCTGGCACGGAACCTGCAAAGCCTTGCCTTCACCTTCCAGGATGCGCGCAGCCATGTGCTGCAGGCAATCCGCCCGCTGATCCTGGAAATGGTCGACCGCCTGCTTCCCGAGGTTGCGCGCGAGGCTCTAGCTCCGACCGTGCTCGAGGCGCTGAGCCCGCTTGCGGACGACCTCGCCGACGCGCCGCTGACCCTTGTCCTCAATCCCGCCGTGCGTGGTCAGGTCGAGGACCTGGTTGCCCAGGCCACAGGCCTGCCAATGGTGATCGAAGAGGAACCTTCGCTGCCCGAAGGCCAAGTCTACATCCGGTTCGGCCCGACCGAGACCAAGGTCGACCTGACGCAGGTCACCGCAGACATCGCCATCGCCGTCAGGGCGTTTTTCAACCTCAAGAGCTGAGGACTTGCCATGGAAGACATTGCCGAAACCAACCCCTTCAGCCAGGTCCCCATCGAGGTCACCATCTCGGTCGGTCGGGCGCGCCCGCTGGTGCGCGACCTTTTGCGGCTGTCAAAGGACGCTGTCCTGCAACTGGACCGCAGGGTCGACGACCCGGTCGAGCTTTACGTCGGCGACCGGCTTATCGCCCGGGGTGAGCTGACCGAGATGGAAGGCGAAAACGCGGGGCAGCTTGCGGTCCGGCTGACCGAGGTCGCCAACCTGCGGGGCGGATTGTGAGGCGTCTTGCTGGTCTGACCATCGCGGCGACGCTGCTGGCAGGACCGGCACTGGCGCAACAGATGTCCATCGACTTCGGCGGAACGGGCGGCGAGTCGCTGTCGCTTCGGTCGGTTCAGCTGCTGCTTCTGATCACGGTCCTGTCGATCGTGCCGGGCCTTGCAGTGATGGTGACCTGCTTTCCCTTCATCGTCACAGTCCTGTCGATCCTGCGGCAGGCCATCGGGCTGCAACAGGCCCCGCCGAACATGCTGATCATCAGCCTGGCGATGTTCCTGACATGGTTCGTGATGGACCCGGTCTTCACCGAAGCCTGGGTCAAGGGGATCGAGCCGATGACCAACGGGACGATGGAGGTGGGCCCCGGACTGCAGGCCGCCATCGCGCCGTTCCGGGCCTTCATGGCGCTGCGGGTCGATCTCGAGACGCTGCAGACGCTGCAGGACCTGCGCGCGGCGACCCCCGTTACGGCGACCGACGCCCCGCTGTCGCTGCTGGTTCCGTCCTTCCTTCTGTCAGAGATTCAGCGGGCCTTCGAGATCGGCTTCATGATCTTCCTGCCCTTCCTCATCATCGACCTCGTCGTCGCGGCGATCCTGATGTCGATGGGGATGATGATGGTCCCGCCCGCGGTCGTGTCGCTGCCGTTCAAGCTGGTGTTCTTCGTGGTGGCCGACGGCTGGGCGCTGATTTCGGGGGCGCTGGTCAGGAGCTACTTCTGACGGAGATCGCAGGGCTGTCCACGCTGGACAGGTTCGACTAAGCGCATGAAATCAAGGCTTTGAGTGTGGGCGTTGAGGATCTGTTAAGGATTTCTGTCCGCGATCCCGGTCTTGCGCGGCGGGGAGATTGGCGGATTGCCTGAATGACCTTCGTCCGCAGGGATGACGGTCAGTCGAGGATCCGGCCGGTTTCGATCCACCAGAAGGGATGCGCCGCCCGCAGAGTATCGGCAGCGACGCCGGCGGCCTCGGGCGTCGCATAAAGGCCGAAATGGGTGCCGCCCGAGCCTGACATGCGGGCGAGGAGGCAATCGGGCGTCTCTTCCAGCGCCTCCTGCACATCTGTGAGGATCGGAGCAACCACGCGGGCCGGGGGCACAAGGTCATTGCGGCTGTGCTGGGCGAGCCAAGATGCGAAGGCTGTGGCGGTGAGCAGAGCCTCGGATGGCACGTCGGGCAAGGGCGGGTTCTCGCGCGATTGAAGCGCGGCGAAGACCTGCGGCGTCGGCACGGGCAGGCGCGGATTGACCAGCACACAAGACAGGGGCGGCAGAGGCGGAAGGAGCACCACATGCTCGCCGATGCCGGTCATCCGGGCCGGGCGACCCGTCAGGCAGACAGGCACATCCGCGCCAAGCTGCAGGACCTCATCCTGTGACGGCAGGGGCAGGCCAGTCAGCCGCGCCAGGGCCCGCAAGGCGGCGGCGGCATCGGCCGAACCTCCCCCGATGCCAGACGCGACCGGAAGCCGCTTGTCGAGGACAAGGGCCGCGTCCTCCACCCCCATCGCCTGGGCGGCGCGCAGCACAAGATTGTCGGGCTCTGCCTGCAGTCCAGCCCCTTCCGGTCCGGCCACAACCAGTGACAACCCCCGCGCCGGGCTTGCGTAGACCTGATCTGCCACATCGGCAAAGACCACGAGGCTGTCGAGCAGGTGATAGCCGTCCAGCCTGCGGCCGGTCACATGGAGACAGAGGTTGATCTTGGCAGGCGCAGCTTCGCGGACCGCGTCAGTTGTCATTCTCGGCGGCCTTGACCGGAGCCTTGCCCGCCGCTTCCTCGACCATCACGGCATCAAGCCCGACCTCAAGCTTGCGCTGGATCCGGGCCTGATCCTTCTCGGTCGGCTCGAAGGACAAGGCACGGCGCCACTGGAAGCGGGCCTCAAGTCTGCGGTCATTCATCCAGTAGACATCGCCCAGATGGTCGGTGACGATCGGATCGACCGGTTCCAGAAGCGACGCACGCTCCATCGGTTCCAGCGCCTCGGCAAAGCGGCCCAGCTTGAAGAAGGCCCAGGCCAGGCTGTCGATGATGTAACCCTGTTCGGGGTCGGCGGCGACGGCCTTCTCGATCATACCCAGCGCTTCGTCCAGCTTCTCGCCCCGGTCCACAAGGCCGTAGCCAAGATAGTTCAAGACCTGCGGCTGCGTCGGGTTCAGTTCCAGCGCGCGGCGGAAGTCGGCCTCGGCCGTGGCCCAGTCCTTTGACTGTTCGTGGCAGATGCCGCGGTAGAAATACAGCACCCAGTCTTCGGTCTTCGCTGCCCTGGTCAGATCGATGGCGGCCGTATAAGCCACTTCCGCCTCGTCAAAGCGTTCCTCGCCGCGCAGCAGGTCTGCCAGGGCAAAATGCACGCCGACCAGATCGCCATGCGCGCGCGACAGCGTCTGCAGCGCCTCGATGGCGGCATCGGCCTTGCCCTGCGACCGAAGCGCCCCGGCCCGGCCGATTTCGGCAGTGACGAAGGCGGGGTCCTCGGGCGTGAAGGCGGTGTAGGTCTGACTTGCCAGATCATGCTGGCCCAGTTCCTGCAGGACATCGGCCGTCAGCAAAAGCGCATCCGAATGGTCCGGACGCAGATAGCCCGCAATGCGCAGGTGCAAGAGCGTGTAGACCGGGTCCGCCTCGCCGTTCAGCGCCGTCGAAATCGAGTAGAACACCTCGGCAATCCCGTCGCGCGCGGATCGGACCGTGTCGAAGGGGATCGGCTCGCCCGCCTGCAACCGGCGGCGGACGGAATCGACGATGGGATCGGGCGAGGTCCCGAACGAGCGGTCGAGTAGGGCAATGGCATCGGCGTTGCGTTCAAGCTGGCTCAGGATCTGGGCATGGGCAAAGACCCCGCGCCGCATCACCACGATGGGACCGGCGGCCTTGCCCGAAAGGATGTTGTCCGCCCCTTCGAAATCCCCGACCGACGCGAGGGCCAGCGCCTTGTGGAAATAGCCGAAAGCCTCATAGCCCTTGGTCTTTGTCACCGCGTCGAACGCCTCGATCGCTTCCGACATCTTGCCCTCGCCGACCTTGGCCCAGGCGAGGATCAGCTGGTTTGCCAGATCGCCCACGTCGCGTCCGGCCTCGGATGCAGCCAGGATCGCGGCATAGTCCTCGCGGTTCGCTTCATCGGCAAGAAGTACAAGGTCGGCCAGCTGGCTTGGCTCACCTTCGATTTCGCTGCGCATCCGCGCGGCGTCGGTGGCAAGACCGAAGTCGCCAATCCCGATCTCGGCAAGGATTGCGCCATCAAGCAGCGTGGGGTTGCCGGAATCGGCGATGATGGCCCGCCCATACCAGCCCGCCGCGGCACGGAAGTCGTTCTCGGATTCGGCGATCCGGGCAGCAAGATAGGCCCCGGTGTCAACATCGTCATCGGCCCGAAGCGGGCTGCCCAGAACTGCCGCCAGCGCAAGGGCAGACAGTGTGAGGGAAATGACGGAACGCATGGGCTTCTCCTACCGAGGTGCGGGGAAGGTAGCCCGCCTGGCGCGGTCGTGCAATGCAGCGGGGCCCGACCTTGCGGCCGGACCCCGGAGAACAGGACAAGCTTTCGTGAGTCCTTACATATTCGGGTAGTTCGGGCCGCCGCCGCCCATGGGGGTGGTCCAATTGATGTTCTGCGACGGGTCCTTGATGTCGCAGGTCTTGCAGTGGACGCAGTTCTGGAAGTTGATCCGGAAGGTGGCGTCGGCGCCTTCGCCCAGCACCTCATAGACCCCCGCGGGGCAGTAGCGCTGGGCGGGTTCGGCGTATTTCGGCAGGTTGACCCCGATCGGGATGCTCGGGTCCTTCAGCACGAGATGGGCCGGTTGCGCCTCGTCATGGTTGGTGAAGGAGAAGGCGACGTTGGTCAGCCGGTCGAAGGACAGTTTCCCGTCAGGCTTGGGGTAGTCGATCGGTTTGAAGTCCGCTGCAAGGCCGGTGGCGGCTGCGTCGGATTTCTTGTGGCGAAGGGTGCCAAAGGCAGTAAGGCCGATGGTGTTCAGCCACATGTCCACGCCACCGCCCATCAGGCTGGCCGTCAGGCCATAGCGCGACCAGAGCGGCTTGACGTTGCGGACCTTCTTCAGGTCCTTCCCGATCGCACCGGTGCGGACATCGGTTTCGTAGGCGGTGAGTTCATCGCTTGCGCGGCCCGCAGTGATCGCGGCATGCGCAGCCTCGGCGGCGGCCATGCCCGAGAGCATGGCGTTGTGGTTGCCCTTGATGCGGGGCACGTTCACAAGGCCCGCCGAGCAGCCAAGGAGGGCGACACCGGGGGCGACCATCTTCGGGATTGACTGCCAGCCGCCTTCGGAGATCGCCCGCGCGCCGTAAGCCACGCGCTTGCCGCCCTTCAGGAGTTCCGCGACCATCGGGTGGTGCTTGAAGCGCTGGAATTCCATGTAGGGGTAGAGGTGGGGGTTTTCGTAGTTCAGGTGGACGACGAAGCCCACGTAGACCTGATTGTTCTCCAGGTGATAGATGAACGACCCGCCGCCCGCGTTCTTGCCCAGCGGCCAGCCCATTGTGTGGGTGACGGTCCCCTCGCGGTGCTTGGCGGGGTCGATCTCCCAGATTTCCTTCATGCCGAGGCCGAACTTCTGCGGGCAGTGGCCCTTGGACAGTTGGTATTTCTCGATCACCTGCTTGGCGAGGCTGCCGCGGACGCCTTCGGACAGGAAGACATATTTGCCACGCAGCTCCATGCCGGGTTCGTAGGAGGGGCCGGGCTCGCGGGTTTCGGGGTCAAGGCCGAATTCACCGGCGACGACGCCGACGACCTTGTCATCCTCGAACACCAGTTCGCTGCAGGCCATGCCCGGGAAGATTTCCACGCCAAGGCCCTCGGCCACGCCCGCCATCCAGCGGCAGACATTGGCCATCGACACGATGTAGTTGCCGTGGTTGTTCATCAGGGGCGGCATCGGCCAGTTCGGGATGCGGATCTTCCCCGCCGGGCCGAGTAGATAGAAGTTGTCTTCCTTCACCGGCACCTTGATCGGCGCGTCCATCGAACGCCAGTCCGGCAGCAGCGCATCCAGCCCCGACGGATCAAGCACCGCGCCGGACAGGATATGCGCCCCGACCTCGGAGCCCTTTTCCAGCACGACAACCGACCGATCCGGGTCCAGCTGCTTTAGCCGGATCGCTGCGGACAGGCCCGCAGGGCCGGCCCCAACGATCACGACATCATAGTCCATCTTCTCGCGCTGGATCGCAGTCATCGCTTGTCCTTCCCCGGGCGGCACGTCCCCGGCCTTGAAACGCTGGCTTATTGCGGCATCCCTGTTGCCGGAACGGGGACCCGAGGTCAACCGTGACGCAACATCATGGCGACAGGAGCCGAGCCTGAGGAAACGGTCTGTCTCCCCGGCGACAAGGCACCGCCTGCGTGCGGCATGCCCCCTTGCAATTGCAGGCCTCATCGGGTGAGGTAAGCCCACCAAATCCGGAAGTCATGGATCGTTCCTCGATCCGTGACTTCTTCTTTTACTGTGGAATGACGATGGAAAAGATCCCGATGACCCGGCGCGGATATGACGCGCTGGATGCGGAACTGAAGCAGCTGAAGACGGTCGACCGTCCGGCGATCATCCGGGATATCGCGGAAGCCCGCGAACATGGCGACCTGTCCGAAAACGCCGAGTATCACGCGGCCCGCGAAAAGCAGGGCTTCATCGAAGGCCGGATCAAGGAGTTGGAGGGGACGCTGTCGCTGGCAGAAGTCATCGACCCCACGAAACTGTCCGGTGCCGTCAAGTTCGGCGCGACGGTCACGCTGGTCGATGAAGACAGCGACGAAGAGAAGACCTACCAGATCGTCGGCGAGACCGAAGCCGAGATCGAGAACGGGCTGCTCAACATGCGCTCGCCCCTTGCCCGTGCCCTGATCGGGAAAGAGGAAGGCGACTCGGTCGATGTGAAGACCCCGGGAGGGACCCGGTCCTACGAAATCCTGAAAATCCGCTATATCTGATCCGGGGGCGCCCTGGTGAAACCGGCGAATGACTTGGCCAAGGGGGACAACGGGCTTGGGTCCGGGCCTTTGGCACAGCTGAACGATCCACCCCGCCGCGGGATGGAAATCGCTGGTGTGGCCCTGAGCGTGGTCTGGGTGCTGCTGATCCTTGTCTATGTGCTGATCACGCCCCCCGGCAGCGAGACGCGCACGCTGGGCCTGATCATGACCCTTCTGATGGTCTTCCTGCCCATCGCGCTGATCTGGGCCGTGGTCATCACGCTGCGCTCGATCCGCGAGCTGCGGGCCGAGGCCAAGCGCCTGCAAGCAGCCGTCGATGCAATGCGGTCCAGTTATGTGCAGGCGCAGGGCCAGGTTCAGGGCGGAGGGCTGAAGCCGTCAGTGGAACGGAAGATCGACGAGATCGCTGCCTCGACCAAGCAGGCGGAATCGGTGCTGGCCACCTTCACCTCGCGCCGGGATGTGTCACTGTCGGTGCCCTCGGCAGATCGCAAGGCCGCCCTGGTCACGCCCCAGGCCGAGCCGACTGTCGAAGAACCGACGCTTGCACTGGGGACCCCGGCCGAGGATCTGCGACCGCCCCTGTCGGTCTCGAATTTCATCCGCGCGCTGCAATTCCCCGAAACGCCCGAGGACAAGGCGGGCTTTCGCGCCCTGCGGCTGGCGCTGGAGGACCGGACCTCATCCAAGCTGATCCGCGCGGCGCAGGATGTGCTGACGCTTCTCAGCCAGGATGGCATCTACGTCGACGACCTGCAGCCCGACCTCTGCCACCCCGAGCTGTGGCGGCGCTTTGCAGGGGGCGAGCGGGGCCGGTCCATCGCGGCGCTGGGCGGTATTCGCGACCGTGCCTCGCTCGCGCTGACGACAGCAAGGATGAAATCGGACCCGGTGTTCCGCGATGCCGCGCACCATTTCCTGCGCACCTTCGACAAGACGGTCGCCGCCTTCGAGCCGAACGCCACCGATGCCGAACTCGCCGATCTGGCCGACACCCGCACGGCGCGGGCTTTCATGCTGTTCGGGCGGGTGACAGGGACCTTCGACTAGTCCGCCTGTCGGGAACGTCGTGCTGCCCTTGTCGCCTGGCGGCGAACCCTGTTCCTATTTGGCCGACTTCCGGCGCCGGGGGATGAAACCCTGTTCCGTTTCGCCTATCTTTGCAGCAAGGCACACACTTAACCCAGACGAGGTTCCAATGGCCGTCCGCATCAATGACATCGCCCCCGACTTCACCGCCGAAAGCACCGCCGGAACGATCCGGTTCCATCAGTGGCTGGGTGACAGCTATGGCATCATCTTCAGCCATCCGCGCGACTTTACCCCGGTCTGCACCACGGAATTCGCCGCCGTGGCGCAACTTGCCCCGGAATGGGCCAAGCGGAAGACCAAGGTGATCGGCGTGTCGGTGGACTCGGTTGCCGATCATGGCAAGTGGAAGCGCGATATCGAGGCGTTCGGCGGTGCTCCGGCCGATTTCCCGATCATCGATGACACCAGCCTGACGGTGGCCAAGGCCTATGACATGCTGCCTGCCGATTTCTACCTGCCGACCGAGGGGCGGACGCCTGCCAACTCGGCCACCGTGCGGACGGTCTACATCATAGGGCCGGACAAGAAGATCCGCCTGTCGATGACTTACCCCATGTCGATCGGCCGCAACTTCGCGGAGATCCTGCGCGCGCTGGACGCGGTGCAGAAGACCGACGGCGTGCCCTTGGCGACGCCTGCGAACTGGGTGCCCGGTCAGGACGTGATCGTCGCGCTGGCGCTGAACAATGATCAGGCGACCGAACGCTTTGGCGATCTGGACATCAAGCTGCCGTACCTGCGGTTCGCGAAGTCTCCTGCCTGAACAATCTGCCCGGATTTCGGGCGAAACGACTGAAAATTAGGCACTTGCGGGGCCGGGCGTCCATGGCGACCTCGGCCCCTTTGCTGACTGTCTGATCCGGATTGCCGGTCCCGTCCTGCCGCCCTTAGCTGGGCACGCCAAAGGGGGGCCCATGCCGCGCGACAGCCAAGTCATCCGCATCCAGACCGAGCGGGCCTTCGGGCAGGCATCGGTGCAGCTTGCGCTGCAGGGTCCGGCGACGCGGCTCGTGGATCTGCGGCAACAGGGGTCGGCCCGGGCAATGCTGCCGCGATCATCGCCCGAGCGGCCGGATGTGGTGTTCTTGAACACCTCGGGCGGGCTGACCTCGGGAGACCGGATCGGCTTTGCCTTGTCGCTGTCGGCGGGGGCCAAGGTGCAGGCCACGACCCAGACCGCCGAACGCGCCTATCTGGCGCCGGACGGTCCTGCCAGCCTTTCGGTCGCGATCACGGCGGGCGCAGGGGCCGATCTTGCCTGGCTGCCGCAGGAGACGATCCTTTTCGAAGGCGCGAACCTGGAGCGGCGGACCGAGATCGATCTGGGCGAAGGGGCGGGTTGCCTGATGCTGGAGATGGTGGTGCTGGGTCGGCGGGCGATGGGTGAGCGGCCGACGATGGCTCGGCTGACGGATATTCGACGGGTCACGCTGCGGGGCAGGCCGCTTTGGGTGGAACAGCTGCGGCTGGACCATGCAGCGCTTGCGGTAGCGGACGGGGCGGCGGTGCTGGGCGGTGGCGCGGCCTTTGCCACGCTGGCCCTTTGCGGGCAGGGGCGCGAAGCGGCGACCGAGGCCTTGCTGGCCGTGCCGGTGCCCGACGGGGTTCGGGCAGGCGTTTCTGGCTGGAACGGGCGCTGCCTGCTGCGCGCTGTCGCAGCAGAGCCCTGGCCGTTGAAGCTTTATCTTGGCGCGGCGATGGCGCGGCTGACGGGCCGACCTTTGCCGCGTGTCTGGCAGATGCAGGGAGTGACGCCATGAACCTGACCCCGCGCGAGAAGGACAAGCTGCTGATCTCGCTGGCCGCGATGGTGGCGCGTGGGCGGCTGGCCCGGGGCGTAAAGCTGAACCATCCCGAGGCAATCGCGCTGATCACCGATTTCGTCGTCGAAGGCGCGCGCGACGGGCGCAGCGTATCCGACCTGATGCAGGCGGGCGGGCATGTGATCCGCCGCGAGCAGTGCATGGCAGGAGTGCCCGAGATGATCCACTCGGTCCAGGTCGAGGCGACCTTTCCCGATGGCACCAAGCTGGTGACCGTCCACCATCCGATCCGCTGAGGAGTACCGATGAAACGTCTGATTCTTCCTGTGCTTGCAACGGCATCTCCCGCTCTGGCCCATCCCGGCGATCACGGAACCAGCGGGCTGGGCCATTTCCTGACCCAGCCGGACCATCTGGCGCTGATGGCCTTGGCGCTGCTGGTTGGCGTGGCCCTGGTTGTCAAGCGGTGGAGGCAGCGATGATCCCGGGAGAGGTCTTCCCCGCAGCGGGCGATCTGGAACTGAACGCGGGCGCGCCGGTCACGGTGCTGATGGTGGCGAACACCGGAGACAGGCCGGTGCAGGTGGGCAGCCATTACCACTTTGCCGAAACCAATCCCGGTCTTTCGTTTGACCGGGCTGCGGCGCGGGGGCAGCGGCTGGACATTCCGGCGGGCACTGCGGTGCGGTTCGAGCCGGGGCAGTCGCGCGAGGTGCGGCTTGTTCCGATCCTCGGTCGTCGCCATGTCTATGGGTTCAACGCAGCTGTCATGGGACCGCTGTAGGCTGTTCTGACACAGCCCTGAAAGGAAACCCGATGTTCCCCACCCCGATACAGATGATGAGCCTGTCGATCCGGACCGCGACCATGCTGGCCGAAGCGCAAATGGTGATCGGCATGCGCATGCTGGGCATGGCCGGGATGTGGCGCGTGACCCCGTCCGAAAATGCCCGGATGGTCCAGGAAAAGCTGGAAGCCTTGCAGCAGTCAGCCATCTCTGCCACCCGTGCGGCGATGCAGGGCAAATCGCCCGCCGTCATTGCCGATCACGCCCTGAAACCCATTGGCCGCCGGACCAGCGCGAACGCAAAGCGCCTCGCCCGCCGCGGCCCCGGAACCCCGTGAAGGAACGCCATGGCCCACCGGATTGCCCGTGCCGACTATGCCGCAATGTATGGCCCGACCACGGGTGACCGGGTTCGATTGGGCGATACCGACCTTGTGATCGAAGTCGAACGTGACCTCACCACCTATGGTGAAGAGGTCAAGTTCGGCGGCGGCAAGGTGATCCGCGACGGGATGGGGCAATCGCAGGTGCCGCGTGCGGGCGGGTCGGTCGACACGGTCATAACCAATGCGCTGATCGTTGACTGGACCGGTATCTACAAGGCAGACGTCGGCCTGCGCGACGGGCTGATCCACGCCATCGGCAAGGCCGGGAACCCGGACACCCAGCCCGGCGTGACCATCATCATCGGCCCGGGAACCGAGGTGATCGCCGGAGAGGGCCGCATCCTGACCGCTGGCGGGATCGACGCGCATATCCACTTCATCGCGCCCGGGCAGATCGAGGACGCGCTGCATTCCGGCATCACCACGATGCTGGGCGGCGGCACGGGTCCCGCCCACGGCACGCTGGCCACCACCTGCACGCCCGGATCCTGGCACATCGGGCGGATGCTGCAGTCTTTGGACGCCTTCCCGATCAACTTCGGCCTGTCCGGCAAGGGCAATGCCAGCCAGCCCGAAGCGCTTGTCGAGATGGTCAATGCTGGCGCTTGTGCGCTGAAGCTGCACGAGGACTGGGGCACCACGCCTGCCGCCATCGACTGCTGTCTGTCCGTCGCCGACGACATGGACGTGCAGGTGATGATCCACACCGACACGCTGAACGAATCCGGCTTCGTCGAGAATACCCTGGCCGCGATCAAAGGCCGCACGATCCACGCCTTCCACACCGAAGGCGCGGGGGGCGGGCATGCTCCGGACATCATCAAGGTCGTCAGCCACCCGAACGTGCTGCCGTCCTCGACCAACCCGACGATGCCCTACACGGTCAACACCATCGAAGAGCATCTCGACATGCTGATGGTCTGCCACCACCTGGATCGGTCGATCCCCGAGGATGTGGCCTTCGCCGAAAGCCGGATCCGGCGCGAGACCATCGCGGCCGAGGACATCCTGCACGACATGGGGGCGTTCTCGATCATCTCGTCGGACAGTCAGGCGATGGGCCGGGTGGGTGAGGTCATCACCCGCACCTGGCAGACCGCGCACAAGATGAAGCAGCAGCGCGGGCGGCTGGCCGAGGAGACCGGGGACAACGACAACTTCCGCGTCCGCCGCTATGTCGCGAAATACACGATCAACCCGGCCTTGGCGCAGGGGTTCAGCCGCCATGTCGGCAGCATCGAGGTCGGCAAGCGGGCCGATCTGGTGCTGTGGTCCCCGGCTTTCTTTGGCGCGAAGCCCGAGATGGTGCTGGTGGGCGGTAGCATCACAATGGCGCAGATGGGGGACACCAACGCCTCGATCCCGACGCCGCAGCCGGTGTTCTCGCGCCCGATGTTCGGGGCCTTTGGCCGGTCAGTCGAGCGCGGTGCGGTACTGTTTGTGAGTGCGGCGGCCGAGGCGGCGGGGATCGGAGCACAGCTTGGACTGCGCAAGGATCTTGTGGCGGTTTCGGGAACGCGGACGGTGACAAAGGCGGACCTGAAGCTGAACGACGCCATGCCGCAGATCGACGTGCACCCGGAAACCTATGAAGTGCGGGCGGATGGGGAGCTTCTGACTTGCGCCCCCGCAACCGAACTGCCGCTCGCGCAACGCTATTTCCTGTACTGACATGCCGTTTCCCTTTCCCGCCCGCATCCATCTTGGCAAAGGCCGCTGGCAAGGCCAGGCTGCCGCTGTCGTGACCTTGTCCTATGACGAACGCTTTCTGCGCCGGAAGCGGCTGATGACCGATGCCGGTGAGCCGGTGATGGTCGATCTGGCGCAGACGACGAACCTCGACCCCGGTGACGCGCTGGAAACCGACGACGGGCGGCGGATCGAAGTCCGCGCGGCGGATGAGCCGGTGGTGCGGGTGACGGGTCCGAACCTGGCACGGTTGGCTTGGCATATCGGTAACCGTCATACGCCCTGTGAGGTGCAGGCGGACCATCTGGTGATCCGGCAGGACCATGTGCTGGAGGCGATGCTCGTGGGGCTGGGGGCCGGGTTGTCGCGCGTCATCGGCCCGTTCCGCCCGGAAGGCGGGGCCTATGGCCATGGTCGGACGCTGGGGCATGACCACGGGCCGCATGGCTTTCCGCTGGCGCATCATGGCTGACCTCGACCGTCTGCGCCTGACGCAGATCCTGTCGCCCGCCTTTCCCATTGGCTCCTTCGCGCATTCGCAGGGGCTGGAATGGGCGATTGCCGAGGGCAGAGTGCGGGATGGCGCCGGGATGCAGGACTGGGTCGCGGCGGTGATCGGCCGGGGCTCAGGCTTTGCCGACGCGGTTTTCCTGTCGATGGGACGTCAGCCGGGGGCTGATCTGGTGGCGCTGGCAGAATTGTACGAGGCCTATGTGCCGTCGGTCGGGCGTCGACTGGAGGCGGCCGAACTTGGGCGCGGCTTCAGGGCGGTGACCGAACCGGGGGCTCCGGACTTGCCCTATGTGCTGGCGCTGGCGCGGGAAACCTCGGCGCTGGACGTGCCGGAGGTCGAAGTGCTGGGTCTTTACCTGCAGGCGCTGGCCGCGCAGCTGTTGTCGGTCGCAGTCCGGTTCATGCCGATGGGGCAGGGCGAGGCGCAACGGGTACTGTTGGCGCTGGCGCCGGTGATCGCGGACGCGGCGAAGCGGGCTTCGGGCGCGGGGGAGGAGGCGCTGTTCACCTTCACCATCGGCGCGGACATCGCGGCGATGGCGCAGGAACATATGGAAACGAGGATCTTCCGGTCATGACATCCCCCAACGGACCCCTGCGCGTCGGGATCGGCGGCCCGGTTGGCGCGGGCAAGACCACGCTGACAGCCTCACTGGCGCGGGTGCTGGGCCCGCAGCTGTCGATGGCGGTGATCACCAACGATATCTACACACGCGAGGATGCCGAGTTCCTGATGCGCGCTCAGGTGCTGCCCTTGGACCGGATCCGTGGCGTCGAAACCGGGGGCTGCCCGCATACGGCGATCCGTGAGGATGCGAGCATCAATCTGGCGGCGGTTGCGGATTTGCGCGCGGTGCATACCGATCTGGACCTGATCCTGATCGAAAGCGGCGGGGACAACCTGGCGGCGACCTTCTCGCCGGAACTGGCGGACCTGACGATCTATGTGATCGACACGGCGGCCGGGCAGGACATTCCGCGCAAGAAGGGGCCGGGCCTGATGCGGTCGGACATTCTTGTGGTGAACAAGACCGACCTAGCGCCCTATGTGGGCGTGGACCTTGCCATGCTGGAATCGGATGCAGCGCGGGCACGGGCGGGGCGCCCGTTCGTGCTAAGCGATCTGCGGAGCGGCAAGGGGCTGGACCGGATCGTCTCGCTTCTGGCCGAGTTGGGCGGTCTGGACGTCAGGGCATGAAAAAGGCCCCGAGGTTTCCCCCGGGGCCCTGATCTCAGCGAACCGGAAGGCTTCAGCCCTCGGCGGCTTCTTCTTTCTTCTCGGTGATTTCCTCACCGGTCTCCTGGTCGACCATCTTCATGCCAAGGCGGACCTTGCCACGGTCGTCGAAGCCGAGAAGCTTGACCTTGACCTCCTGGCCTTCCTTCAGGAGCTCGTTCGGGTGGTTCAGGCGCTTGTTGGCGATCTGGGACACGTGCACCAGACCATCACGCTTGCCGAAGAAGTTCACGAAGGCGCCGAAGTCGACCAGTTTCACCACCTTGCCGGTGTAGACCTGACCTTCTTCCGGCTCGGCGACGATCGACCAGATCATCTCGTAGGCCTTCTTGATGGCCTTCTGGTCGTTCGAGGCGATCTTGATCTGCCCGTCGTCGTTGATGTCGACCTTGGCACCCGAAACCTCGACGATCTCGCGGATGACCTTTCCGCCCGAGCCGATGACTTCGCGGATCTTGTCGGTCGGAATCTGCATCGTCTCGATCTTCGGGGCGTATTCGCTGAACGCCTGTGCGGAGGTCAGCGCCTTGGCCATTTCGCCCAGGATGTGCAGACGGCCGTCCTTGGCCTGCGCCAAGGCCTGCTTCATGATCTCGGGCGTGATGCCGGCGATCTTGATATCCATCTGCAGCGAGGTGATGCCCGCAGCAGTGCCGGCAACCTTGAAGTCCATGTCGCCAAGGTGATCCTCGTCGCCGAGGATGTCGGTCAGGACAGCCCATTCGCCGTCTTCTTCCAGGATCAGACCCATCGCCACCCCGGCAACCGGAGCCTTCAGCGGAACGCCCGCGTCCATCATCGAGAGGGACCCGCCGCAGACCGACGCCATCGAGGAGGAGCCGTTCGATTCGGTGATCTCGGAGACGACGCGGACGGTGTACGGGAAGTCGGTCGGGGCGGGCAGAACTGCCTGCAGCGCACGCCAGGCAAGCTTGCCGTGGCCAATCTCGCGACGGCCGGGAGACCCCACACGACCCACTTCGCCGACCGAGTAGGGCGGGAAGTTGTAGTGCAGGAGGAAGTTGGAGCGGTAATTGCCGTTCAGCGCGTCGATGATCTGCTCATCTTCGCCAGTCCCGAGGGTGGTGACGACGAGGCCCTGGGTTTCACCCCGGGTGAACAGCGCCGAGCCGTGGGCCCGCGGCAGGATGCCGGTTTCGCAGGTGATCGGGCGGACGGTCTTGGTGTCACGGCCATCGATCCGGGTGCCCTTCTTCACGACGTCGCCGCGCAGAACCGCCGATTCCAGCTGCTTGATGGCTGGATACAGGTTCGAGTCGGCCGCGTCTTCTTCGCTCATCTTCGCGGTGATCGCAGCGACGGCAGCTTCGATGGCCGTGGTGCGTTCCTGCTTGTCGCGAAGCGCAAAGGCGGCGCGCATCAGGGACTCTCCAGCCTTCTTCACCTTGGCGTACAGCGCCGAGTAATCGGGCGGGGAGAAGTCGAACGGCTCTTTGGCCGAGGTTTCCGCGAAGTCGATGATCAGGTCGATGACCGGCTGCATCTGTTCGTGGCCGAAGACGACCGCGCCCAGCATCTCCTCTTCCGTCAGCTCGTAAGCCTCGGATTCGACCATCATAACGGCGTCTTTGGTGCCGGCGATGACAAGGTCAAGCCGCTGCTCGGGCTTCAGACGCAGCTGCGTCATGTCGTCCATCGCGGGGTTCAGCACGTACTGGCCGTCGACAAAGCCGACACGCGCCGCACCGATCGGGCCCATGAACGGAACGCCGGAAACAGTCAGCGCCGCCGAGGTGGCGATCATCGCCACGACGTCCGGGTCGTTCACGAGGTCGCACGACAGCACGGTCGCCATGACCAGCACTTCGTTGCGGAAGCCATCGACGAACAGCGGGCGGATCGGACGGTCGATCAGACGCGAGGTCAGCGTCTCTTTTTCCGACGGGCGCGCTTCACGCTTGAAGAAGCCGCCGGGGATCTTGCCGGCTGCGTAGTACTTTTCCTGATAGTGAACCGTCAGGGGGAAGAAGTCCTGGCCCGGCTTCGCATTCCGCGCGAAGGTCACGTTGGCCATAACCTGGGTCTCACCCAGCGTCGCGATCACCGACCCATCGGCCTGACGCGCAACTTTTCCGGTTTCCAGTGTGAGCGTTTCATTGCCCCACTGGATCGATTTCTTGGTCACATTGAACATGTATCGTTTCCTCTGGAGGTCCGGCCCCTGCCGGTGCCCCCGATGTCTGGCGGCCCCATTGCCGCCGATCCCCCAAATCCTTCGCACGGGCCCCGGGGGCGGGCCTCACGTCTCAGATGGCGGGGGCCATACAGGAAAAAGGTTTCGATTGAAAGCACGCAGGTTGTGCGGCGTCAGAAGATCGCATGCGCCCCGCGGTCGTCGCCGACCTCGCCCCGTAGCATGGCGGCGTAGTGGTCTTCGAGGCGGTCAGAGCCGAACTCGGGCGTGGCGTCGGCGTCGTAGCTTTGGGTGGCCGGGTCCCAGACCAGCATCGACTGGGTGGCGTAATAGCGCCCGATGCGGGCCAGCCCTGCCCGGGCGGCAAAGCGGGGCGAGACGGTGCCAAGGGCTGACAGAACCGCGATGATCCCCGACATCAGGGCGACGGGGACATGCCGGATCGGGACTGGGCGACGGAATAGCCGCTCCAGCATGGCAGCCTGATCAAGCGGCGTGATCGCAGGCCCCGGGCCGCCAATGGGCAGGATGCGGTTCCGCTTGTCGGGGTCAGTGAGACAGAGGGAGAGATAGCGGCCAAGGTCGGCGTCAGAGATCGGCTTGCAGGCGGTCAGCTTGCCATCGCCGAACACAAGGAACGCGCGGTTTTCTTGCACGCGGGCGACCTGGCCTGAGAGGGATTTGAAGAAGGCCGTCGGGCGCACGATGGTCCAGTCCAGGGGGGCGGCCTGCAACTCGGCCTCGAACGCAAGCTTGGCGCGCTGGAAGTCGAGGAGCGGTTTCTGCACGCAGATGGCCGAGAGAAGGACGAAATGCCGGACCCCTGCCGCGATAGCGGCCTTCAGGGCGGCGGAGTTGGCACCGTGATCGATGGCCCAGGCGTCCTTGGGGGCTCCGGTCCGGCTGGCAAGGCAGGAGACCACGGTGTCGATGCCGGACATTGCCCCGGCAAGCGCCTGCGGGTCGGTGACGTCGCCACGCAGCAAAATGCAGCCGGGCAGCGCGCTGGCATCGGCGGTGGGACGGATCAGGGCGGTCACCCGGTGCCCGGCGTCCCGCAGCGCCCGCGCCGTCGCCCGACCGATAGTGCCGGTACCGCCGAGGAGGAGGATCGAAAGCTCAGCCATCCTGTCAGTCTAGCAGGACACTTTCGACTGGCCAGCCGTCATTCTGCGGCGGGCAGCATCCGAATGCCGTCGACTTCTGCATAGACGGACCGGGGCAGCCATTTGTCGATGGTCCGCAGCAGAAGCGGATCGCCGGTCACGAACAACCGCCCGGCGTCGATTTCGCGCGCAGCAGTGGAGCGACCGTAATAGATCGCATTCCAAGAGATCTTCGACGTTTCAACGTAAAGGTCGACATCGACATCGGGGATCTCGACGCAGATTTCGGGCGACGCGCCGGGGTCGGCCACCAACCACCAGGTCGGATAGGGCCCGGGCTCGTCGGCGAAATGCAGGCGGATCACCACGCGGCGCGTCGGAAAGTGCGAGGTCAATACCGACTTGGCGAAGAACTGCATCATACCGCCGAGGTCGCCGTCGGAAAGGGCCACTTCGGCATCGATGTGGCGCTGCGCCCAGATTGCCAGGGCATCCATCGCGGGCTGCAGATCAATGGCCATCTGGGTACGGACATAGTCGACTGTGCCCTTGGCGCGATCCTCGATGCGTTCAACGAGGCCTGCCTTTTCCAACTCGCTCAGTCGCTTTGACAGCACGCCGGGAGATATGTTGCCCACCGCTCGGCGGATGTCGCTGAAACGAGTGTAGCCGGACCAGATCTCGTTGAGGATCAGCAAGGTCCAGCGCGGCTCGATGATTTCGCAGGCCTTGGAGAGGGCGCAGATCATTCCATAGGGCTTTGACGGCATGGCATCGCCTCCTGGCCGGACAAACATACAGCCGGAAGAAGCCGCGGGGCTAGTTCGAAAACCGTACCGCTTCGCTCTGATCGCTGCACTGGTCGGTCGCAGCAGCACAGGAGGAAGATCGGGGCATCGCAACCAGACAGGATGAGGTGTGAGATGGACCGGACAAGACCAATGGCACAGGCAGGACGCGGCGTGCTTGTCGCACCGATTGCGCAGGCGATGGTACAGTTTGCCGAATGGGGTCGCCGCAGGCAGATTCGCCAGGCCTTCGGGCTGACGTCAGAAGTGCTGCTGCGCGACATCGGGTTGACGCCGGATGATTTGGTGGAAGCGCTCGCCCAGCCGCTGACCGATGGGGCATCGGATTCGATGGTCAAGGCGGCCGTTGCGCGGGCTGGAAACTGGTAGACTGCCCACTTGGCAAGAAAAGGAAACGCCCAGCCCCAGAAGGGCCGGGCGCTTTCCAAGTTTCAAGTGATCAGATCGCCGACTTGATCCAGTTTTCCAGTGCGGCTTTCGGGGCGGCGCCGACCTTGTTCGACACGACCTGACCGTCCTTGAACATGAACAGCGCCGGGATGCCGCGCACGCCAAGGACGGCGGGGCTGTCGGGGTTCTCGTCGACGTTGACCTTCACGATCTTCACCTTGCCTGCGTATTGCGTGGCAAGCTCTTCCAGGGCCGGGCCGATCTGGCGGCAGGGGCCGCACCATTCGGCCCAGAAGTCCACGACGACCGGAATGGTCGACTTGCGGACTTCGGCATCGAAAGTGGCGTCGGTGACGGCGACGGTAGCTGCGCCCATGGCGGGTCTCCTAGGGAATTGGTCAGGGATGGAAGCTATGGATGCGGGGCCGGAACGTCAAGGGATCGTGGTTCGCAGCAGGGCCTGCCTCACGATCTCGGGATCGACCGGCATCAGGACCGGGGCGCGGGTCCACAGGATGGCGCTTTCGATCCGGCGGTCCGGGTAGATTTGCGCGACCATGTGGGCATAGGCCCCAAGCTGGCGCAGGATGCCTTCGGGGATCGCGTCAGCCCGGTCCGGGATCAGCGCGTTGGACTTGTAGTCGACGATCATGACGCGGTCGGGGGTGACGATCAGCCGGTCGATGGACCCCATCAGGATGCAGTTCTGCCAGGGCGCCGAGACGGCGACTTCTGCCAGCGTGTCAGGGGTAAACATCGGGACGAGGTCGGGGTGGGCGAGGATGGCGCGCACTTGGACAAGCGCATCGGCCGCAAGGGACGGGTCCGCGATCAGGGCGGCAGCGCGGGCGGGCCAGCTTTCCGGGGCGGTGCCGGGAAGACGCTCCAGCAGAAGATGCAGCGCCGTGCCCCGCGCCTTGGCCTCGGCCTCGGGCTCGCCCGAAAGGGCCTTGGCCCCGCCGAGGTCCGAGGGGGACAGAACCTTTGCCGGGCGAGCGGTTTCCGGCGCCGGTGCGCCTGTCCAGGCGGGCAGGGTAAGCGGAACGAGCCGGGCCTTGTCCCGCAGCAATCGCGCGGGCCAAAGGCCGAAATCGTGGCGCAGGGTGCCGTCGTCCAGTGTCGCAACCCGGCCCGTCGCCGCTACTCCGGCGGCGATCAGGTTGTGCCAGCCGTCGGCCTGCGTGGTCTTTCCCGCCCCGGCCACCACAAGCCACGACTTTGCGCGGGTCATCGCCACATAAAGCAGCCGCAAGCGTTCGGCGGCCTCGCGGGCGGTCCGCGCCTCGCGTTCGGCGGCGATCAGCGGGGGGCTTTCCTCTTTCGCGACTTTCCAGACGGGCGGGCCGTTCTCCAGCCGGTAAAGCTGGTCGCGGTCCTGGGGCGAGCGGTCGCAGGTGTCGGGCAGGATCACGACGTCAGCCTCCAGCCCCTTGGCGCCGTGGACCGTCATCACCCGGATGCGGTCGCCTTCGCTGTCCAGCTGGCGCTTGACGTCGACATCGTCGGTCTGCATCCAGGCAAGAAACCCCGTCAGGCTGGGGACTTCCAGCGCCTCGTAGGACAGAGCCTGGCTGAGCAGTTCGTCGATCCCGTCCTCGGCCTCGGCACCCAGACGGCCGATCAACTTGCGGCGCCCGTCATGCCGGTTCAGGACGCGCTCGATCAGGTCGTAAGGGCGCAGGAAATCGGCCTGTCCGCGCATGTCGTCCAGAAAGACGCGGGTGTCTTCGTGGCCCGGGTGTTCGCGCAGGGCCTCCCACAGATAGCCCTTCCGCGGGTTGGCCAGGTGGAAGAGGTCCGCTTCGGTCCAACCGCACAGCGGGGATCGCAGGACCGTGGCCAGCGCCAGATCGTCCTCGGGTGTGTCGAGAAAAGCGAGAAGGGCTGCCAGATCCTTGACCGCCAGCTCCCCGCCCAGCTTCAGCCGGTCAGCCCCGGCGATGGGCAGGCCAAGCGCCTTGCAGGCGCGGATGATCTCGTGAAACAGCGGCGAGCGGCGCTGGACAAGGATCAGCACATCGCCGTAGCGCATCGGACGTTCGGTCGGGCCACCGTCGCGCTGCACCTGAGGGATCTGCTCGCCGCCGTCGACCCGGTCGCGGATCCATTCCGCGATCTTGCGGGCCAGCGCAATCTGGGGGTCTTCGGGATGGGCGGCATCGACGGGTTCGTACCAAAGCCCGGCGTCAGGTTTCTCGCTGGCGGTCTCGACCGGCCAGACATCGACGCGGCCGGGTAGAATGTCGTTGAAGGCCAGGTGATGCGACCCCCCGCCAAGCGCCGCCTGCTGGTCCGGGGTGAAGGTGGCATCGACCACATCAAGGATCGCGCGCGACGATCGGAAGGAATGCTCCAGCACGCTTTCCGCAAGCCCCGGCCCGCTGGCCAGCCGCGCGGCAAAATGGCCGCGCATCCGGTCGAAAGCGGCGACATCGGCACCTTGGAAAGAATAGATCGACTGCTTCTTGTCGCCGACGACAAAAAGCGTGCGATCCCGGCTGTTCGAACCTTCCCCCGCGATCAGTTCGGCGGCGAGAGCCTCGATCAGCTCCCATTGTTCAGGGCTGGTGTCCTGCGCTTCGTCGACAAGGATGTGGTCGATGCCGCCGTCCAGCCGGTACAGCACCCAGGCGGCCAGTGAAGGGTCGGTCAACAGCGCCTTGGCCCGCAGGATCAGGTCGTCGAAGTCCAGCAGGCCCCGCGCGGCCTTGCGCCGTTCGTATTCTGGCAGGAAGACAGCGGCGAAGTCGTGCAGGGCGAGGGTTTTCTCGGCGGCGGAGTGAGCAAGCTCGGCTTCCCGCGCGTCTCCCACCCGCTGCATGAAGTCGTCGAAGTCGTGGACAAGGGTATCCAGCGCAGTGCGAACTTTTCGGGTTGGGACGCTGGCAAACTTCGGTTGCGACGAGCGGACCTTGCCATCCTTCAATAGGAACGCTTCGTAGAGCAACTCAAGGTCTGCGCGACGCGGACCATCCCACTTAAGAGCGGCCAACGTGGTCGCAAGGTCCTGCATCGTTGGGGTTGCCGCGCGAAGATGCGGCAGAGTCTGGGCGATCAGCCAATCTTCGGTGCCGTTGAAGGCGATCTGCAGAAAATGATCGTCCGTCACTTCGTCCGGCAGCCCGAACAGCTGCCACACGGCAGTCTGGTCCATCGGTGACGCAAAGCTGGCACGATGCCGGGCGATCTGTTCGACCAGCTTGCCGAAATCCTCGCCGTTCTGCACTTCGGTCAGGCGGCGGACCACATGGGCCTGCGCGCCATCGGCCATCTCCTCGACGATCTCGGCGCGCATCTGCCGCCCGGCGCGGTCGTCCATTTCCACAAAGCCCGGAGACACCCCGGCCTCCAGCGGAAAGCGGCGGAGAAGGCTGCCGCAGAAGCTGTGGATCGTCTGGATGCGCAGCCCGCCCGGCGTTTCGATGGCGCGGGCAAACAGCTGACGCGCCCGGTCCAGGCGCAGGGGCAGGCTTTCGCCCTCGCCCAGATCGGCCAGCGCCCTGCGCAAGTCGGCGTCAGGTTTCATCGCCCATTCGCCCAGCCGCTTGAACAGCCGGTTCTGCATCTCGGAGGCGGCGGCCTTGGTGTAGGTCAGGCACAGGATGTGCTGCGGCTCGACCCCGTTCAGCAACAGCCGCGCCACCCGGTCAATCAGCACGCGGGTTTTGCCGGACCCGGCATTGGCAGACAGCCAGGTGTTGCGGGCCGGATCGGCGGCCGTGATCTGGCGCAGCGTGGCATCGGTCAGGGTCATGCCAGATCCTCGGGCACCGGGGCGTCGGTCTCGTCCCATTCGCCAAAGCGCGACAGGTCGTCGTAGTCGCTTTCGTCGGTGGTCTTCTCCATCGCGCGGCGGGCGGTATAGCCTTGGGTCGGGCTGGCATAGCTGGCCATCAGCTTGCCGAACTCGGCCCAGACCTCGGCGACCTTGCCGGGTTCAAGGGTGATCTCGGAAAGCTTCACGTCCGCCTTGACCCCGAAGTAGACCACACGCGCTACCTCTTCGGCGTTTAGCCCCTTGAAGCCACCGCCTTCGGCCATCGCAGCCAACAGCAAAAGCTGCTTGTCGAACTTCTCTTGCTGTTTTGCGCTGGGCGGTTCGCCCGTCTTGTAGTCGATCAGCAAAAGCCGCCCGTCGTCCAGCCGGTCGATCCGGTCGGGTTTGCCCGTCAAGGTGAAGTCGAGGTCCTTCAAGGCCAGCGCACCCCTTTCCTCCATCAGAACCGGCTCACCGCCTGTTGCTGACGAAAAGGCAAGGAACGCATCTGCCGCCTTCGAGATGCGGCTGTGCCAGATCGTGCGCGCCAGAGGCCAGGCGACCCGGTCGGCAAGGACCGCGTCGGCAATCGTCATCAGTGTCCCACGGTCGCCGCCACCCCGGCGCAGGAAGATCTCCAGAATCTCGTGCAGCACGATACCGCGCAGCCGGGGGTCCGCTTCGGGGCGCAGGGGGTCGAGGGGTTTCAGCTTCAGGACATGGCGGGCGTAGATCGCATAAGGGTCGCGGACCAGGGTCTTGATCTCGGTGACTGACAGCTTCCGCGGCCGTGCAGCGACCGGCGGACGGGGTGAGGGCCTCTTGGCGGCGGGCACTTCAGGGGCCTGATCGAAGGCCTCGGCCAGCCGAAGCCAGTCTTCGCCTCGGGCCCGCATCGCAGCCAGAGCCGTGGGGCCATTGCGGTCGGGCAGGCCATCCATCAGGTTCACCAGCCGGTTCAGCCAGCGCGAGGGCACGGTCTCCGCCTCAGCGCCCCGTCTGGCTCGGGACAAGACCACGCGCGGCGCGCCCACGGCCTGCTGGTAGTCATGCGCCGAAAGGCCGATGCGGCGTTCAGGCAGAAGAAGCCCCGCCTCCTTGCGCATCGCGCGGTTCAGCCAGGGGTCGGCAGGCGGCTGGGCGGGCCAGATTCCGTCGTTGAGCCCGCCAAGCACCACCAGGTCGGCCCCCTGCACCCGGCTTTCCAGCGTGCCCCAGATCATGATCCCGGGGTGGACGCTTTCGGTCTCGCGCACGTCATGGCGCTGCAGGACGCCGAGGAAGAGGCCCGCATAATCGAAGGGCGACATCTCTCCCGCGGCCCCGGCCTCGGTCTGCAATTCGGTGACGGCGTTGAGGGCGGCTTCCCCGGCGGCCTTGTCCCACAGGTCGCCGCTTCCCGTCGGGTCAAAGCCTGCGGCCAGCCGCTCGGTCAAGGACCGGTGCCGCGCAAGGAAATCGGTCAGCGTCTGCCGACCCACGCTCTCGTGCCCGCACAATGTGTCAGCCACGATCCCGGCCCAAGCGTCGGCCTGCGAGATCCCCGATTGCTCGGCCCAGTCGCGGAGGCTGTCGGCGGTCGGGAAGGCCGGGCCGTTCCGCCGCAGGTGCAGTTCAAACTCGCGGGTCAGGATCAGGTGCGGGCCGCGCCCGGGGCCGGAGAAGGCCAGCGGGTGCTTGAGAAGTGCCAAAAGCGCATCGGAGGTCAGCTTCTGGCCGAACAGGGCCGCAATCTGCCGCATCAGCCTGCCGGGGGCCGACAGGGCAAGCGGTCGCCCGGCGGAATCGTCGGGCCGGATGCCCCAACGATCAAGCGCCGCCGTCACCCGGCGCGTCAGGTTGCGGTCGGGCGAGATCAGTGCGGCGCGCGTGCCTTCCTCGGCCGCCTTTCGCAGGATCAGGGCGATGGCGACGGCCTCCGCCCGGGGGTCCGAGGCCTCGATCAGGGTCAGGCCTTTGGTCGCGTCGATCAGGTCAGGCAGTTTCGGCCCATCGGTCAGCCACTGATGCGTGGTCGGCGCCGGGCGGAGCGACAGTGAGATCAGCCGGTTGCGCGGCGGATCGGGGGCCTCGGTCAGCGTCCAGCGCTTCACGGCCTCCGGTCCGCAGCCAATCAGGTCCATCACCCGCCGAAAGCGGAACTGCGGGTGATCCTCGGCAATCAGGGCGTCGTCCATGCCGTCCCAGACTTCTGGCGGCAGGTCGAAGTCATAACCCGGCAGGACCACAATCCCATTCGGCAGCCGGGCGACGGCCTGCATGAGAAGCGCTGTCGTCCCGCGCGACCCTGTGGACCCGGCAAGGATCACCGGGTCCGTAGGCGGCGTGTTTGCCCAATCGTCCCCCAGTGCCGCGACAGCGCGGCGCAGGTTTGTCTCGGCGTCGGGAGCGTCGCCCGAAAGCGCCTCGGTCACGATGGCAAGGAAGGCTTGGGTCCGCGCCCAGTGCGCCGAGTGGTTGGCAACGTCCAGTGCTGCGATGCGATCCGGGGCGATGCCTTCCCCCTGCATCTCCTCCATCAGCGCGGCCAGACTGTCGGCAAGGTCGTAAAGCGCCGCGCGCGGGAAATGCGTGGTGCCGGTGGCAAGCAGCCGGTCAAGCAGCACTGACAGCACCAGCCGGCGCCGCAGGGGCGAGACCGGTTGCGGCAAGGTCAGGCTCGACAGCGC
>JBKDYO010000180.1:0-8584 GCA_046305855.1 Paracoccaceae bacterium
GTGATCACGCGCTGAAAAATCGTGATCACAAAGTGCAGAATTCCGTCGCTGATAGCGGCAACATGTTGCAGTTGCGGCATTCCGGGCGTGACACGCGCGAAATCCGCGCTATTCAGAGTATCGAACGACAGCCGGGCGCTGGCCTTCTTGCCGCGCCGCCAGACGTGAGGACCGACCATGGCCGACGCAAAGCGGGTAGAGCGACCCTTGTCGCCACATTTGCAGATCTATCGCTGGCAAGTACCGATGCTGACCTCGATCCTGACGCGGATCACGGGGCATGCGCTGGTAGCGGGCGTGGTGCTGGCGGTCTGGTGGCTGCTGGCCGCGGCGACCTCGGACGCCTATTTCGCGGTGGCGGATGCGGTGGCGACCAGCTGGTTTGGCGATCTGGTCTTCACCGGCTCGCTCTGGGCGGTGTGGTATCACTATCTGGCCGGGCTTCGGCACCTTTACTATGACGCCGGTCACGGGATGGACATTCCGACGGCCGAAAAGCTGGGCTGGGCCTGCATCATCGGGTCGGTCGTGCTGACTGTGATCACAATTCTTCTGGTTCAGTGAGGACGCCATGCGCTATCTGACCCCCCGCAAGCGTGCCGAAGGCAAGGGTGCTGGCCATGCCGGGACGGAACACCACTGGTCGATGACGGTTTCGGCCGTGGGCCTGGCCTTTCTGGTGCCGGTCTGGCTGTACATTTTCGGCAAGGCGCTCGGCCAACCGCGAGATGTGGTGCTGGAGACCTTCGCGAGCCCGTTCCCTGCGATCCTGACGGCGTTGGTGCTGGTCGTCGGGATGCGCCATTTCGCGATGGGCGCGACCACGATGATCGAGGACTACGCCCGGGGCACGACCCGCAAGATGCTGATCATCTTCGTGATTTCGCTGTCTTGGGTGATTGCTGCAACGGGGCTGTTCGCGCTTGCCCGCATGGCTCTGTAAGGACCTGATGATGACTACCTATCCGTATGAGACGCATGAGTATGACGTGGTCGTGGTGGGGGCCGGGGGTGCCGGTCTGCGCGCGACGCTGGGGATGGCCGAGCAGGGGCTGCGGACGGCCTGCGTGACGAAGGTGTTCCCAACGCGGTCGCACACGGTGGCGGCGCAGGGCGGGATTGCGGCGTCGCTTGGCAACATGGGGCCGGACCACTGGCAGTGGCACATGTACGATACCGTGAAGGGGTCGGACTGGCTGGGCGACACCGACGCGATGGAGTACCTGGCGCGGGAGGCCCCGAAGGCGGTTTACGAGCTGGAGCATTACGGCGTGCCGTTTTCCCGCACCGAAGAGGGCAAGATCTACCAGCGGCCGTTTGGCGGGCATACGACCGAGTTTGGCAATGGGCCTCCGGTGCAGCGGACCTGTGCGGCGGCGGACCGGACGGGGCATGCGATCCTGCATACGCTGTATGGCCAATCGCTGAAGAACAACGCCGAGTTCTACATCGAGTATTTCGCGCTTGACCTGATCATCACCGACGGGGCCTGCACGGGCGTGGTCGCGTGGAAGCTGGATGACGGTACGATCCATGTCTTCAACGCGAAGATGGTGGTCCTGGCGACCGGCGGCTACGGGCGGGCCTATTTCAGCGCGACCTCGGCGCATACCTGCACCGGGGATGGCGGCGGGATGGTGGCCCGCGCGGGTCTGCCGCTGCAGGACATGGAGTTCGTGCAGTTCCACCCGACCGGCATCTATGGCTCGGGCTGTCTGATCACCGAGGGCGCTCGGGGTGAGGGCGGGTATCTGACCAACTCCGCCGGTGAGCGGTTCATGGAACGCTACGCGCCGCACTACAAGGACCTGGCGCCGCGCGACTATGTCAGCCGCTGCATGACGCTGGAAATTCGCGAGGGCCGGGGGGTTGGGGCGAACGGCGACCACATCCACCTGAACCTGTCGCATTTGCCGCGCGAGTCGTTGGAGCTGCGTCTGCCGGGGATCACCGAGAGCGCGCGGATTTTCGCAGGGGTCGATCTGCACAAGGAGCCGATCCCGGTGCTGCCGACGGTGCACTACAACATGGGCGGGATACCTACGAACTATTGGGGCGAAGTGCTGAACCCGACCGCAAGCAACGGCGACGCGATCTTCCCGGGCCTGATGGCGGTGGGTGAGGCTGGCTGTGCCAGCGTGCATGGCGCGAACCGGCTGGGGTCGAATTCGCTGATCGACCTCGTGGTGTTCGGTCGCGCAGCGGCGATCCGGGCGGGGCAGGTGGTGGATCGTGAGGCCTCGGTCCCCGATACGAACAGGGCCGAAGTCGAAAAGTCGCTGGCGCGGTTTGACGGGCTGCGCAGCGCGAAGGGCGCGGTGCCCACGGCCGAGCTGCGGCTGGAGATGCAGAAGACCATGCAGGCCGATGCAGCGGTCTTCCGTGCCGAGGAGACCTTGGCGGCGGGCGAGACAAAGATGACGGCAATTGCGGGCAAGATGGGGGACCTGCATGTCTCGGACCGCAGCCTTGTCTGGAACAGCGATCTGATGGAAACGCTGGAGCTGACCAACCTGATGCCGAACGCGCTGGCGACGATCTACGGGGCGCATGCCCGGACCGAAAGCCGGGGCGCGCATGCGCATGAAGATCATCCGCAGCGTGACGACGCCAAGTGGCGCAAACATTCGCTGGCCTGGGTCGATGGTGCCAAGGTGACGCTTGACTACCGGGCCGTGCATACCGACCCTCTGACCACCGAGGCAGAGGGCGGCATCGCGCTGACCAAGATCGCCCCGGCGGAAAGGAAATTCTGATGGCAGTCACCCTGCCAAGCCTGGAAGAAGCGCCGTTCGGGACATTTTCCCCCGATACGACCGCCCGTCTGGTGCTGGGCAAGCGTGACTTCAACCGCCCGCGCCGGGCCTGGCCCCTGTGGCGCAAGCTGGGGAAATCCTGGCTGCGCCGGTCGCAGCGCGTCTTCGACGTGACCTTCCAGGGCCTGCGCCTGCGCCTGCACCCGGCCAGCAATTCCGGGGACGAAGGCATTGTGCTGAACGGCATCCACGGCGAAGAGGACGAGTTCGCCCGGGTCGTGGAGCGGGTCGGCGCTTATGAGAACTTCATCGACATCGGGGCGAATATCGGGCTTTACAGCCTGCTGGCGGCGCGATCGCTGCCCGAGGGTCGGCCGATCATCGCCTTCGAGCCCGACCCCGGAACGGCAAAGCGCTTGCGGATCAATCTGGCGCTGAACGGGGTGTCGCGGGTCGAAGTCATTGAAGCGGCGGTTTCGCCAGCCCGAGGCGAGATGTTGATCTACCAAGCTCCGCAC
Organism: Paracoccaceae bacterium; assembly: GCA_046305855.1. Classification (GTDB taxonomy): domain Bacteria; phylum Pseudomonadota; class Alphaproteobacteria; order Rhodobacterales; family Rhodobacteraceae; genus Tabrizicola. Next base: position 3,275 of record JBKDYO010000180.1, read on the forward strand.
AGCATCGGTCTGACGAGTGCGAACAAGCGCTTTGACGACTGGATCGAACAGAAGGTGCCGATGGTGCCCTTGGCCGAGGCCTTGGCCGAGCGTGGCATTTCCAGCATTGGAATGCTGAAGATCGACATCGAGGGCTTCGAGGATCAGGCGCTCTTGCCCTATCTGGACACGACCCCGCCCGAGGCCTGGCCGCGCTATATCCTGATCGAGGTCTGCCACAACAAATACTGGAAGCGCGACGTGGTGGCCGAACTGCGCGCAAAGGGCTATCGCGAAGTGTTCAGCAATGTCCGAAACCTGCATTTCGAACGGGAAGGAGATCGCGCATGATCCGGATTTTTGGACTGGTGGCCGCAGTGGCGGTGCTGGCGGCCTGTGACCCGGCCGAGCTGGTCGATTCTGCGCTGAAGCGCACGGCCTATTCCGTGGTGTTCCCGGTGGTGAACATCGACATGCCGGCGGACCCGGCGCGGAATGCGACGAACTGCATCCTAGACGCGGCAAGCCCGGACGAGCTTCGGCTTCTGGCGCGGGACGTCGGCGTGGAAGCTGGGACCGCGACCAAGGCCACGATCCGCACGATCGCCGTGCGTCCGGCAGCACAGGCCTGCTATGCGTCGAATGGCGTGCCGCCGCTGGTTGGCGGCTGACCAAAGGATGGGTGAGGCGGTCAAAGCGCAGGGAGCAGTGAAGGGGCGCGTTAAGGCGGACCTGAAAGTCGCTGTCGTGTTCTTTGGCATCACGCGGGCCTTGCGGCTGACCCTGCCCTCGATCACGGAAAACCTGATCGACCCGGCCCGGGCGATTGCCCGCGAGGTGCGCACTTTCGGGCATCTTTACACCCAGACCGCGATCCTCAACGCGCGGTCGGGAGAAGAAGGCGACCTCGACCCCGAGGAATACAAGCTTCTGGCGCTGGATGCGGTCGAGACCGAGGCTCCGGGCGCGTGTCTGGATCTGTATCCGATGGTCGAAATGCAGGCGCGGGGGGATATCTGGGGGGATGACTTCGCGTCGTTCCGGAATCTGGTGCACCAGCTTCATTCGCTGAAACGGGCGACGTTGCTGGCCGAGGGGTTCCAGCCCGACATCGTGATCTTCGCCCGGCCCGATCTTCTGTATCATGACAGCATGGCCGAACAGCTGGACTTCCTTGCGCGGGCGCACCGCCAGTTCGTGCTGGTGCCGGACTGGTCGGAATGGTTTGGCCACAACGACCGCTTTGCCCTGGCCAAGGGGGCGGACGGCATCGCGGCCTATGGCAAGCGGGCCGACCGGATGGGCGAGTATTGCGCGCGTGGCAAAAGGCTTCATTCCGAGCGGTTCCTGAAGTTCGCGCTGGCCGATCAGCGGGTGCGGAAGGTGCATCTGCGCGCCTCGCGCGTCCGGGCGAACGGCTTGCAGGTGCTGGAAGATTTCACACCGGGCCGCGGGCCTATGGGAAAGCGGCAACTGGTGCCGCTGGGCACGATCCGGGCCGAAGCGCCCGTGGCGAGGAGCGCGTGATGCGGGTAACGGGATTTGCGCTGCTGGCCCTGCCGCTGGTTCTTCTGGCCTGTGGGCCGATCTCGCTGGCCGAGGCAGAGCGCCAGTGTTTTGAACGCGCCCGGCTGGCCAAGCAGCCGCGGGGCGAGATTTCGGTGGGCGCAAGTTCGGACGGGCGGACGGCGGCGGGGCTGGAGCTGAACGTCAGTTCGGACTTCCTGCTCGGCAAGGACCCTTCGGCGGTCTACGAGTCTTGCGTGATGAACAAGGCGGGCGAGCCGCCGAGCCGACCCTTGTACGCGCGGCCGGACTGGCGCTGATGGCGAAGGACGTGATCCCCACGCCGGACCCCCGGCAGGTGCGCTTTGCCAAGGGCGCGCTCGAGCGTATCCGGCGGCGGCGGGTGCGCGAGTTCGAGGCTATGATGGCGACCGGGTTCACGCGAACCTGCCCGGTCTGCGGCTATGTCGGCGAGTTTGCTCCGGTGGGCGAGCCGCCACGGCTGGACGGGCTGTGCCCCTTGTGCCGGTCGCGGGAACGGCATCGCTTGTTCAAGCTGTGGATCGACCGGCGGGGCGCGATCGGCAAGGACATGGCGGTCCTGCATTTCGCGCCAGAGCCGGTGTTCGAGCCGATCCTGCGCGGGCTGGCAGGGACCTATGTCACGGCGGATTTCATGCGGACGAAGGTCGACCGCAAGCTGAACATCGAGGCCCTTGAGCTGGAGGATGCCAGTTTCGATCTGATCGTCGCGCACCAGATTCTGGAGCATGTCGATCACCGCAAGGCGCTGGCGGAATGTTTCCGCTGTCTGACGCCCGGCGGGCGGCTGGTGGTCACGACCCCGGTGATCGACGCCTGGGAGACGACTTACGAAAATCCCGCGATCCAGACCCCGCGCGACCGGCTTCTGCATTTTGGCCAGAAGGACCACACCCGGTATTTCGGCCGCGATCTGAAGGATCACATGCGCGCGGCGGGCTTTGATCTGCACGAATTCGTGTCGGTCGAACCCGATGTCTCGACCTATGCTTTGTTGCGGGGCGAGACGCTGTACGAACTGACGAAACCCGCCACCGACCCCAAGCCAGTTGCCAAGACGAAGACCCGGAAAGGTTGACCCATGGTCCAGTTCACGCTGCCCAAGAATTCGAAGATCCGCACCGGCAAGACCTGGCCGAAGCCTGAGGGCAAGAATGTCCGCAAGTTCCAGGTCTACCGCTGGAACCCGGACGACGGAGAGAACCCCCGGGTCGACACCTATTTCATCGACATGGATACCTGCGGTCCGATGGTTCTGGACGCGCTGATCAAGATCAAGACCGAGATTGATCCGACGCTGACCTTCCGCCGGTCCTGCCGGGAAGGCATCTGCGGGTCTTGCGCGATGAACATCGACGGGATCAATACTTTGGCCTGCATCTACGGCCTCGATGAGATCAAGGGCGACGTGAAGATCTACCCCCTGCCGCATATGGCGGTGATCAAGGACCTGATCCCGGACCTGACTCACTTCTACGCCCAGCATGCCAGCATCATGCCCTGGCTCGAGACGAAGACCAATCGCCCGGCGAAAGAGTGGAAGCAGTCGATCGAGGACCGGTCGAAGCTGGACGGGCTGTATGAATGCGTGATGTGCGCCTGCTGCTCGACGTCCTGCCCGAGCTACTGGTGGAACTCTGACCGCTACCTCGGCCCTGCGGCCCTGCTGCACGCCTACCGCTGGATCATTGACTCGCGCGATGAGGCGACCGGGGAGCGGCTGGACGATCTGGAAGACCCGTTCAAGCTGTATCGCTGCCACACGATCATGAACTGCGCCAAGACCTGCCCGAAGGGGCTGAACCCGGCCAAGGCGATTGCCGAGATCAAGAAGATGATGGTGGAACGGGTGGTGTGAAGCTCGTGGAATGAGGGTCCAAAAGGCAGACAGATCAATCGACTCTATGAAGCAAGGACCCATTCGACGGGCTGGTTTTGTTTGAGGTCTTGCTCCTTGTAGCTGCCTTGTTGCTGCCGTTAGCCGCGGGATGGGTGTGGCTATGCTTTGGCCTCAGAAAGTCAGGCCTCAGACGTATCACTGGTGCGATAGCGATCCAGGTTTCCGTCGTAGCATTCGCCTCGGCGTTTCTCACTGGCAATCCGCTGTCTGGGGTCGTTGCTGCAGCGTTTCCGCCATTCATGATCTTTACAGTAGACCACCTTCTTCAGTTTGAGCGCTTTATTGGTCAGATTATTCCCCAGGCCCTTGCCGTTGGTCTTTTGGTTCTAGGGGCATGTCTTTGGTCACCGCGTCTACGGCTGTGGTGCATTGCTCCGGGGCTGCTCGCATTTCTTGCAGCAGGATTTGTCGTTGGCGAACGCGTTAGCCAACGTGAAATGTGTCGGACGGCGTCGGTCGCAGGCATAGCCGAGTTTCGGCGGAACACGCTTGTCTGGAGCCTTCGCAACACGCCGGATGAGTTCCAGTTCGAAATCCACGCCAACGCACAGCTCGGCACCAAGCGGCTGGGGTGGAGCTACCACGAAATGGGTTGGTATGAAATTCCGGCGGACGCCTGGGGAGACGTGCAAGCGCCGGTGTTCGATTGCAAGGCCTTTGCCGACCGACCATCTTGACCTGAAAGCGGATTCGGAACTTCAGGATATACCGGGCAAATGGAACGGCTGGGATTGGTTCTGGGGACGCTGGCTTTGCCGCCGGGTCGGGACTAAGGTTGAGCTTCGCGTTCCCCGCGCCCCGCTGTCCGGGCCGGGCCATGGAAGGAACGGCCCCATGCTTCTGCAGCTTGTCTATGCCTCGCGGCCCTTCGGGTATGAGGCCAATATCCTCTCCAGCATCCTGATTGAAGCGCGCCGCTGCAATACGCGGGACGGGATCACCGGGGCGCTGATCTGCCGCGATGATCTGTTCCTGCAGCTGCTGGAAGGGCCGGAGAAGGCAGTCGAGGCCACCTTTGGCCGGATCCGCGCCGATGACCGGCATATCGAGGTCCGGCGCCTGGTGCGCCGGATGATTGCCGACGATGCCCGGATGTTCGGAGCCTGGGCGATGCGGGACGATCCGGCGGCCTCTTGGGTCTGGTCGCGGGCCGAGGTGGATGCGGGCGTGCCGGAACAAGCGTCCGAGGACGCCGTGCTGGAGATGTTCCGCAAGCTGCCAGCGGTCGATTTGCCGGGATAGGCTCGGGTCGCGGACGGGCTTGAACGCGGGCGGAAACGGCGCAAGTGTGGGGTCATGAAGCCCGATATCCCCGAACACCCCGCCCCCACTGATGCCACTGCCCGGAAGGCCGTGCGTCCTGTCATCTGCTACCCGGTGGACGGCCTGCCGCGTCCGGACCTTGCCGCCTATCGTGCCGCGCGCGACGGGTGGAGCCTTGAAGCCGAAGTGCTGGTGCCCGCGCGCGAGGCGCGGACGTTCGAGGTGCCTGCGGGGTGGTTCTTCCGGATTGTCAGCGTCGAAGGGCCTCAGGTTGGGGATTTGAACCTGTTTGCGAAGGGGAACCTTGGGGAACGGTTCTTTTCCGGCAAGACGCGGGCCTTGCACGGAACGCACCTGTCGACCGGGGACCGGATGTGGTCTTGCCTGCCGTATCTGCGGCCGATGGCGACGGTGACGGACGACACGCTGGACTGGTACGGGTTTGATGCCTTTGGCGGCTCGGTCCATGACGTGATCGGCACGCGCTGCGATCCCTATACCCATGCGCTTCTGTCTGGTGGCGATCAGTATCACCACTGCTGCCATTCGAACCTCACGCGGGCCGTGGCGGCGCAGTCGGGCCTGCCGCTGCACGCGGCAGAGCTGCAGGTGCATGACGT
>JBKDYO010000181.1:0-3230 GCA_046305855.1 Paracoccaceae bacterium
AAGGACACTAAATCGGGGATCTTCGGAGCCCTTCACCGCCGGGTGGCAACACCCGTGCAAGCAAACGGAAGACAGAGAACATGGCACTCAAGTCGTATAAGCCGACGACGCCTGGCCAACGTGGGTTGGTTCTGATCGACCGTTCGGAGCTGTGGAAAGGCCGCCCGGTCAAGCACCTCACCGAGGGTTTGAACCGTACTGGTGGCCGGAACAACACCGGACGTATCACGATGTGGCACCAGGGCGGGGGCGCAAAGCGCCTTTACCGGGTGGTCGATTTCAAGCGTCGCAAATATGATATCCCGGCGGTCGTCGAGCGGATCGAATATGACCCGAACCGCACCGCCTTCATCGCGCTGATCAAGTATCAGGACGGTGAACTGGCCTACATCCTCGCGCCGCAGCGCCTGGCCGTGGGTGACAGCGTCATCGCTGGCGCCAAGACCGACGTGAAGCCCGGCAACGCGATGCCGTTCTCGGGCATGCCGATCGGCGCGATCGTCCACAACGTGGAACTCAAGCCCGGCAAGGGCGGCCAGCTGGCCCGTGCGGCTGGGACCTATGCCCAGTTCGTTGGCCGTGACGGCTCTTACGCGCAGATCCGCCTTTCGTCGGGCGAACTGCGCATGGTCCGTCAGGAATGCATGGCCACCATCGGTGCCGTGTCGAACCCGGACAACTCGAACCAGAACTTCGGTAAAGCCGGACGTATGCGCCACAAGGGCATCCGCCCGACGGTCCGCGGCGTCGCGATGAACCCGATCGACCACCCGCATGGCGGCGGCGAAGGCCGTACCTCGGGCGGCCGTCACCCGGTTACCCCGTGGGGCAAAGGCACCAAGGGCAACAAGACGCGCAAGCCGAAGGCTTCTGACAGCCTGATCGTCCGCTCGCGCCACGCCAAGAAGAAAGGGCGTTAATCCATGGCACGTTCCATCTGGAAAGGCCCGTTCGTCGACGGCTACGTCCTGAAGAAGGCCGAAAAGGCCAAGGCCGGTGGCAAGGCGGAGGTGATCAAGATCTGGTCGCGCCGCTCGACCATCCTGCCGCAGTTCGTTGGTCTGACCTTCGGGGTCTACAACGGCAAGAAGCACGTCCCGGTCAACGTGACCGAAGACATGATCGGCCAGAAGTTCGGTGAATACTCGCCGACGCGGACCTACTACGGTCACGCAGCCGACAAAAAAGCGAAGAGGAAATAAGCCATGGGTGCGGAAAAGAACCCCCGCCGCGTGGCGGACAACGAAGCGATGGCGATCCTGCGCATGCTGCGCACCTCGCCGCAGAAGCTGAACCTTGTTGCGGGCATGATCCGCGGCAAGAAGGTGGACAAGGCCCTTGCGGACCTGACCTTCTCCAAGCGCCGCATCGCCGGTGACGTGAAGAAGTGCCTGCAGTCGGCGATTGCCAATGCGGAAAACAACCACAACCTCGACGTGGACAGCCTGATCGTGGCGGAAGCCTGGGTCGGCAAGAACCTGGTGATGAAGCGGGGCCGTCCGCGGGCCCGGGGTCGCTTCGGCAAGATCATGAAGCCGTTCTCTGAAATCACCATCAAGGTCCGTCAAGCCGGGGAGTCCGCATAATGGGTCAGAAGGTCAATCCGATCGGTATGCGCCTCCAGGTCAACCGCACCTGGGACAGCCGCTGGTTCGCGGAGTCGAAAGACTACGGCAACCTGTTGCTGGAAGACCTCCGCATGCGCGAGTTCATCCACAAGGACCTGAAGCAGGCCGGCATCAGCCGCGTGATCATCGAGCGTCCGCACAAGAAGTGCCGTGTGACCATCCACACCGCACGTCCGGGCGTGATCATCGGCAAGAAGGGCGCGGACATTGAGACGCTTCGCAAGAAGCTGACCGTGTTCACCAAGTCCGAACTGCACCTCAACATCGTCGAAGTCCGCAAGCCGGAACTTGACGCCCAGCTGGTGGCCGAGTCGATCGCCCAGCAGATGGAACGCCGCGTGTCCTTCCGTCGCGCGATGAAGCGTGGCGTGCAGAACGCGATGCGGATGGGTGCCCTTGGTATCCGCGTGAACGTCGCCGGCCGTCTTGGCGGCGCCGAAATTGCCCGGACCGAATGGTACCGCGAAGGCCGCGTGCCGTTGCACACGCTCCGCGCCGACATCGACTATGCGCTGTCGGAAGCCGAGACCCCCTACGGGATCATCGGTGTGAAGGTCTGGATCTTCAAAGGCGAAATCCTTGAGCATGATCCGCAGGCCCATGACCGTCGTCTTGCCGAAGCGGCTGACGGCCCGGCCCCCCGTGGTCCGCGCCGCGACCGCGAACGCGCGTAAGGAGTAGACCAAGATGCTGCAACCAAAGCGCACAAAATTCCGCAAGATGCACAAGGGCCGCATCCATGGCGAAGCCAAGGGTGGGTTCCTGCTGAACTTCGGCTCCTACGCCCTCAAGGCGACCGAGCCAGAGCGCGTCACCGCGCGGCAGATCGAAGCGGCCCGCCGCGCGATCACCCGCCACATGAAGCGTCAGGGCCGGGTTTGGATCCGGATTTTCCCGGACGTTCCGGTTTCGGCCAAGCCCGTCGAAGTTCGTATGGGTAAGGGCAAAGGCTCGACCGACTACTGGGCGGCCAAGGTCAAACCCGGCCGGATCATGTTCGAGATCGACGGCGTGTCCGACGAAATCGCGCGTGAGGCCCTGCGTCTGGGTGCGATGAAGCTTCCGGTCACCACGCGCGTCGTCGCGAAGGAAGACTGGTAAGAGTCGGGTTTAACCCCGACCTACAAATCGGCCCCCGCTGGAAACGGCGGGGGCTTTTTCGTTTTGGGCAGTCCTCGGCAGGTGTGGTAGGCTCGCGTCACATTTTCAATGACGGAGCCAGCCATGCCCAAGGCCTATTGGATCGCGATGTATCACGAAGTGAAGGACCCCGCTGCGCTTGCGGCCTACGCAAAGGTGTCCGGTCCGGCCCTCCAAGCTGCAGGCGGTCGGATCATGGTGCGCGGTATGCCCGCCATCACCTACGACAACGGCCTCAACGAACGGACAGTGGTTCTGGAGTTTGACAGCGTCGCCGCCGCCATCGCCGCCCATGACAGTCCGGCCTATCAAGAGTCTCTCAAACTCCTCGGCGACGCCGTTGTGCGCGACATCCGGATTGTCGAGGGCGTTGCCTAACCCAAGGCGCGGTGGCAGAAGCGGGCAACCCAACAGCTGGACTTACCCCATGCCCGAAATCACCTCCCTCTTCGTCACCCGCCT
>JBKDYO010000182.1:0-3333 GCA_046305855.1 Paracoccaceae bacterium
AGGCCATCGGGGAACAGCACCGCCTCGGTCGCGGCGTTGATGAAGGTCCAGTAGCCAAGCTTGATGATCTTGACGCCCGTGATCCCCTCACCCTTCAGCGCGCGCAGGGCAAGGTCGGCGGCTTCGGTCAGGAACCACTGGTTTTCCATGTGCCCGTCGAAGAGGACGATCTTCGTCAAACCATGGCGGGCAAAGTCGCAGATCAGGTCGCGGACGAGGTTGATGTAGGTCGCCCCGTCCAGACTGGCGCAGCCGGGGAAGTGATTGCCGCCGCCGGATTTCGGTTGCGACTTGTAGCCGTAGGGCAAGGGCGGGGCGACCAGCGCGCCGATCTGTGCCGCCACGCGGTCTGCCACAGCGAGCGGCAGGATCGTGTCGGTGTTCAGGGGCAAGTGCGGCCCGTGCTGTTCCAGAGACCCGGTCGGCAGAATCAGGATCGGCGGGCCGGCCTTGATCAGAGCGTCCAGCTCGTACCAGGTGAGATCATCCAGCCGCATGGCTGTTGCCTCCCCAGGCGGGCTCCAACCCGAGGCGATGGATGCCCACGTCCCGGCGGTTGGCGCGTTTGTGGATCTCCTGGAAGAAGGGCTCAAACTGACGGTTGAGGGCTTCGGTTTTCGCATGGCCTTCAAGGAACCTTGGCATCTCGTCGCGCAACTCGGCCAGCAGTTCAGCCTCGTTCACCCGCAGGCAGCGGCCGTCCTCGGCCATCACCTCGCCGTTGACGATGACATGGGTCAGGGAACTCCCGTTTTCGGAATAGACCAGATGCTTGGCCAGATCATTGCGCGGGGTGAAGGCGATGGAGTTCAGGTCAAGGATCAGCATGTCGGCCTTCATTCCGACCTCCAGCGACCCGGTCTTGCCATCAAGGCAGGCGCTGCGCGCCCCTGCCACAGTGGCGCAGTGCAGGACCTCCTCGACGGTCAGCCACAGGTCGTCATCCGGTGTCTGGACCTTGTGGATCAGCCCCGCCGCCTTGACCACGTCGAACATCCGCGTGCTGTCGGACGAACAGACCCCATCCGACCCGAGCGCCACGTTGATCCCAGCCCGCAGCATGCGCTTGACCGGGGCCACCCCCGCCCCCAGCTTCTGGTTCGAGATGACGTTGTGTACGATGGAGACACCCGCGTCCCCCATCAGGGCCATGTCGGCATCGGTGATCCAGATCGAATGGGCGATGGTGGTGCGGCGGCGGAGAAGACCTATGCGCTTCATGTAGGCGATCAGGGTCTCGCCATAGAATTCCGGCCCCGTGACCGCCTGCACCTTGGTTTCAAGGATATGCGTGTGGAAGGGCACGTCATGCGCCTCGGCCAGTTCCATGGCGGCCTGCATCAGCGCGGGGGTACAGCGCTGTGGAGCGGAGGGGGCGACCATGAAGTTGAGCCGCCCCGCGCGACCATGCAGATGGGTCAGCGCGTGGCGGCAGCGGTCGAGCCACAGCGCGCCGTCGGCGGTGCCAAGGGCGTCGGCTTCGGACTGCAGGGCTGCGGGCACCAGTTCGCGGGCGAAAGGGATGGTGTCAAGGAAGGGCCGGTCGACGATATGGCCCGAAATGGTGGCGCGGAGGCCCACATCCTCATAGGCCTGGAACACGGCCTCCAGCTGTTCGGGGGTCTGGTTCGGGCTTTCGTAGACGTCGTCGGTGACGCAAGTGGTGCCCGATTTCAGCGACTCCATCGCGCACAGGGCGGTGCGCAGGTAGACCATGCGTGGGCTAAGGGTCTGCGCGCCCAGGATCGGATAGGCGTAAAGCATCCAGATTTCCAAGGGCATGTTGTCGTAGCGACCCTTGAACAGCGCCTCTGGCGTGTGGAGGTGGCTGTTGATCAGGCCGGGCATCACCAGCCGGTTTTTGCCGTCGATTACGGTATCGGCGCGGGCCTGATCCAGCTTGCCTATGGCGGCGATGCGGTCACCCTCGATCAGGATATCGGCGGTGAACGGGGTGGCGCCCTGGCCTTCGACCATGGAGATGATTTCGGCGCCCTTGATGAGGATCGACATCGCGTTACCCCTGAAACCGGTTGAAGCTGGGCTGTTGGGTCCAAAGGTCCAGCACCTCGCGGCCTTCGGGGCCCAGGAGACGCTCGGCCGGCAGGGCGCGGTCGTGGAGGTCGCTGCGGATAAGGGTGCGCAGCGGGGCAAGCTCGAACCCGATATCCTCACAATCTTTCAAGGTGTTGGCGTAGTACATCTTGTCGATGCGCGCCCAGTACATCGCGGCCACGCACATCTCGCAAGGCTCACAGGTGGTATAAAGCTCGCAGCCCGAGAGGTCCCATGTGCCAAGGTTGCGGCCCGCGTCGCGGATCGCCTCGACCTCGCCGTGGCTCGTGGGGTCGTGGTTGGCGACGACGTGATTGCAGCCCTCGCCCACGATCTTGCCGTCCTTGACGATCACGGCGGCAAAGGGCGCGCAGCCTTTCTCCAGCATGTCGCGGCGGCTGATGGCGATGGCGTGGGCCATGAAATCTGTCTTGTCCATCGGGGGGCCTTTCTGGCGGGTCAGAGGAAGGTTTCGGTGACGGCGGGCGCGGTCCGCGCGGCCAGCTTGCCGTTGGCGATGACAGCAAGGCGCGCGGGGTTCAGACGGATGGCGTCGATCGGATCGGCGCAGTCGAGCACCATCAGGCAGGCGCGCGCGCCGGGGCGCAGGCCGTAATCCAGCCCCATGATCTGTGCGGGGGTGGTGGTGACCATCTCGAAACAGGCGCGCATCGCGGCTGGGGCGGTCATATGGGCCAGATGCAGGCCCATCATCGCGACCTCCAGCATGTTGCCGGACCCCATCGAGTACCAGGGGTCACGCGTGCTATCCTGCGCCATGGCGACGGTCACGCCCGCGGCCATCAACTCCGGCACCCGCGTCAGCCCGCGCCGTTTGGGGTAGGTGTCGTGGCGGCCCTGCAGGACGATGTTGGCAAGGGGATTGGCGATGGCAGCAACCTGCGCCTCGGCCATCAGCGGAAGAAGCTTGGACACATAGTAGTTGTCCATCGAATGCATCGAGGTCAGGTGCGACCCAGCCACCCGGCCCTGCAGGCCAAAGCGGAGGGTCTCGGCCGCCAGAACCTCGATATGGCGGGACAGCGGGTCGTCGGTTTCGTCGCAGTGGAGGTCAACCATCAGACCCCGCTCGGCGGCCAGCTTGCAGGCGGCGGTGACCGAGTCATGACCGGCCTGCATCGTGCGTTCAAAATGCGGGATGCCGCCGACGATATCGACGCCTGCGTCCAGCGACCGGATCACTGCCGCTTCGGCGCCGGCGGATCGGTACCAGCCGTCCTGCGGGAAGGCGACAAGCTGCAGGTCGATCACATGGCG
>JBKDYO010000183.1:0-8752 GCA_046305855.1 Paracoccaceae bacterium
CATCAGCATGTCGGCGATATAGGTCGGCACCCCGGCGGCCCGGCTCATCGCGTCGCTGCCCACGAAGATCCCCGCCACGAAGATCGCCGTCACCACGACCCCCAAGGGATGCAGCAAGGCCAGCATCGCCACGATGATCCCCGTATATCCAAAGCCGGGTGACAGGTCCGAAGACAGATGCCCCTTCAGCCCCGCGACCTCCGACCACCCGGCCAGCGCCGCAAGCCCCCCCGACAGAAGCGCGGTCTTCACCAGCACCGCATTCACCGGCATCCCGGCAAACCGCGCGGCCTCGGGGTTCTGGCCCACGGCGCGGATTTCGAACCCCAGCGTCGTGCGCGTCTGGATCACCCAGACCACCACCGCAGCGATGATCGCCAGCGCAAATCCCCAATGCAGCCGCAGCCCTTCGACGATACGGGGCAGGCGGGCCTCGGGGATCAGCGGCGTGGACTTCGGCCAGCCCATGCCCATCGGGTCCTTCATCGGGCCTTCCAGCAGATAGCTGACGAACAGAAGCATGATGAAGTTGAGAAGAAGGGTCGTCACGACCTCATCCACCCCCAGCCGGGTCTTCAGCAGCACCGGGCCCAGCAGCAGCGCCGCCCCCGCGATCATCGCGGCAAGGGCGGACAAGGGCAGGACCAAGGGGCTTCCCAGCGCACCGGTCCCCAGCACGACGGCCATGATGGCACCCGCGTAAAGCTGCGCCTCGGCCCCGATGTTCCACAGTTTCGCGCGGAACGCGACAGCCACGGCGAGGCCCGTGAAGATCAGCGGCGTCGCGCGGTTTAGCGTCTCCAGCACCGCCAGCTTCGACCCCAGCGCCCCGGTGGCGATCTGGCCCAGGACCGCGAAGGGGTTCGCCCCGGCGACCAGAGCCAGCAGCATGGCCACCCCCAGCGTAGCGACCAGCGCCAACGCCGGCAGCCCCAGCCGCCGCGCGGTGGAGGGGTTGGCAATCGGTTCAAGCCGCATGCGCGCCCTCGAACTTCTGGCCCGCCATCCAGAGGCCCAGATCGGCCGCTGTCATGGTTCCCCGGGCAAATCCCGGCGAAAGACGACCTTGAGACATCACATGAATGACGTCCGACAACCCCATGATTTCGTCCAGGTCTTCCGAGATCAGCAGCACCGCCGCCCCCCGATCCCGCGCGGCGATCAGCTGGCTTTGCACATAGGCAATCGCGCCGACGTCCAGACCCCGCACCGGCTGGTTCGCCAGGATGATCTCCGGCCCCGGAGCCATCGCCCGGCCCAGGATCAGCTTCTGCATGTTGCCGCCGGACAGAAGCCGGATGCGCGTCTCCGGCCCCGGACAACGCACGTCGTAGCCCTTGATGATCTCTTCCGCAAACTCCCGCGCCGCGCGCCAGTTCATCCAGCCGCGCTTTGAAAACTGGGTCCGATATCTCTCCAGCACCGCATTCTCAGTGAGATCGAAATCGGCAATGGAGCCCTGATGATGCCGGTCCTCCGGAATCCGCGCCACACCTCGCGCCAAAGCCTCGCCGGGCGACCAGCCTGTGACAGCTGCGTCCTTCAGAACGATACGTCCCGAGACGGGCAAAGCCAGCCCGCCTACGATCTCGGCCAGCGCCGCCTGACCATTCCCGGACACGCCCGCCAGCCCGGTGATCTGCCCCGCACGCAGTTCCAAAGTGATCGCCTTCAGACCCGGCACCGCGCCGCGGTCAGGCGTTCCGACCGCGTCCAGCTTCATCAGCACCGCCCCCGGCTCCCGCGCCTCGGCCCGGGGCAGGGACAGCTCCCCGCCGACCATCAGCGCCGCCAGTGCCCCCTTGTCCGTGGCATGCGTATCGACCTCGCCCACCACGCGTCCGTGTCGCAACACGACGCAGCGGTCGGCAATCGCCATCACCTCGTGCAGCTTGTGGCTGATGAAGATCACCGACAGCCCCAGCGCCGTGGCCTTCCGCAACGTGGCGAACAGCGCCTCGGACTCCTGCGGGGTCAGCACCGCCGTAGGTTCGTCCAGGATAAGCACGCGCGCATTGCGGTATAGCGCCTTGAGGATCTCGACCCGCTGGCGTTCGCCCACCGACAACCGCCCGACCTTGGCGTCAGGATGCACTGCAAGCCCGAAATCGCGCGACAGCCGTTCAACCTGCCCCCGCGCGCCCGAGACGCTGCGCGACCACAGGCTCTCGGTCCCCAGCCGGATATTCTCCAGCACCGTCAGGTTTCCGGCCAGCGTGAAGTGCTGGTGGACCATCCCGACCCCAGCCGCCAGCGCAGCCTTCGGGTTGCCGGGGGGCAGGGGCTGGCCAAAGACCTGAACCTCGCCCTCATCGGCCACATAGTGACCAAAGAGGATGTTCATCAGCGTGGTCTTCCCTGCGCCGTTTTCTCCAAGCAACGCCACGACTTCGCCGCGCCGCAGGGTCAGGCTGACCGCGTCATTGGCCTTCAGCGCGCCGAAGCGTTTAGAAATGCGGTCGAGGCGGAGGACAACCTCCGCCCCCGGTGCTGCGCTCACGACGACGCAGGCTCGCTGTCGTCGATGGTCACGGTAAAGCTGCCGTCCTTGATCGCGGCTTCCTTGGCCGTGACCATCGCCACGACCTCGGCCGGGACCTTGCCCTCAAACGTGCCAAGCGGGGCCAGCGAGCAGCCGCCCGCGTTCATGAAGGAATAGACGCCGTAGTTGTCGGCCTTGAACGTCCCGCCCTGGATCGCAGCCACGGCGGCATTCAGCGTCGGCTCGAAGTGCCACAGCGCCGAGGTGACCACCGTGTCGGGATAGTCTCCTTGCGTGTCGATCACGTTGCCGATCGCCAGCACGCCACGCTCCTTGGCCGCGTCGGACACACCGAAGCGTTCCGCATACAGCAGGTCCGCGCCGCCATCGATCATGGCAAAAGCGGTCTCCTTCGCCTTCGGCGGGTCGAACCACGACCCGATGAAGCTGACCTGGAACTTGGCATCCGCCTTCACTTCGCGCACGCCCGCCATGAAGGCGTTCATCAGCCGGTTGACCTCGGGGATCGGGAAGCCGCCGACCATGCCGATATTACCTTTGGTCATGCCGCCCGCGACGATGCCCGACAGGTAAGCCGCGTCCTGGATGTAGTTGTCGAAGACCGCAAGGTTCGGGTTCGCCGCCGCGTCCGGCATGAAGCTTGAGCCCAGTAGGAAGGCCACGTCCGGGTATTCCGCGCAGACCTCGCGCGCTTCGGCTTCGGCCCCGAAGATTTCGCCGACGATCAGCTTGACGCCTGCCTCGCAGTATTCCCGCATCACGCGCGGATAGTCGGTGTTCGCCGCGTTTTCGGTGTAGGTATAATCCACCGTCCCCGCAGCCTTCAGCGCCTCGGCGGCGATGTGGATGCGGCTGACCCATTGCTGTTCCACCGGCACCGTGTAGATGCCCGCCATCTTGATCGGCTCTTGCGCGAAGGCCCCGCGTGGCAGGTTGGCTGCCACCGACGCTGCCACCCCACTTAGAAGCAGCCCGCGCCGCGTGACCGTGAAGGTTCCTTTGGTCATCCGATTCCCCATCCCTGTTGCTGATTGTTGGTGATGAATTTTTACCAAGAGGTAAAACTCTTTACCGATTCGTTACAAGCGGCAGTTTGAGCGCCTCGGGCCAGGCGGCGGCTTCGAAAAGGCGTCAGTCAATCCAACAAAAGCATACTAATGACAATAATTTACCGGACGATGTGAAAGCCAGATGTGAAGTCCGGACGTCAGCCCTTCGGCAGCGGTCTCAGGGCGATCCAGCCATCCATAACAGCAAGCGCCGCATCGCTGAACGCGGGATCATTGATGTGGGCGTCAAGCTCCACCAGCCGGACGTTCGGCGGACATGCCGCACGGATCTCCTCGACAAAGGCTGCCAGCCCCTCGGCATCACAAAGGGGCCCGCCCTCGCGGTCCCACTCATTGCCGCCCCTCAGCGGCAGCAGGAACACCACTTCGCCCTTTGCCGCAGCAAGCTTGCCCATGATCGCCCGCGCCACCTTGCGCCGTCCCTCCGCGTCCAGCACGACCGAGGACAGAAGCCGGTTATGCGCATGTCCCGGCAGCCCCTCCAGATGTGCCGGCAGCGGATGCCAGCCGACAAGGTCCACAAGGTCATAGCAGCCGATCGACACGATCTGCGGGATGCCCCGCGCCCCCGCGCTGGTCAACCGGTCGGCACCCGCACTGATGGCCGAGCCGAAGAGGTGATTGCCCACTTCCTGCGGGGCAAAGTCCAACACTGCCGCAAAGGCCCCCTCGGCGGCCAGCGATTCGAAGGCCCGCCCTCCCATGCCCGTCGCGTGGAACACCGCCACTTCAAACCCCCGCGCCTCCAGCGCCGGTTTCAGGCTGACCATATAGCGGAGCACGGTCTTGCCAAAGCTGGTCATCCCGATCAGCGGCTTGTCGCGTCGGGGGGGCTCGACCGCCCGTGCGGCCCCCAGCACGGCCCCGGCGGCCTGTGACAGCGAGGCTTTGCAGATCGAGTTCAGCCCGTAAAGTCCGCCCGCCCAGAGGATCATCTGGATATCTGCCGGGATGCGCTCCGGGGGCAGCATCGGGCTGAAGCTGACGGTCGAAACCACATATTTCGGCACGCCCAGGGGCAGGGCGGAACACAGGTCCAGCGCGAGGTCGGTTCCCATCGTGCCGCCCAGCACGATCACGCCCTGAATGCGCCCCTCTGCGTGAAGTCGCGCGGCAAGCTTTGCCGACCCCGTCGCCATGATCTGCATGGCGGTATTCTCATCCTCGGCCGCAATCGCCGCCGCGATGGACGATCCCGCTGCTTCGGCCACCTGATGCTTGGAGATGTCGGCGGGCTTGGAGGGATCGCCGAGGACCGAGACATCCATCGTCACGACCTGCCCGCCCTGCGACAGGATCACGTCGCGCATGTAGCCAAGCTCGGCGTCCTTGGTGTCCCAGGTGCCGGCGACAAGGATTGTGGGGGTCATAGCTGGATCCACGCGGTCTTGAGGTCGGTATATTTCTCCAGCGCGTGCAGGGACTTGTCGGCCCCATTGCCGGATTGCTTCATGCCCGACAACGGCACGGTGATATCCGCTCCGCCGTAGGTGTTGACGTGAATGACCCCCGACCGGATGCCCCGCACCATCCGGTGCGCCCGGCTCAGGTTGCCGGTCCAGACCCCCGCCGCCAGCCCGAAGTCCGACGCATTCGCCAACGTCAGCGCCTCGGCTTCGTCGGAGAAGGGGGTGACGGCCAAAACCGGGCCGAACACCTCTTCGCGGTACAGCCGATGCTCGGGTCTGACGCCGGTGACGATGGTCGGGTCCATGTAATAGCCTCCGGTTTCCGCCATCGTGCGGCTGCCGCCGGTGACAATCTCGCCGCCTTCACGCATGGCATCCGCGACGAAGCCGAGGTTCCCTTCCAGCTGGGTGAGGGAGTTCACTGCGCCCACCTGTGTCTCCAACCGCAGCGGATTGCCCACTGCCATCTTCCGTGTTGCTGTTGCCAGTTCGGCAACAAATGCATCATGCACCGAAGCCTCGACCAGAAGGCGTGAGCCCGCGACGCAGACTTGGCCTGCATTGCGGAAAATCGCATTTGCAGCAGCTTTTGCGGCTGCCGACAGATCCGGGGCATCGGCGAAAACGATGTTGGGCGACTTGCCGCCCAGCTCCAGATAGCAGCGCTTGAGGTTCGACTGTGCCGAATACTGCAACAACCGCCGCCCCGTTGCGCCCGAGCCGGTAAAGACCAACACATCGACATCGGGCGACAGCGCCAGCGCTTCGCCCGTCACGCGACCCGGCCCGGTCACCAGGTTGAAGACGCCCGGCGGCACTCCGGCCTCCAGCGCCAGGGCTGCCAGCCGAAGCAGCGTCAGGGACGCGGTTTCCGCCGGTTTCAGCACGACCGAATTGCCCATCGCAAGGGCAGGGGCCACTTTCCACGCCCCAATCATCAGCGGGAAGTTCCAAGGCACAATCGCCCCGACCACGCCCACCGGCTCGCGGTGGATCAGCCCCAGCACGTTCGGCGCCGTGGGCGCGATCTCGCCGTAAACCTTGTCGATGGCCTCGGCATAATAGCGGAAGGTCTGGGCGGCACTTCCCGGCTCGGCCTTCAGCGCCATCGCGATCTCGGTCCCGTTGTCACGGACGCCCAGAACGGCGAGTTCCTCGGCATGGGCGTCGATCAGATCGGCCAGCCGGTGCAGCACGGCCTTGCGCGCGGCCGGGGGCTGACGCGACCAGCGCCCATCCTCGAAGGCCGCGCGGGCCGAGGTGCAGGCGCGGGCGACGTCATCTGCACTCGCATTCGCCAGCGTCGTTAGCTGGCGGCCGTCGATCGGCGACAAGACGGGAGTCTCTCCCGCACCGTCCACCCAGTGCCCGTCGATCAGAAGTTTGCCCGAGGCAACCGAAGCGGCTGCAAGCCGGTCGATCGTGGCCTGATCCAATGCCATGCTGTAGTCCTGCTAGAGGGTTCACTATTTGAACCGCCGGTTTAAAAATAGATTGACAGCGCCCACCCCGACCTGTCAACAGAAATGGAACGCGAGGGACACTGTCCCATCAACCAAGGCAAGCAGACGTATGGGAACGGTCGGCAAAGCGCTTGATCTTCTTGACCTTTTCACCCGCGCACAGCCGCAGCTGGGCCTTTCCCAGCTGGCCCGCGCTTCGGGCGTCAACAAGGCCACCTGCCATCGTCTATTGTCCGAACTCGAATCGAGGGGCCTTGTCGAACAGACCGGCCCCGCCCGCGAATACCGTCTTGGCCCCGCTGTCTTGCGCCTTGCGGCCCTGCGCGAAGCCGCCGTGCCCACCCGCGACGCCGCGATGCCCGCCCTCCGCCGTCTGGCCGAAGCGACCGGGGAAACCGCGCATCTGTCGCATCTCGTGGCCGGTCGCCTGCAGGCCCTTGCCTTCGCCTATGCCTCGCGCCCCGGCGTCAAGGTGATGATGGAGGACGCCGATGTCCTGCCCTTCCACCTGACCGCCTCGGGGGCCGCAGTCCTTGCCCACCACCCCGATGCCGCACGGATCATCGGGTCGGCACCTGACCCGCAGGCGCTCCAGGCCCGTGTCGACGCCGCCCGCCGCACAGGCTGGGCCGAGACCGTTTCGACCTTCGAGAAGGATGTGCATGGCCTTGCCGTGCCCCTGTTCGACGTCACGGGCACTTGCACCGGCGCAGTGGCCGTCGCCGCCGCCGCCCCGCGGATGACACCGGCCTTGCACGCGATCATCACCGCCGAACTTGCCGCCGCGGGGGACGAGATCACCCGCCTCCGCGGTGGCCAGCCGCCGGCACGCCCCACAGTAAGCCCCTGACAGGAGCCCGCCATGAAAGACGCCAACTTCCTCAAGGCCCACAACGCCCGCTCGCTCTGGCACCCGATGACCGCGCCGTCGGACAGCCTGAAGAACCCGCCTGCGATCATCACCGGCGCGCAGGGCACCCGCATCCGCGACATCGACGGGCACGAGGTGGTGGATGCCGTTGGCGGCCTCTGGAACGTCAACCTCGGCTATTCCTGCCAGCCGGTGAAGGACGCCATCGCGGCACAACTCGACGCGCTGCCCTACTATTCCATCTTCCGCGGCACCTCGAACGACAAGGTGATCGAGCTGGCCGAGGAACTTCGGACCTTCTTCGAACCCGACGGGTTGACCCGCGCCTTCTACACCTCAGGCGGCAGCGACAGCGTTGAAACCGCCCTGCGGCTTGCCCGCCAGTACCACAAGATCCGCGGCGAGGCCGGGCGCACCAAGTACCTGTCCCTCAAGAAGGGCTACCACGGCACCCACACCGGCGGGGCGTCCGTCAACGGCAACGCGAACTTCCGCACGGCTTACGAACCGCTTCTCCCCGGCTGCTTCCACATTCCCGCGCCCTACACCTACCGCAACCCCTTCAACGAGACCGACCCGGCAAAGCTGGCCCAGCTGTGCCTGCAGGCCCTCGAAGACGAGATCGCCTTCCAAGGAGCCGGCACCATCGCCGCCTTCATCATGGAGCCGATCCTCGGCGCAGGCGGCGTCATCCCCCCGCACCCGACCTTCATGCCCGGCGTTGAAGCCATCTGCCGCAAACACGGCATCCTCCTCATCGCAGACGAGGTGATCACCGCCTTCGGCCGCACCGGTGCCTGGTCGGGAAGTCGGGTCTGGGGCGTGAATCCCGATTTCTCCTGCACCGCCAAGGCCATCAAAAACGGCTACATCCCCTTCGGCGCGGTGATGATCGCCGAAGGCGTGGCCGAGGTCTTCGAGGCGGATGAGACCGGCCGCGCCGCCATCGGCCACGGCTACACCTATTCCGGCCACCCGGTCGGTGCTGCCGCCGCAATCGCCTGCCTGGCCGAGACGAAACGCCTCAACGTCCCCGTCAATGCCACCGCACGCGGCAAGCAGCTTTGGGACGGGATCAATGCTCTGAAAGCCAAGTACCCGCAGATCGGCGATGTCCGGGGCGGCTATGGCCTCATGCTCGCCATCGAACTGGCCGGGCCGGACAAGGCCGCACCGCCCAAGGCGCAACCGGGGCAGGTGCAGGCAAAGGCCTACGAGGCAGGTGCCATGGTCCGCGTCTCAGGCCCGAACATCATCCTCTCGCCGCCGCTGGTCATCACCGAGGCTGATGCCACAACCATCCTTGCCGCCCTCGACGCGGGCTTTGCAGGCCTCGCATGACCGACTTCGTCACCCTTCTGGGCACCAAGGGCGGCCCGGCGATCCGCACCGGCTCGCCGATGCCGACCTCGTCGCTCCTGTCGCTGGCGGGGCAA
>JBKDYO010000184.1:0-11431 GCA_046305855.1 Paracoccaceae bacterium
TGAGGGTGAATTGCGAGGTGAAATCCATCAGGCCAACCGGCATGGTCTTTGAATTCAGCGACCGGGTCAGCTGGCTGGCCAGCGCGTATTCGTTCCATGAGGTGAGGAAAGCAAAGATCCCCGCACTGGCGATACCCGCCCGCGCCACCGGGAACTCCACCTTCCAGAACGCCTGCCAGCGGGTGCAGCCGTCGATTTCGGCCGCCTCGGCCAGTTCCTTCGGGACCTGGCGGAAGAAACCGTCGATCAGCCAGATCGTGAAGGGCACGTTCAGCGCGACATAGACCAGGATCATGCCGAAATGGGTGTCGATGATGCCAAGCCGCCCGTAAAGGATGAACAAGGGCAGCGACAGCGCCACACCGGGCACCGCGCGGGTGACCATCAGGCCCACGAAGATCGCCCCCTTGCCCGGAATGCGGTAGCGCGCGAAAGCATAGCCCCCCGCCATCCCGACCAGCAGTGCGATGACGGTCGAGGTCAGCGAGATGACCAGCGAATTCCAGAAATAGGTCAGCACCGGCACTCCGCCCTCGCCGATCCCGCCGAACATCGCGCGGTAGTGGTCAAGGTTCAGCTCGCTCGGGATCCAGACTGGCGGTTTGGCCATGATCTCGACGGTGGGGCGAAAACTGTTCAGCACCACCCAGAGGCCCGGCAGACAGATCGCTGCCATCGCCAGGAACAGGCCTATGAAGTGCCCGGCGCTCAACAGGCGGCGACGGATGCGGTGGCTGCGGCCTTGATCCATCAGGTCAGCCCCCCATGCCAAGGCTGGCCCGCGCCGTGGTCAGCTTGCGGAAGAAGTAGACGGTGAAGACGATGGACAGAAGGATGGCGATGTAGCCCATCGCGTTGGCGTATCCCATCCGTGCATCGACATAGCCGGTGCGCCCGATCAGCGTCCACAAAAGCTCGGTCCGCCGGGCCGGCCCGCCCGCCGTCATCACCTGCACGATGTCATAGGCGCGTGCGACATCCAGCGACCGGATCGCCATCGCGATGTAGATGAAGGGCATCAGGAACGGCAGCGTCACATAGCGGAAGGTCTGCCAAGGCGTGCAGCCGTCGACCCGCGCGGCCTCGACAGGGTCCTGCGGAATGGCGAAAAGGCCCGCAAGGATCAGGATCGCGAAGACCGAGGTCGAGGTCCAAACTTCGGCCGTGACGATGGCGATGAAGGCCAGATTTCCGTCCACCAGCCATGGGATCGCGATGTCGGTCAGCCCCAACGATTGCAGGGCGTTGTTCAGCAAGCCCACGTTGTCGTTGAAGATGAACTTGAACTGGAAGCCCACCAGAATGGGCGAAAACATCATCGGAAACATCATCATCGTGCGCAACAGGCGCTGTCCGCGCGTGACCTTGGCGACCATCAGCGCCAGGCCAAGGCCCAGCAGCATCTCCAGGTTCAGCGCCACTGCAAGCAACAGAACCGTGCGCCCGAAGGCCGCCCAGAAGTTCGCGTCACCAATGGCCTTCTCGTAGTTGAACGTCCCGATCCACTTCGTGATCGTCTCGGGCCGGGTCAACTGGAAGGCGGTGAAGCTGGAATAGAGGCTGAGGACCAGCGGAATCGCGACCACCGCAAGCAGGATCACGAAGGCTGGCATCAGCAGGACCAGCCAGGGTGGAAGGCGCATCCGGTACATCGGGGTCTTTCCGAAAGGCTAGGAAGAAGCGGCGCCGGTTAAGGGCGCCGCTTCCATGCGCGTGGTGTCCGGGATCAGTAGACCCCGTTCTCGCGCATCAGGCTGTCAACAGCGTCTGACGCGGTCTGCAGCGCCTCGTCCACCGTCTTGTCGCCCAGGATCGCGGCCTGAAGCTCAGGGTAGATCAGGTTCGACGCTTCGATCCAGTAGGGCGTCTTCGGCACCGGGAAGGCGGTCTTCGCGGTTTCCTGGAAGGCGGCCAGCACTTCGGCCTTGTACGGGTCGGAGGCGGCCTGGGCGATGACATGGTCCCAGACAGCCGTGCGTGTGGGCAAGGGACCCGCGGCCGATTCCAGCTTCTGGCTGTCCTCGTTGGTCAGGAAGTCCACCAGCGAGGCTGCAGCCTCCTTGTTGGCGCAGGCTTCGGTGACCGAAAAGCCGTGGAAGCCGGACCATCCGGTCCGCACCCCGGCTGCCCCCTTCGGCGCCGGTGCCACGCCGACATTGCCCGAGGCCTTGGACGCTGCCGGATCGTTGAAGAAGCCGGACCAGCCCGGCCAGTCAAGGTTCAGCGCGATGGTGCCCGAGGCAAAGCCGTTGCCCAGATCGTCCCACAGATAGTTCGTGGTCCCCGGCGGCACGGCGCCTGCCTTGTAAAGGTCGACAAACCACTGCAGCGCCATCTTGCCCTCGGGCGAGTTGAAGGCGGGCGAGAAGTCGTCGTTGAACAGCACGCCGCCATTGGCCACGACAAGCTCATAGAACCGGCCCGCGATGCCCTCTTCCTTGCCCGCATACTGCGTGCCGTAGAAGTTCGGCGGATCGGCGAAGAACATGGCCTGATCGCGGAACTGGTCCCAGGTTTCCGGCACGGCCAGATCGTAGCCGTACTTCGCCTTGAACGCCTCGGCCTTCGCAGGATCTGCATACAGCGACTTCTGGTAATACAGCGCCGAGACGTCGAACTGGGCGCGCGGCAGCATCACCAGCTTGCCCTCCAGCGTCGCGGCCGCGATGTTCGCGCCGACAAAGCCCGCGACCGTCTCGGCGGGCACCAGCGACGTGAGGTCAGCGTAAAGCGCGGGATACTGCGGGGCGAAAGACGAATGGTTTGACCCCACGCACCAGGTGATCGCACCCGCCGCGATGTCGGCCTTGAACTCCTTGTCCAGCTCGAAGTGGTTCTTCTGGCTGACGATGTTCACCTTGCCTCCGGTCTTCGCTTCCCACTCGGGAATGCGGGCGTACAGCGCCTCGTACTGCTGCCCGCCGATCAGCTTGGCGTCGATGGTGACCCCGGCAAACTCGCCATCGGCGAGCGCGGCCGAGGCAAGACCAAGCCCCGCCAAAAGTGCCAGCGCGCTGCTGGCCGCGAATGTCTTCATGGCATTTCCTCCCTGGCTGTTGCCGTGCCGTCTCTGACCGCACCTCGCGCCGCTAATAATTTCATATCCGGAACGATGTTTCATGTATAAATGCAGTTGAAAGACTGCGTCAAGCTGCGTTTAAATGTGAAAGCCTGCATCACACGCGAAATCGGGGAGGGCGAAATGATCTTCGACACACACCTGCACCTTATCGACCGGTCGCGGCTCAGCTACCCGTGGCTGGCCAACCTGCCCCCCCTCGATCGGGACTGGGACTTCGACTCCTACCTCGCCACAGCCGCGCGGATGGGGATCACCGACGTGCTGCACATGGAGGTGGATGTCGCGGACGCCGACATCGACGCCGAAACCGCCTGGATCGCCGAGCTGATGGCCCGTCCGGGTAGCCCGCTGCGGGGGGCAATCAGCGCGGCCCGGCCCGAATCCGACGGGTTCGAGGCCTGGCTCGACCGGGTTGACCGGCGCATCGTTCGGGGCGTGCGGCGCGTGCTGCATGTCGTCCCCGATGCCGTGTCGCAGGACGACCGCTTTCGCCGCAACATTCGGAGGCTCGGGCAGGCCGGACTGCCCTTCGACATCTGCATGCTGCAACGCCAGCTGTCCCTTGCCATCGATCTGGTCGATGCCTGCCCCGACACCACCTTCATCCTCGACCATTGCGGCGTGCCGGACATCGCGTCGGGCTCATTCGACGACTGGGCTGCCTCCATCACACGCCTTGCCGAACGGCCGCACCTCAACGCCAAGCTGTCCGGCATCAGCGCTTACGGCCCGGCTGACTGGACGCTTCAAACCATGCAGCCCTATGCCGACCACCTGATCCAAGCCTTCGGCCCGCAGCGGATCGTCTGGGGATCGGACAGCCCAGTCTGCACCCTGCAATCGTCGCTGCCGGAATGGGTGGCCACCACGCATGCCCTTTTGTCAGGCCTCAGCGCCGATGAACGCAAGCTGGTGCTGCAGGCCAATGCCAAACGGATCTGGCTCAAGGCCGCATAGAACGTCTGAACCCGATGGTGGCAGCGGACGCAGGCCTGCGCCCCGGTCAGGCCCCTGCCCGTCTCTCACGACGGCACATCCGCTGCTTTCAGATCGAAACTCTCGCCGGGAAAGAACTTCGCCAGCCGGATATCCGCCGACCGGGCGTGGCCCTCCATCCCCTCCAGCCGCGAGATCCGGGCCGTCGCTTCGGCCAGCGGGCGGGCAGCATCGCGGGTGGCGCGCTGCCAGGTCACCGTCTTCATGAACTTGTGGACCGATAGCCCCCCGGTATAGCGCGCAGCCCCCGACGTCGGCAAAACATGGTTCGGCCCCGAGGTCTTGTCCCCGAACGCGACCGTCGTCTCCTCGCCCAGAAACAGAGAGCCATAGGCCGTCAGCCGCCCCAGCCACCAGTCAAGATCGCGGGCCTGCACATGAAGGTGTTCGGGCGCGTAAGCGTCGGCCACCTGCGCCATTTCCTCGGCGCTGTCACACAGGATGACCTCGGCCATGTTGTCCCAGGCCGCTTGGGCGCTGTCGCGGTTCACGGGCGGCAGGGCCTCGATCAGAGCGGGCACCAGCCGGATCACCGTTCGGGCCAGCGCCTCATCCGATGTCACCAGCCAGACCGGCGAATTGTAGCCATGCTCGGCTTGGCCCACGAGGTCGCAGGCCACCATCTCCGGGTCGGCACTGTCATCGGCCAGAACCATGCTGTCGGTCGGCCCCGCGAACATGTCGATGCCGACCTGACCGAACAGCATGCGCTTTGCTTCCGCGACATACTGGTTTCCCGGGCCGACCAGGATATCGGCCTTGGGCAGGCCGAACAGACCATGCGCCATCGCCGCGACCCCCTGCACACCGCCGAGGTTCAGGATCACATCAGCCCCGCACAGGTCCATCGCGTACAGGATCGCGGGCGGGATGCCGACACCGGGCCGGGGTGGTGAGCAGGCCGCGATATGCGGAACGCCTGCCACCTTGGCCGTGGTGACCGTCATGATCGCGCTTGCCACGTGGCTGTAGCGCCCGCCCGGCACATAGCACCCGGCCGCTGCAACCGGAATCTGCTTCTGCCCCGCCATCAGCCCCGGCAGGATCTCGACCGCGCAGTCCGACAATGTGGCGCGCTGCGCTTCGGCAAAGCGGCGGATGTTGGAATGCGCAAATCGGATATCGTCCTTCAGCCGGTCGGGCACCTGATCGGCTGCCGCCTTCAGATCGGCCGGCGAGACGATGATGTCACCGGTCCATTTGTCGAAGGTCCGGGAATAGTCGCGGACCGCTTCTTCACCACTGATCGCAATGCGCGCCAGCATGACCGACACAAGATCGCGCACGTCCTGATGATCCGCCTCGGCGGTCGTCACGGCTGTCTTCAGGTAAATCATCCGGTGGTCTTTCGGTTACATCCGGCCCTTCCAGGGCACCAGACGGCGTTCCAGGAAGCGCATCAAAAGGTCGAAGGCAAAGGCGATGGTCGCGATCACGAAGATGCCCATGATGACGACCGAGGTTTGCAGGAACTGGCTGGCGGACAGGACCATGTAGCCAAGGCCGCTCGTCGCCGCGACCATCTCGGCCGCCACCAGGGTCGTCCAGCCAAAGCCGATCCCAACCCGCATTGCCGTCAGGATCTCGGGCATGGCCGAGGGCAGGATCACATGTCGCATGACCTGCCAGCGCGTCGCCCCGAAGGAATAGGCCGCGTGGATCTGCTCGATCGCCGCCGACTTCACCCCGGACCTGGCGCCCAGCACGACGGGCGCAAAGACGGACAGAAAGATCAGCAGCACCTTCGACGTCTCGCCGATGCCGAACCAGATGATCATCAGCGGCAGATAGGCAAGCGGCGGGATCGGTCGGTAGAACTCGATCGGCGGGTCGAAGATACCCCGGATCAGGGGGCTCATCCCCATTGCCAGGCCCAAGGGCAGACCGATCAGGCAGGCCAGCAGGAAGGCTCCGAAGACCCGTGCGGTCGAAATGAAGATGTGCTCCAGGAACGAGGTGTTGGTGAACCCCTCGCGCCAGATCTGGACGAACTTCGACAGCACAAGCTGGGGCGACGGCACGAAAAGGGGCTTCACCAGCCCCAGGGTCGTGACCAGCCACCAGATGAACAGCAGCACAGCGACCGAGGCAACCGACAGCCAGAAGGTGCTGCCCTGCCCCGGCACGCCGTAGATCTCTCCGGGCTTGGTGGGACGGGCGCGCGCCAGGCGGGCGAAGAGTCCGGGGGATTTCGGGGGCGTGGACAGGCTCATTCTACCGCCTCCTCGTCAGCAAAGATGATGTTCAGGACCTTCTCGCGCAACGCGATGAACTCGGGCGAGGCCTTGACATGGCGGGCCGGGGTTCCGCCCTGGAACTGGCGCGAGAACGGCAGGTCGAAGACATGGGTGATGCGACCGGGACGGGGCGACATCACGATCAGCTTGGTGCCCATGAACAGCGCCTCCTCGACGCTGTGGGTGATGAAGAAGACCGATTTTCCAGTCTCGCCCCAGATGTTCAGGATCAGCTCTTGCGCCTTCTCCCGGGTCAGCGCGTCCAGCGCGCCAAGGGGCTCGTCCATCAGAAGGATCTTCGGATTGCAGGTCAGCGCCCGGGCGATGCCGACCCGCTGCTGCATGCCCCCCGACAGCTTGTAGACCGGCGAGCCCTGAAAGCCGTCCAGCCCCAGAAGGCCGATGTATTCGTTTGCGGTGCGATAGCGGTCCTGCTTCGGGACGCCCTGGATCTGCAGCCCGAAGGCCACGTTGTCGATCACATTCAGCCAGGGAAGCAGCGCGTGTTTCTGAAACACCACCGCCCGGTCGGCCCCCGGCCCCATCACGGCCTGCCCGTCCAGCATCAGGCTGCCCGAGGTTGGCGACAGGAAGCCCGCGATCAGGTTCAGAAGTGTGGACTTGCCGCAGCCCGAAGCCCCCAGAGCGACGACAAACTCGCCCTCGGCTATGACAAGGTTGATGTCGCTCAGCGCGGCGACAGGGGGGCGGCCATCCGCAGCCGGATAGACGACCGAAACGTGATCGATGTTCAGGCTCAAGACCCCGCCCCTCTGCTGTGCTTATGGCCTGCCCGGACCGTCTCGCCCGGGCAGGCCGCGCGTGTCGTTACTGGGCCGCTGCAGCCGCGTAGGTCGGGTTCACGAAGGCCGAATAATCATCAACCGTCGTATCGATCCGGCCTGCGCCCTTCAGGAACTCGGCCGTGACCTTGATCTTGGGTGCTGCACTCCCCAGCCAGGCCTCGCCTGCCTGAGCGGCCATCGGCAGGAAGGTGAAGCCCTCCAGGATGCCCGGAACCTGCGCCGGGTCAGCGCCCGTCGCTGCGGCCAGCGCCTTCACTTCGGCACTGTCGGCGGTCCAGGCCGCCGGATTGGCCAGGTACATGCCGTTGACCTTGTCGACCGCTTTCAGGAAGGCCACGATCTTGTCCGGGTTGGCGTCGGCAAAGGCCTTGCTCACCACCCAGCCGTCATAGGTCGGGAACCCCCATTCGGCGGTCTGGTCCGCACCGACGATCAGGCTGCCGGTCTTCAGGATTTCCGACTGCACCGGCTGCCAGATCCAGGCCGCGTCGATCGTGCCCTGTCCCCAGGCGGCAGCGATATCGTCGGGCTTCATGCCGACGATGTTCACATCCGCCTCGCTTAAGCCCTCGTGCTGCAGCGCCCCCATCAGCGAGTAATGCGCGGTCGACCCGATCGGGACGCCCACGGTCTTGCCCTTCAGGTCGGCGACGCTGGCGATGCCGGAATCCGCGTGGGCGATCAGCGATTCCGCTTTGCCGATCACGTCGGAATAGGCGATCAGCTCGATCTCGAGGCCCGAGCTTGCACCGATCGCGACCGGCGACGATCCCAGTTCCGACAGGACCACATCGCCCGAGGCCATCGCGGCGATCACGTCGGTCCCGGCATCGAACTTGCGCCATTCGATCTCCCACCCGGTTGCCGTCGCCAGCTCGTCGGAGGTGGACAAAAGCTGCATCGGGGTCGGGTTGCCGAAATGACCGATGATGATCTTTTCGGCCATGGCCTGCCCGGCCAGCAAGGCCGTGGCAGCCGCGCCCAGCAGAAGGCTCTTCAGTTTCAGGCTCATAATCGTCTCCTCTGTTGAAGTGTTCTTGGTCGTCTTTGTGGTTCGTTACGTCTTGTCCCCGGGTCGACCGACCCTTTCGCCATCGGCTCTCGCAAAATCCTGAATCGCGCCCGCCAGCACATCAAGCGTATCAAAGGTGGCGGGACCCAGAAGCGCCACTTCGGGCAGCAAGGAAAACTCTGTGCAGGCAATCATTTGCACTTCTGCCCCCTTGGCAAGCAATTCCTCGGACGCGCGGCGCAGCACCTTGCCCGCATCCGGTCCCGGCCCGGCCGACTTGATCTGGCGGATCGCGGCCAAGAGGGCCTCTTCGTCAGCAGGATACAGCGCCCGAGCCCCGACCTTCGCCAGCGCCGCGTCGAACAGCCCAATCTTGGCCACGGCGGGCGAGGCGAGGATGCCGACCTGCCCACCCCCTCCTGCCATCCGAGCCGCCTGGGCGACAGAAAGCTCGACCATGTCGAGAAACGGCACATCGACTGCCGCCCGGATCGCGGGGGCATAGTGATGGGCGGTGTTGCAGGGCATGGCCAGCGCTTCGGCCCCGGCCCCGACAAGCCGCCGCGCCATGTCGACAAGGACCGGGCCCGGGTCATCACCCGTCCCCTCGATCAGCCGACGGATGCGCGACGGGACCTGCGGGTTCTGGTCCACCAAAAGCGGGATATGGTCGGAATCGTCCGCAGCAGAAACCCCATCGACGACCTTCTGCATCAGCAGGATCGTCGCCTGTGGCCCCATGCCGCCCAAGATCCCCACTCGCCGCATCTACGGTCCCAACCGTTCCGTCATGCTGTCAAACCTCCAGGGCCTTTCGGTCTTCGGCAAAGACCGCGTCATAACCGAACAGCCCGGCAGCCCCGCCGGTATGCAGAAAGACCACGCGCTGCCCCTTGGTGAAGCGGCCCTTCCGGACAAGGTCGATCAGCCCCGCCGCCCCTTTCCCTGAATAGACCGGGTCCAGCAGGATGCCCTCAAGCTGCGCGAACATCTGGATCGCTTCCAAAGTGTCCGCCCGCGGAATGCCGTAGCCCGCCCCGACATAGTCGGTATCGGCCACCACATCAGCACGGGTCACAACGCCCGGACAGCCCAGCTTCTCGGCCGTGCGCTGTGCCAGGTTGAACACGTTCTCTTCCTGCTTCGCCTTCGGCGCGCGCACCCCGATGCCCAGCAGCGGTATGCCGGCGTTCAGCGCCTTCAGCCCGGTGATCAGCCCGGCCTGCGTCCCCGCACTGCCCGTGGCCGTCACGATATGGTCGATGACCAGCCCGCGGTCATTGGCTTGGCCCACCAGCTCGAAGGCGCAGTTGACATAGCCCAGCGCCCCGGTCGGGTTCGACCCGCCGCCCGGGATAATGTAGGTCTTTCGCCCGTCGCCGCGAAGACGGTCGGCCAGCACTTCCATCTCGGCCGCCATGTCCACCCCACCCGCCCGGCGTGAGGTGGTGGCCCCGTGCAGATGGTCCAGCAGCACATTGCCATTGGTGTTGTAGTTCGCATCGTTCGACCCGGTCCGGTCCTCCAGCAGGATATGACAGGCCAGACCCAACTTGGCCGCGAAGGCCGCCGTCTGCCGCGCATGGTTGGACTGCGTGGCTCCTTGGGTGATGATCGTATCCGCGCCTTCGGCCAATGCCTCGGCCATCAAGAACTCCAGTTTGCGCGTCTTGTTCCCGCCGGTCGACAGACCCGTGCAGTCGTCGCGCTTGATCCAGATCTCCGGCCCACCAAGCTCTTTCGACAGACGGTCCATCCGCTCCAGCGGTGTTGGCAGATGCGCGAGAAACACACGCGGAAACCGGGCGAGATGCATGGGCCGTGTCCTTGTCTTAACTTGCAGAAGTCAAGAGTTGATCAGGAACTTCCGAATTGCAAATGCGAAGACTGCGCAATATCATGCAAGATATGCAAGTCTTGGGGGCGCGATGCGGCTTGAGTGGCTGGAGGATATCCTCGCGATCGCGCAGACCGGCTCGTTCAGCGGCGCGGCGGAACGGCGGAACCTGACGCAGTCGGCCTTCTCGCGCCGCATCCAGCAGATTGAAGAGCATATCGGGGTCGAGCTTTTCGACCGCAGCCGCAAGCCGGTGCAGCTTCGCCCGACCACCCAGGCCCAGGGCGCCCAGATCGAACAGATTTCGGCCGCGCTGCGCCAGCTGGTCGTCGACCTGCGGCGTGGGGACCGGGTGGCCTCGAACCGGATCGTCATTGCCAGCCAGCATTCCCTGACCACGTCCTTCGCGCCCCGGATCATCCAGGCCATCCAGGACCGCGAGGAAGACGTCTTCGTCCGCCTTCGCTCGGCCAATTTCGACGAATGCTTTGGCCTCCTTCTGTCGCGACAGGCGGATCTGGCAATCGTCTACACCACGCCCGACATGGATGAGCCTGTGTCAGGCGACTATCTCGAAAGCATCGACATCGGGCCGGACCGCCTGATCCCGGTCCTCCGACCGGATCTGGCAGAGCCACTTCTGTCCGGCACGGGAGCGATGGACGTGCCCTATGTCGCCTATCCGGCTGACGTCTTCTTCGGAAGGATCATGTCGGACCGGATCCTGCCACTGCTCGCCCCTGGAAAGGTCGCGCTGCCCAAGGCCGAGACCGCCCTGACCATCGCCGCGCTGGAAATGGCCGCCGCAGGAGTCGCCGTGGCCTGGGTGCCGGAAACGCTTGCGCGACTTGGCGTGCAGCTTGGCCGCCTGACCGACCTCTCTCCCGCCCTGCCAGCCTGCCCCCTGTCGGTCCGCGCCATCCGGCTGCGCGGCGCGCTAGGCCGGGCCGAGGTGGTCATCTGGGACCAGCTGCAAGCCCTGAAGGTCAGCGAGTAGAGCGGGATGCTTCCTGAAGGAACGGGTCAATTCCCGTCGCGGAAACGAGTGCGCGCCGATCTCTCCTTTTTTGTCCGATTTGTCCCGCGACAAATCGATCCGGGCGCCCGTTGATCGGCGTGCAAGACACTGCAACGGATATGCAAAGACCTATCCTTCTCCAGTTCAACATGCGCATGTCGTCACAAGTCCGGGTCACCCCGCACAGTCGAGCCCGTTTCTCGCGAACGGGACCAGGCCAGACGAAACGCTCTGCCCGACCAAACGTTACGATCGGGTAAATGCCCACACGCAAACCCTTGATCTTCCTCGTCCCGGGCATTCGCCCTCCGTGGACAGCCACGTCGCCCCCTTGCGCAGCCCCCGCCTTTGCGGCACCCCTTTCCCATGACCGCCTTCCTTTCCGTCGAGACCTCTTTGACCGGCCGCCGCTGGACCGGCCCTGACCCCGCCCAGGACCGCCT
>JBKDYO010000185.1:0-11175 GCA_046305855.1 Paracoccaceae bacterium
GTAGCGGGACCCGAAGGCACAGGAACTCTGCACATCGACGCAGGCGCGATCCTGCCCATGGCCGAGGGGCTGTTTACCGCGCTTCTCAAGGCAGGCTTCCGCAACATCCGGGGCGTGATCCATCACCAGACCGAAGGGTTCGACCAAGGGATGCCCACCGACCTCGCCTTCCGCCTTGCGGGCCGCAACGCGATCATGCGGTTTCTGGAGGCGACGCGCGGCCCCGGCTGGTGGGGCGACCGGGGGATGCAGGACTATTACGCCGACCAGGCCCGTGCGGCGGACCCGTTCAACTGGATCCAGATTCATCCGCTGTTTCCCAAGGGCGCGGCTTTCCCCTTTGATCACGCGGGGCAGGGCGAGACGGCCTTGATGCAGGCGCTGGCCCCGGACACGGTCGACATGTCCCGCGCCGGGGACGGGGGGCACTGGTATACCGAGGACGCAGGGAAGGCGTCAGCAGAGATGGGCGAGGCCGGGGCGCAGATCGCGCTGGCCCATCTGCGGCGGGTGCTGGGGCTCGCCTAAAGCTCGGGCAAGTCCACGACACCCTTCTTCAGGATGAAGCAGCCATAGGGCCCGGAATCCGCCGTGCGGATGATCGCGAAGGCGCGCTTTGCGGCCGCGTAGAAGGCAAAGCGTTCCAGGGGTTCGATCGTCACGGTGCGCCCCTCGGCCCGGTCCACCACCGCCTGCATCCGGGCGAAGATCGGCACCTGTCCGTCCGGATTGCCCACCACCTGCATTCGCGCGACCGGGGCCGGGACGAAAGTATCAAGCGGCATCAGCGACAGGATCGCCGCCGCGCCCGTGGGGATATCACAGCCCGCCATGTCGATCAGCCGGCCATAGGTGGTCTCGGCCGCAATGGTCGCCGCCGGATGGTTCACGTCGCAGATCACCAGATCGTCGCCATGACCCATCAGCATCAGCACATGCACAATCTCGGCCGACAGGCGCTGGTCAATGCCTTTCAGCATGCGCTCACTTCACCGCCCCAGCGGCCATTCCCTTGATGATGAAGCGCTCCAGCACCACACCGATGACGATCAGAGGAAAGATCGCTGCAGTCGACAGGGCGGCCATCGACCACCAGCTGATGCCCTGACTGCCTGTCTGGCTGGCCACCATCACCGGCAGCGTATTGGAATAGGTCGAGGTCAGCAGAGCCGCAAAGAAATACTCGTTCCAGGTCAAGACCAGCGACAGGATGAAGGCCGCGACCATGCCGGGCAGGGCGATGGGGAGGATGATGGTGAAGAAGGCACCCCAGACGCCCAAGCCATCGACCATCGCTGCTTCTTCCAGTTCGGTTGGAATCCCGGCGAACTGGTCGCGCATGATCCAGATGACGATGGGCAGCACCGACAGCGTGTACAGCAGGATCAGCCCGACCGTGGTGTCGAGAAGCGCCAGTTCCTTGTAAAGCACGAGGAAGGGCAGGGCGAGGACGACGGGCGGCAGGATCAGCTGCGACAGGAAGAAGAACGAGATGTCGTCGTTCTTCATCCAGAGAAACTTGTAGGAAAACCGCGACAGCCCGTAGGCCGCAAGCGAGCCGAGGATCACGGCGAGCGTCGAGGAGACCAGCGAGGTGACCGAGGAGTTGATGAAGCGTTTGACGAATTCGTCGCGGACGGTCGACTCGGTGCCGATCGTGTCGGGCGACAGGCCCAGCGACCTCCACCCCAGCCATTTCGGCTGGAAATCGACCCAGGGCACCAGATGCCCCTGCATCACGTTCGGGGCCATCTTGAAGCTGGTGGAAATGGTCCAGTAGATCGGAAACAGGCAGATCACGGCCCAGAAGATCAGGATGCCGTAGACCACGACCCGGTTCGCATACCACTTCATCCGGAAGCTCCGGTCGGTGGTGCTGTCCTTGAAGACTGCCGTTTCGGTCATGTGCGCGGCCCCGTGAACCTTGCGGCCAGTTTCATCAGGATGGTCATGCCGATGATGATGAAGACCAGATAGACCATGGCCAGCATCGTCCCATAGCCGACGTTCGACCGGTCGCGGTATTCTCGGAAGATGAAGCTGGTGACCGTATCCGTGGCCCCGCCCGGCCCGCCGGAGGTCACGTTGATCACGATATCGGCGAGCTTGAGCTTGAAGATGATCCGGATCAGGATCGCAGTGATCGACACCGGCAGCATCAGCGGGAAGGTGACCTCCCAGAACGACCGCCAGCCGGTGGCACCATCGACGCGGCTTGCCTCGGTCAGTTCCTTCGGGATCGCCTGCAGGCCTGCAAGCAGCATGATCATCATGAAGGGGATGAAGGTCCAGGCGTCCATCAGCATGATGGTCAGTTTTGCTACCTCGGGTGAGCCGAAGAACGAGGGGTTCTCCCAGCCGAACAGCCGGGCAAGGCGGGCGAGTGGGCCGAAGCGGGCCTCAAGCATCGACTTGCCGATCATCCAGCTGACAGCCACAGGCGACAGCATCAGCGGCAGCAGGAACGCCACCCGGAAGAACTTCCGCGCCCGGATCTGCGCGTTCAGCAGAAGTGCAAGGCCGAAGGCGATGGAATATTCCAGAATGATGGCAAGGGTGTACCAGACCATATTGCCAAGCGCGTTCCAGTAGAACGGGTCGTTCCACATCTGCACAAGGTTCGCGACACCGTTGAACTGACGGCCATCCGGACTGGAGAGGTTCCAGCTGGAGAACGCGATGATGAGGCCGAAGAGCAGCGGAAAGACCGTCAGCGACACGACAAACAGTGCGGCGGGAAGGACAAAGAGCGTGCGCTTGCCCTGTTCGCCCCGCACCAGCACCTGCGCCCAGCAAAGTGCCGTCGCCCAGAGGCAGAAGGCGTAAAGCGTCGGGCGCCAGGTCTGGAAGCCGAAATCGTGCCAGCCAAGCGTCTGGGCCAGCTGCGCCAGACCCAGAACACCCATCAGGCCCGCCGAGCCCCAGACCAGCGTCCGGCCGAGCGTTTTGCGGCCTGCGGAAATGTCGTCCCGGGTGACGATGTGAAGATGGCTCTGGTCGGTCATGCTAGCATGTTAGCCCGGCATTCAACCCTTTGGGAAGGGGGTTTGCAGAGCCGTTTTCGGGCAAGACTCAGTCCCGAAGCGAGTGCCCAAATCACAGGCAGCACCGCCCAATCTGTTTGCGGGAGCGGTCGAGAGACCGGCGGCTTTGGGCGCGCTTTTCGAAAACGGTTTTCGGAAAAATGACTGTAAAGCAATGGCGTGCAGGATTTGCATCACCTGGCACCGTGATTGTATGTAACGCAAGGTTTACAGTTGTTATTGTACTGCAAAAATGACACATTGACCTTGGGTCGTTTGCGTGCCGAGGCATCGGGCGCAGGCGGTTCAGGCGGGCGGAATGTCGTCAACCCGCTTTCATACGGCAGCGACGACGACGGGCACGGAGGAGCATTTCATGTCCAATGATCCTGACAAGGTCTGGCCAACCGGCCTGACTCTTCGGGAAGCCGAAGAAGTACACAGCTATCTGATCGACGGCACTCGCGTGTTCGGGGTTATCGCCCTGATCGCGCATCTTCTGGTCGCCGTTTCGACCCCGTGGCTTGGCTGAGGGGAACAAAATGAACAACGCAAAGATGTGGCTTGTCGTAAAGCCGACTGTCGGAGTTCCGCTGTTCCTCACAGCTGTCGCCGTCGGGTCATTCGCCGTCCATGTTGCTGTTCTCAGCAACACGACCTGGGTGGCGGACTTCCTGTCGGGCAAACCAATTGGTGCCGGAATGGCCATGAACGCGATCCCGGCGCCCGAAGCCGAGGCCGCGAAAGTGTCCTACGTGCCAGGTGGCTCGCAAGAGGTTCTGATCACGATGCCCGATGGCACCACAGCACGGGCCGTGCTGCAGTTGCCAGAGACCATGGCGTCGCTGAACTGACCCCTGCCGCGCGCCGGTCGGCTGTGGCCGGCGCGCGGCACGAAAAGACGGGTGAACGGCCCTTCTGTCCTCCGGCGGGAGGGCCTTAGCCTGCCGCACGGCATCGCCGGGACCGGTGTGCCTTGGCCTGGGAGCGCGTAAGATGTTCGACTACAAGCGCTTTGCCCTTCGCAAGCTGTCGGCGATCGGGCCGCGCTATCTGCCCTTTGCCGATGTCGCCTCGGCCGAAGTGCCGCTGTCGCGGCTCTTGCGGCTGTCGCTGTTCCAGGTGACGGTCGGCATGGCGCTGGTGCTGATGGTCGGCACGCTGAACCGGGTCATGATTGTCGAACTGAAGGTGCCCGCGACGCTGGTCGCGGTGATGCTGGCGCTGCCTCTGGTCTTTGCCCCGTTCCGGGCGCTGATCGGCTTCAAGTCGGACACGTTCCGCTCGGCCCTCGGGTTGCGGCGGCTGCCCTGGATCTTCAAGGGCACGATGTACCAGTTCGGCGGCTTTGCGATCATGCCCTTCGCGCTTCTGGTCCTGTCGGGCTACCAGGAGGCGGTGGATGCGCCGCGCTGGATCGGCCTGAGCGCGGCGGCGCTGTCGTTCCTCTTGGTCGGTGCCGGGGTGCATATCGTGCAGACCGTGGGTCTGGCTCTGGCGACCGACCTTGTGCCCGAAGAGGACCAGCCCAAAGTCGTCGGGCTGATGTATGTGATGCTGCTGGTCGGCATGATCGTCAGTGCCTTCATCTACGGCGCAGTTCTCGAAAACTACACGCCCGGTCGGCTGGTCCAGGTGATCCAGGGCTCGGCGGTCGTTACCATCGTGGTGAACGGTTTTGCGATGTGGAAGCAGGAGGCGCGCAACCGCGCCCGGGCCGAGACGCCGCAACCGGTGATCAGCTTTCGCCAGGCTTGGTCGAAACTGGCCGCCCGGCCCGGAATGCTGCGGCTTCTGGTGGTGATTGCGCTGGGGACGGCTGGGTTCGGGATGGCCGATGTGTTGCTAGAGCCGTTCGGCGGTCAGGTGCTGGGCATGACGGTGGCCGAGACGACCCGGCTGACAGTGGTCTTGGCCTTCGGGAGCCTGTTGGGCTTCGGCCTTGCCTCGCGCTGGTTGGGGCAGGGCGGTCAGCCGATGGCCGTGGCCGCGACGGGTGCGATGATCGGCGTGCCGGCTTTTCTGGCGATCACGGCCTCGGCCCTGGTGCTGGCGGTGCCGCTTCTGATCGGGGCGACGCTGCTGGCGGGGTTCGGGGCCGGGCTTTTCGGCCATGGGACGCTGACCGCCACGATGCGTTCGGCACCCCGGGACCAGATCGGCCTGTCACTCGGCGCCTGGGGTGCAGTGCAGACGACTGCGGCAGGTGTGGCCATCGCTTTCGGTGGTGTGATCCGCGATGCAATGCTGATCGGCCCCGCGCAAGGCGCAGCGGGTGCCGGCCCCTATCTGCCGGTCTTCGCACTGGAAGCCGGGCTTCTTTTGCTGGCGCTTGTCGCCGCCTGGCCGCTCTGGCGCCGGGGACTGGACAAGAGCCACGGTGGGACTAACTTTGACGGAACGACCATGACCGGGGGGCAAGACGGCATGGCCACGACCAAGGCGTGACAGAACGGAACTCTGATTATTGCCATTCAGCAACGGGTGAGACATGACGACGATCATCACAAGGCTCTATCCGGATGTGGCAACTGCCACGTCCGTTTCGGCGGCGCTGCAGTCAAGCGGCCACGACCCTTCCACCATCGACGTGATCACGCGCGCAGGCGACGGTTCGGTATCGGACCGGATGAAAGCCGCGCGGGTCATGGCGCCCTCGGCCGCGGCCTATGCGCCGGGGATCGAGAAGGGGGGCGCACTTCTGGTCGTGCGCGCACCGTTCGCCCCGATGGGGACCGCGCGGCACGCGATCAAGACGGTAAATCGCACGCCGTCCCTTAAGGTCGGCCTTGCGGATGAGGACGTCTATATCCGCGAACAGCCCACCATCGCCCGGTCGGGCAGCGTTCAGTCGGGCACGGTCTTCTACATGTCGAACCCGCACAGGAACCTGAGCCACGGCCATATCATGGGCCAGAACCCGATCTCGCCGTCAAAGCCGCGCACGTCGGCCATCGCGGGCGGGGCCTACATGTCCAAGATGTTCTGGCCGATGAAACTGGTCTCGACCGGCCGCCAGGCCAGCTCGGCGATCAGTGGCGGGTATCTCTTCTCGTCGATGTTCGGGATCCCGACCCTGATCGGCAACCTACCGTCGCGTGAGATGATCCCGACGAAGATCTGACCCAGGTCACGGGCGAAATGAGGACGGCGCGTGGAGTTCCGCGCGCCGCTTTCATTTGCCTGATCGGGTGGCGCAGGGCGGAGTAGTCTTTCCGCCCTGCGAAGTTCGTCACATCCCCAGAGACGCCTTGTACAGCGCGATCTGGCTGTCGCGGCCGATCTCGTCGGTGATCTTCTCCCAGGCGGCGGCGATGGCATCGGCCGTCTCCTGCGCACTGGCATATTGGCCCGCAAAGCCCTTGGCCAGTTCGTCCTCGGCGATGGAGTAGTACTGGAAGATGCCGGGGATGCGCGGTTCGATCGCGGCGTTGGGGTGGTTGTAGCTGTCGCGGTTCGAACCGAGGTAGTCCTCGACGAAGGCCCGGTCGTAGCCTGCTGCTTCCCACTCTTCGAACTGGAAGTGCGAGTTGCGGTAGGGCTGGAAGCCCGACGGGTAGGCCGCCATCCAGAGCGAGATGTCCTTGCCGCCCAGATGCGCTGCAGCCGACCAGGCGGCCTTGCGCTTCTTCTCGTCGCCCGAGACGCGGCTGGTGACATAGACGCCCCAGCCAAGGTAGGCGAGGTTCGGCGCGAAGTTCTCGGTCTCTTCCCAGGCGCCTGCGCCGTGGTTGTAGACGCGCTTGGCACCGGGGTTGATGTCGAAGCCGACGACGTCACCCACGACCGAAGTGTCGGACGTGCGGGCGTTCGAGCCCACGTCACCCCACCAGGTCAGCGCCGTGCCGGTTCCGGCCAGGAACTGGCTGAACGCGGTAACGCCGGGGTCGGCGTTGATCTGGTCGGCCGGGTAGGCGTCGGCCTTGATCAGGTCCATCACGTCCTGGATCGCCTGCACCCAGCCCGGGTTGTTGACGCGCGGCTTCATGGTGTCGGGATCGAAGAGCCACGCGGGGTCGGACGGGTGCTTGACGTAAGCCGTGGCGCGGTCTTCCAGGAAGTAGAAGCCGAAACCACCCCAGCCCTTCAGCGGGTCAAGGAAGCCATAGGCGGGCAGGCCGGTCAGCGGGTCGGTCTTGCCTTTCAGCGCGATCGACATCGCATTCACGTCTTCCCAATGCTTCGGCATCTCGGCGCCGCCGATGCCGCCTTCACCGAAATAGTCCTTCCGGTAAGCCAGCGTGTGGCAGTCGCCGTCGATGGTGATCCGGTAGGACTTGCCATCCCAGGTGCCGACGGGCGGCTGCAGATAGGCCACGAGGTCATCGGCTTCGATCTGGGTCTTCACCCAATCGGGCATCTCGTCCAGAAGGCCGCGGCCCGCGGTGTCACCTTCGAAGGGCGCGCCCATCTCGATGATGTCGAAGTCGACGGTGCCCGTGGCGATCGCCTGCTGAAGGCGCGGGTTGTAGTCGGCCTGCGCCAGGTCGATCCAGTTGATCTTGGCCCCGGTATAGGCCTCCCATGGCTTCAGGAAGCCGCGGAACAGGACGTTGTGCAGGTTCTGGTTGTTCAGCCCCAGGAAGGTCAGTTCGACCCCCGCAAACTCACCCTCGGCGACATTGGCCTTGGTGGGCCCAAGGCACATCTCGCCGACCTTCTGCCAATCGGCATCGGTGGGCGAACCCATGCCCACGCCCGGGATCTTCAGGATTTCGGCGCGCACGTTGCCGTGGGCTTCTGCGGATGCCTGGCGTGCCGTCATCGGCAT
The DNA here is from genome assembly GCA_046305855.1 of Paracoccaceae bacterium. Taxonomy (GTDB): domain Bacteria; phylum Pseudomonadota; class Alphaproteobacteria; order Rhodobacterales; family Rhodobacteraceae; genus Tabrizicola. Next base: position 7,795 of record JBKDYO010000185.1, read on the forward strand.
CATCGCCATGGCGCCCAGGGCGGCGGTGCCCTGCAGCATGCGGCGGCGGCTCAGTCTGGCTCGCGACATCGCCTCGTAGATTTCGACCTTCAAGATAGCTCCTCCCTTTGGAACGTGCCCGAACCGGTTTCTCCGGCGTGGCTTGGTGTCTGATTTCGGTGGTCAGCGGAACCGCCCCTCTGCGGTCAGCTTTCCGGCTGTCCGCAGGCTGATCGGCCCGCGTTTTGTTGGACCTTGCAGGGGTCTCCCTCTCCCCGTTTTGGCAGCTTGCCTTGGTTAGCTTCGCAAGGCGGCGGGGTCCTGTCAAGATTCTAACATGTTAGTATGGTCAGCGGATGGACAGACCTGCCGTTGCTGGGGTAGGAATTTTGCAGGGGATTCCGGGAGAGCAGCGTTTGGCCGAAGTGACGATCCGCGAATTGCGCAAGAACTATGCGGGCTTGCAGGTGATCCACGGGCTTGATCTCGACATTCCCGATGGGGCTTTCGTCGTGCTGGTCGGCCCGTCCGGCTGCGGGAAATCCACGCTTTTGCGGATGATCGCCGGGCTTGAGGAAGTGACCGGCGGGGACATCATGATCGGCGACAAGCGGGTGAACAACCTGCCTCCGTCCGAGCGTGACATCGCGATGGTGTTCCAGAACTACGCGCTTTACCCGCACAAGACCGTCGCTGCGAACATGGGCTTTGCGCTGAAGATGCGCGGCATGGACAAGGCTGCGGTCCGCGCCAAGGTCGAACGCGCGGCCGAGATTCTGGGCCTGACCCCCTATCTTGACCGCTATCCCCGGGCCTTGTCCGGCGGCCAGCGCCAGCGTGTCGCCATGGGCCGCGCCATCGTGCGCGATCCACAGGTGTTCCTGTTCGACGAACCCTTGTCGAACCTTGACGCTAAGCTGCGGGTTCAGATGCGGACCGAGATCAAGGAACTGCACCAGCGGCTGAAGACGACCACGGTCTATGTCACGCACGACCAGATCGAAGCGATGACCATGGCCGACCGGATCGTCGTGATGCAGGGCGGACGGATCGAGCAAGTCGGCGCGCCGCTCGACCTGTATGACCGCCCTGCCAATGTCTTCGTCGCGGCCTTCATTGGCAGCCCCTCGATGAACCTTTTGGAAGGCCGGGTGTCGGGCGGGATGGTCGATCTCGGCGGCTCGCGCCTGCCGCTGCCGACCGGTGTCGTGGCCGAAGAGGGGCGCGAGGTCATCTACGGCATCCGTCCCGAACATCTGCACGAGGCCAGCGAGGGCCTGGCCGCAACCGTCGCGGTGATCGAGCCGACCGGGTCGGAGACGCATGTCGCGCTGCGCATTGCCGGACGCGAGCTGACGGCCGTGTTCCGGAACCGCGTGGCCTTCGCGCCCGGTGCAGCCCTGACCCTTGCGCCGGACCCGGCAGCGGCGCACCTTTTCGACAAGGCCACCGGCCAAAGACTCTAGGCCAGTGCATCCAGGCCCGATGATCCAGAGGAGAGGCCCATGCTGAAGGGAATCGACAACCGGCTGAACGCAGAGGTGCTGGCCACCTTGCGCGCGATGGGGCATGGCGACGTGCTGATCGTGGCCGACACCAACTTTCCGTCGGATTCGGTCGCGCGGGCCACGGTGACGGGAAAGCTTCTCCGGATGGAGAACCTGACCTGCGCCGAAGCTGTCAACGCGATCCTGTCGGTCCTGCCGCTCGACACCTTCGTCGACGACTTCGCAGGTCGGATGGAAGTTGTCGGCAAACCCGATGAGATCCCGCCGGTCCAGCAGGAGGTTCAGGCCGAGATCGACCGCGCCGAAGGCAAGCCCCGCAAGATGATCAGCATCGAACGCTTTGCCTTCTACGACATGGCGCGCCAGTCCTACGCCGTGATCCAGACCGGCGAGCGGCGGTTTTACGGCTGCTTCATGTTCCGCAAAGGTGTCATTCCGCCCTCGTCGTAAGTGGGGGTCCGAAGACGCAATGTCTCAGGTTGTACCACGTCCGGGGTTCAGAGCCCTGGCAGAGCCCGCTTGTGGTCTGCCCTAGGGGCGTGGGACGACGCCAAGAAAGCTCAGCGCCTGTTCCAGGTCCGTGCGCAGTTTCGCATCCGACCGGTTGAACCCGGCGCAGAGGGTATCAAAGCGTTTGCGCAGGGCCTTCTTCTCTTCGCCCTTGCAATCGTTCCAGGGCCGCCCCTGAAGGCCCATCACCAGAACGTAATACCCGATGAAATGCGGCCGCGTGCCCGCGTCTAGCAGCCGCCGATAGGCCTCGTCCGGCCCAAGGGTGCGGATTTCCTCGGCGCTGGTGATCCCGGCCCGGGCAAAAGCCTGTTCCGACGCAGGCCCGAGGTTTGGGATCGAGGAAACAGGGCTGGACATGGGGCAGGGCCGGTTGAGAACAAAACAAGGCCAGCCTCGCGGCTGGCCCGGGTGTTGTCAAGCCTGCGACGGGGCGGATCAGGTCAGATCGACGCCCAGTCCTTGAAGATCGGCGTGCCCGCCTGCTGGGTCGATCCGCCCGATTGCTGGCCCTGCTGCTGCGGGCTGGGCGTGGTGCTGCCGCCTTGCTGCGGCTGGCTGGGGTTCTTGGCCATCTGACTGCTCCGGTTCCTGGCTATTCGCTGCCTTTTGCTCATATTGCGCAGGGCTTTGGCGGCAACAAGCCCGGTTCATGACGATTTTGCGACGCATTTTCAGAAATGTGCGACTTCGGCAACAGGTCCTTGATCACATTCCGGTTTTCCTGACCCGGCGGCCCGCGCGGCCACGCAGCGGGTCTTGCCGTTTTTGCCCGGCGGGTTCACCTTATGGGGAAAGGAGCCCCCCAAATGCCCGTCAAAAACCGCTTCGCCGAACTTCTGCCCGAGATCACCGCCTGGCGCCGGGATTTCCATGCCAACCCGGAGCTTCTGTTCGACGTCCACCGCACTGCCGCCCGTGTGGCCGAGCTTTGCCGGTCCTTCGGCTGCGACGAAGTGGTGGAAGGCATCGGCCGCACGGGGGTCGTGGCCGTGATCAAGGGCCGCAGCGACAGCAAGGGTCGGGTCGTCGGCCTTCGGGCCGACATGGACGCGCTGCCGATCACCGAACAGACCGGGGTGCCCTATGCCTCGACCGTTCCGGGAAAGATGCATGCCTGCGGCCATGACGGGCACACCGCGATGCTGCTCGGGGCCGCAAAATACCTGGCCGAGACGCGGAATTTCGACGGTCGCGTCGTCTGCATCTTCCAGCCTGCCGAAGAAGGCGGTGGTGGCGGCCGCGAGATGGTGCAGGACGGAATGCTCACCCGCTGGGGCGTGCAGGAAGTCTACGGCATGCACAACATGCCCGGCATCCCCGTTGGCCATTTCGCGATCCGTCCTGGCGCGATGATGGCCGCCGCCGACCAGTTCGAGATCGT
>JBKDYO010000186.1:0-32046 GCA_046305855.1 Paracoccaceae bacterium
GATCAATGGGGTGACGCACTACCTCTGGCGCGCGGTCGATCACGAAGGCGAGGTCCTAGAAAGTATCGTGACCAAGACGCGAGACCGCAAAGCAGCATTGAAATTCTTGAAGAAATCAATGAAGCGCCACGGTCGGCCGGACACCACCGTAACGGATCTTCTCCGGTCCCACAGGTCGGCGCTGAAGGACCTGGGCCGCGGTGATGACCGCGCGATGGGGCGCTGGCTCAGCAACCGCGCTGAGAACTTGCACCTGCCGTTCCGACGACGCGAGCGGGCGATGCTGCGGTTCCCGCGCATGCGAACGTTGCAGAAGTTCGCTTCAGTCCATGCCTCGGTCCACAACCACTTTTCGATTGAGCGCCACCTCCAAGACCGCTCCACCTACAAGCAGACCCGCGCCGCCGCTCTCACCGAGTGGCGTGGCCTTCTCTCTGCCTGACAAAGAGGTGGAGTTGCGGCAATGGAGACTGGTTCGCATTCGTCTGACAGCACCCGCTGCCGCGCTGTATCAGGAGGTTTGACCTTGGGGGCCCGACGGCCGCCCCGGCAAATCCCGCTTAGAATCCAGTAACGTCTGAGCTCATTTTCGCGAAGGGGGCGATGACGTTGACGCGGCGATGTGTCAGCGAAGGGCGGAAATGCTTCAGGAGCGAGCGACAAGTTTGCAGTCCCCGCCGACATCAGCGCCAACCGCGAGGCGAGCCAGGGCGGGAAGTGATGTGGCGCCCGTGCGGTGCATGATAGCGGCGCGGTGGCTTTCCACGGTGCGTCGACTGATACCCAGATCGGCTGCGATGTTCTTGCTGGGATGACCTGCAAGCACCAAGCCCAGGATCTGAAGTTGCCTGCGAGTCAGGCCATAGCCGAAGTCAGGGTAACCTGCCGACAGCCCTCCATCTTCGGGGGACTTCGGCAGGTTTGCGGCGCCGAGGTCGCCCGGCGCCCAAGGTGCGGCGACCGACGTCAGACTGATCACAGTCACCAGATCGTCTCCGATCGGAGTTGCGCTGGCTGATGGACTCGCGTCTTGGACATCAGGCAGTTCTCTCTTCCGGCTGCAAAGGATCCAGCGCAAGTCGGCGGAGGCGGCCCGCTCTTGGTCCAGGGCCTTCTTCAACATGTCATTTCTGGCAAGAAGTGTGGCAAGTGGCGCCGCGAAAGCTTGGGCAGCACCAGGTTGAAGCCGCGTTTGCTTCTGTAGGCTGCTGAGAGGCGCAAAGTCACGACGCCGGCCAAAGCGAGCTGAAACGATCTCTCCGTCCGCCATGGCAAGCTTCCTCAATCGTTACGGCTGGCACCAAGCGCAGCATGGCTTCACCCTATCGAGGACCGGGCATGCTGCACTGCCGCAGATCAGTGCCCTGCCTTGGTCGGCGCGTGCGGATTTCGAGCGGACGAGCTTGCTCGTCCTGTTTTGTCTTGGGCATCGACAAGATTGCACCGCTGACCACTGAGGGTCAGCGGTGCATTTCGTTGTGTCAATCAACGCGGATATCGTTGGTGACAGAGGTCACGCCAGGCGCCGCCCAGGCAGTGGTGCCGGCAAGCGCGCGTTCGTCCCAGTAATTAACGGTACCGGTCAGCGTTACCTGGCCGTCATTGGCGCTGACGTCGATCTTCTCGGGGCTGAACCAGGACCGGTTCAAAGCGACCATGATGTCCGACTTGATGTCGGTCGCATTGGCTTGCGGCCTGATGGCGATCTGGTTCGACACGCCGGTGACACCCCAGAGCGTGCGGACAGCGTCGGCTGCCGCGTCGTGCTGGTAGTGCCAATGTACGTCCCCGGTCAACGTGACCCAACCTTTCGCCACGGCCACCTTGACTGCGTCCTTCGGCACTGAAACGTTCCAGGTCAGCCGGTTCACTGCGGCATCAGCGATCTCGGCATCGCCATGCTTGACGCTGAACGGCAGCTTGACCTCGATTTCTTCCGCCACGGCCTTCACGTCCTTGACGCGCAGGGTGGCGGTCTCGGCCGCGTGCTTTTCGGCATAGCTTTCGACCGAGCCCATCAGGGTGGCGATCCCGTCCTTTGTGGTCACACCGATCTGGGCGGCGTTGACGCTCGGCTCCCATTTCAACTCGTCCAGAACGGCCTGCTTGAGGTGTTTGTCATCGGACATTGCTGTCTCCTTCAGGGATGATCGACGCAGGATTGCGTTGCGAGGACGGTAGAAGGCTGGACGCGTAGGGCGGCAGGGTCGGAAACTACCTAAGGGCTGAAGTCTGCCTAGACGGCCGTGCCGAAACTCCACCCGACAAGGGCCGTCGCGACCATGGCGATCACGCCCCAGAACGTCACCCGCGCTGCACCGCGCCATATTGGTGCGCCGCCGATCCTAGCACCGATGGCCCCAAGGACTACGAGGGCGAGGATCGTGGCGAGGGCCACGCCGACAAGAAGCCGCGGTTCGGGCAGCAGGGCGGCCACCGCCAGCGGCAATGCCGCACCCGAGGCGAAGGTGGCCGCCGACACAAGCCCCGCCTGGATCGGATTGGCGGCGGTTTCGGCGATGATGCCCAGCTCATCCCGTTTGTGGGCGGCGAGGGCGTCACCCGCCATCATCTCTTGCGCGACCTGCAGGGCGAGCGCTTCCGACAGTCCGCGGCCCTGATAGATTGTGGCCAGTTCGGCCAGTTCCCCCGCCGGATCGGCCTTCAGCTCGGCGGTTTCCTTGGCGACGTCAGCGGCCTCGGTATCGGCCTGACTGCTGACCGACACATACTCCCCCGCCGCCATCGACATCGCCCCGGCGACCAGACCGGCAAGGCCAGCCACCATCACGGCCCCCTTGTCGGCAGAGGCCGAAGCGACGCCGACCATCAAGCTTGCGGTGGACAGGATGCCGTCGTTCGCCCCGAGGACCGCAGCCCGCAACCAGCCGATGCGCTGGATCAGGTGGGTCTCTTTATGAACCGGAGGCACCGGTCAGCCACCAGCCACAGAAATCATCACTTCGTTCCGGCGTAGGAACCAGGGGGTCCAGGGCGGATTGTAGCGGGCAATCGAGACGGGCCCGACGGGGTGCAGTCCCCTAACTCGCAGGGTCGCCAATAGCTTTTCCAGGGCCTCGGCCACCTTCGCCTCGCCCGCAAGACCGGAAAAGCGCAGGACGGCAAAGCGGGCGGGAGCCATCGCGCGGATCTTGACGGCCGGGTCATTCGGCACGGGCAGATCGGCGAGCGCATAACGGCCGGGCATGGTGAAGCGCACCAGCCAGTCGGCGTTGCCCGGGATCTGCGTTACCGGTGCGGTCATCGCGATCTTCTCGCCCGCCACAGATTTGATGACCGGCGCGGTCATCTCGATCTTCTGGGCACGGCGGTTGCCCCCGAAGATGTATCCTGCGAGCAGGCGAAAGCCCTTTCGGCTCGCCTCGTCCTGAGTGCCCTTCACGGTGACCTCGGCTGCGATCGAGGCGGCGTAATCACGGATCTCGAAAGCTCCATCCTTGAGGGCAAGGGTGAACTTCGGCTCTTCGATCGTCATAATGCAATCCTTTCACGGGGAAGCCCGCGCGCGTCAGGACCATGCCGATTGTCCCGGCCCGACGTAAGCCTCGGAATCCACGCATGCCGCCCCCCCTGTGCGTAGATTCCGAGGCTGCCGTCGCCCCGATCCGACGCCAAGGTCTTGGATGCGACGCCTCGGCAGACTGCAGGTCTTGCCTCGATTCCCGGAAGGATGACCTATGCTTCAGGATGATTTCGCCACCCTGAATGTCTCTGAGCTATCCGCTGCCGATCAGCGGGTGCTGGCACGGATCTTTCAGCATCCCTTGTCGCACAACCTGTCATGGCGCGAGATGCTTGCCCTGATCGCATCGCTCGGGTCGGTCAGCCATGCGCGTGACGGCGATGTCGTCTTGCGGGTAGGGCGGATCGAAAGCCGGTTCCGGCCGACACATGACAAGGATCTTTCCGCCGAAGCGGTGATGGCTCTGAGACATTTCCTGACGCGCGCAGGGTGGGGGGAAGCCGGAGTGGCCCGGGCCGTCGGACCCGCAGCTAGGGATACGGTCGTCGTGATCGACCATTCCGGTGCGCGGGTGTTCTTCGCCACCGAGTCCGACGATGCCACGCCGCAGGAGTTGCATCACCTGCTGCACGACACCGACCGAAGCCAGCATGACGCCGACCGGTCCGAGACTTATCCTGCTGATACCCGGTTCTTTGATGAGGTCGCTACTGCGCTTTCGGGCGAGGGGCGGATCGTAGTGATCGGTCACGGCAAGGGTCAAAGCAACGAGGCCGGTCACTTGCTGGCCTACCTCGCCAAGCATCACCCCACCGTTCACGCCCGAGTGGCGGACGACCTTGTGGCCGATCTGGCCCAGTCGACCGTCCTGCAACTTCTGTCCCTTGCCCGGCACGCCCTGCAGGCCGAGCGAGGTTCCGCCGGCCCGCCAAAGGGCTGATCCACGGCAGGAACGCGTCCCGGATTCGGGCGCACACCCAATCCTTACCGCAACCCGAAAGGTGCATCATGACCAAACCTCAGACCGTTCTCGAAGTTGCGCGGCACGACGCGCAAGAGCTTCACAAGAAGATCAGCGGCAACATTGCCAAGGCCGGACAGGCGACTTGGGCGGACGTCAAAGTCGTCCAGGACGAGATCAATGCGCTTGCCTCGCGGATGAAGACCCTGGCCGCGGATCAGGCCGACGATGCCAAGGCCGGTATCAAGTCGGCGATCACCAAGCTGGAAGCGGCTGGCAAGATTGTCGAGGACAAGGCTGTTGCCGCCAAGGATGGCGTCAAGCACGCCAATGCCACGATGCTGGACAGCGCGCACAAGGCCACGCAATCACTGAGTGCCGCCGTCGCCGCCGCCCGCACCAAGCTGGCCCATGCCATCGAGCCGAAGAAGGTGGTGGCATGAACACCTACATCGCCGTTGTCTTTGCGTCCGACGACAAGGCCCATCAGGCGCTGCGCAGGCTTTGGGCTCTGGACGAAGAAGGCGAGCTTACCGTTCACGGCGCGGCCCTGGTTCGGCGCGACGATATGGGCCATATCCAGGTGGCCAACCGCACCAGCGACCTTGGCATGCGGACGGCGATCGGTGTCGGAGTGGGTGCCCTTCTGGGCCTGATTGCCGGGCCGGTAGGTGTTGCTGCCGGCGTTGCCGGGGCGGCTGCCCTGTCGGTAGGCGCAGCCACCGGTGTCGGTGCCGTGGCGGGCGGTGCCATTGGTGCGACTGCAGATGCGGTCAAGGAGGCCCGGCGCGAGAATGCGACTGACGAGGCGCTCTTCACTCTGAAGCACGGTGAGTCAGCAGTCGTGGCCGAGATTTCCGAAGACTGGGCCTCGGTCCTGGACGAGGCGATGAGACCGCTGGGCGGCATCATCCATCGGCGCATGAACGACGCGGAGACCAACGCGGCTTTCGGCGCAAACTACTATAATAGCTACCTTTATCCCTACTACTACGAACCGATGTACGGCTGAAAAGCCCTGCGTGGTTTCGGCTTGCGTGCAAGTGCCCGCGACATGCGGGCAACTTGGCCAAGTCCGGCCAATGAAAGCACTTACAATGAAACGCCTCTCGCTTCTGATCGCCAACACCGCCTTTGCTGCAAGTTTCGGCCTTGCCGCAGCGGGGTTTGCCGAAACCACCAAAGTGATGCTGACGAAGGTCGGTCCGATCGTTCTGACCACCGCCTGGCGCGCGACAGACATCTTTGGCGCGCTGGTCTATGACGACAGCGGCGTCGAGATCGGCAAGGTCAAGGACATGTTGGTGACCGCAGACGGCTCGATCCCATTCGTCATCGTGACGAACATCGTTGGTTCGGACGAAGCCGCACGCAGTGTCGTGGTTGCGGCCTCGGACTTCTAACTGATGGACAAGAAGCTGACGATGCATGGCGGATCGGCTGCCGAACTGCTTGGCCTGCCGATCTTCTGATCGCTCACCCATGATCATCGGATGGGCCGCGGAGACGTGGCCTGTCCGAACCGTCGAGTTCATTGAAGAGACGAGCCATGGCATATTCGCAGACTTACGGATGGACCCTCACCCTGATCGCCTGCCTCTCCCTGACCGGCATCTCCGTTCAGGCTAAGGATGACATTGCCCTGGGGATCACACCGCTTCGCAACGATCTCGGGCAGCGCAGTTTCGATGCTGCCTGCTCATCCTGTCACTATCGCGGCGAAGGCAAGCTGCCTTTTGGCACACGCGGTCCACCCGCCGAAACCAGTCCGGACGAACTGGCGCAGTTCATCCTGTTCGGCAAGGCCCCGGAGGATGACGAGGGCGGCATGCCGGCCTTCGGGCCTTACCTCACCGATGCGGATGTAGCCCGGATGGTTGTCTGGCTCCGCTCAACCTCGAAACCCGATGCGCCCTGGCCGGATGTCGCAGCAAGCGTGACGAAGATGCGAACCCTCGGCCGACGCGAGGAGGACTGACCCCATGAACCCGAGCGGGAGCTGCAGACCATGACGAAATTCACCTTGAACGGTCGGCCCGTCACGGTCGAGGCCGAACCAGACACTCCCCTTCTCTGGGTCATCCGCGACGATCTGGGGCTGACCGGCACCAAGTTCGGCTGCGGAATCGGGATGTGCGGAGCTTGCACCGTGCATCTGGACGGTCAGGCGATCCGGTCCTGCATCACGCTTCTGGGCGACGTGGCGGGCGCGACGATCACCACGATCGAGGGGTTGGACCCGGCCAATGCGCATCCGGTGCAGAAGGCCTGGGTTCAGCTGCAAGTGCCACAGTGCGGATACTGCCAGGCGGGGCAGATCATGCAGGCCGTGGCGCTGATCGGGCGGTTTCCACAACCGTCGGACGCGGACATCGACGCGATGATGGGTGGCAACCTCTGCCGCTGCATGACCTACGTGCGCATCCGTGCGGCGATCAAGGAAGCTGCTTTGGACATGGGGGCCTGAGATGACCAAGTTGAACGCCATCACGCTGTCGCGCCGGGGCTTTCTGATCACGGGCGGAGCCACCGGGCTGGTCGCCGGGTTCATGACCCCTTCACTGGCCGCCTGGGACCCGTCGGGTGCGATCACGCCCACGGCCCCAACCTTCGATCCGACGCTGTGGTACTCCATCGACGCCAAGGGCATCGTCACCGTCAACATCATCCGCGCCGAGATGGGCCAGCATGTCGGCACCGCCATCGCCCGCATCCTTGCCGATGAGCTGGAGGTGAACTGGGAAGACGTGCGCATCAGCCATGTCGATACCGATCCTAAGTGGGGCCTGATGGTCACCGGGGGCAGCTGGTCGGTCTGGCAAAGCTTCCCGGTCTATTCGCAGGCAGGCGCAGCCGGGCGGATCGCGCTGATCGAGGCGGCGGCGGCCATTCTGAACGTCACGCCTGCCGACTGCACGGCCTATGGCGGCGTCGTCACCGGCGGCGGAAAGGCGGTCACCTATGCCGAGATCGTTGCCAAAGGCCTGACCCGCAGCTTCACCGCCGACGAGCTTGCCGCGATGCCGATCAAACCCGCCGCCGAGCGCAAGCTGATCGGCAAGCCGGTTACCGGATTGGACATCGTGGGCAAGACCGACGGGTCTATCGTCTATGGCATCGATGCCAAGGTGGAGGGCATGGTCTATGCCCGGCCCCTCTTGCCGCCTACCCGCAACGGCTCGGTCGCGACGGCGGTGGATGATACGGCGGCGAAGGCGGTGAAGGGCTATCTCTCCAGCCTGATCCTGGACGACCCTTCGGGCACGGTGCCCGGTTGGGTCATGGTGATGGCCGAAAGCTATCCTGCGGCGATCAAGGCGTCGGACCTGGTCAAGGTCACCTGGACTGCGGGACCGACGGCAATGGTTGGTGAGCTGGAGCTTCAGGACCACGCCCGCGCCCTGATTGCCGACCCCGCTGCGGGCGCGATCCTGGACACCGGCGGCGGCGATACCGATGCGGCCTTCAAGGCTGCGGCAAGTGTGATCGAGACGACCTATACCACCGCCACCGTGCTCCATTTCCAGATGGAGCCAGTAAACGCGCTGGCTGTGGAGGTCGACGGGGTGATGGAGGTCCATTCCGGCAACCAGTGGCAAAGCCTGATCCTGCCGCGGCTGGCGGTGGCGTTGGGGCGGGACGAGGCGAAGGTCCTGATGCGAACCTATCCGATCGGCGGCGGCTTCGGGCGGAGGCTGAATGGTGACTACGCGATCCCGGCAGCGCTTGCGGCCAAGACGCTGGGGCGGCCGGTCAAGATGATCCTGACGCGCGAGGATGACGCGCGGTTCGACTCGGTGCGCTCGCCTTCGGTCCAGACCCTGCGGATGGCTTTCGATGCCAAGGGCGTGGTGACGGGAATGGAGCATCACGCGGCGGCCGGCTGGCCGACGCAGGTGATGGCACCGTTCTTCATGCCGAAGGGCACCAACGGCGAACCCTATGATCCCTTTGCCATTTCCGGCGCCGATCATTGGTATGAGGTGGGCGCGCTGAAAGTGCGGGCGCTGTCGAACGACCTAGCCAACGCCACCTTCCGACCGGGCTGGCTGCGGTCGGTTGGGCCGGGCTGGACGAACTGGGCGCTGGAATGCTTCATGGACCAGGCGGCGGCGCATGTGGGGGCTGATCCGCTAGCGTTCCGGCTGGGACTGCTGACCGGGGCAGGGCGCAACGCCGGGATCACGATCAACGACACAGGCGGCGCATTGCGGCAAGCCGAGGTCTTGCGGCGGGTCGCCGAAAAGGCGGGCTGGGGCACGCCCTTGTCCGAAGGTTCGGCGCGCGGAATCGCAAGCAGCTTCGGGCAAGAACGCGGGATGCCCACCTGGGTCGCCTGCGTGGCCGAGGTGGCGGTGGACGCTGCAACCGGCGTTGTCACCGTCAGCAAGCTGACCATCGTCACCGATGCAGGCACAATCATCGATCCCGACTCTGCCCACGCGCAGACAGAAGGCGCTGCCCTTTGGGGGCTCAGCATGGCGCTTTACGAAGGGACCGAGTTCCTGACGGGTCAGGTGCGTGACACGAACCTGGATACCTACACGCCCTTGCGGATTGGCGATGTGCCTGTGCTCGACATCAGCTTTGTCGACAGCACGGAGGTTCCAGTCGGCTTGGGTGAACCAGCGACGACAGTGATTGCCCCTGCCATCGCCAACGCGATCTTTGCGGCGACGGGTGGACGGGTCACACATATCCCGATCACGCCGGACGCCATTCTTGCTGCAATCGCCGCGCAGTCGGTGCCCTGAGCCATCTGTTCAGGCCAGACCCAAGACCCGCCGCGCCAGCGAAAAGGCGCGGCGGGTCTCTTTGGAACACCTACCGCCTGCGAACCGAGTTCCCACCCGCGAGAATGCCAGTGATCAGCTCGGCAACCGCTTTGTGAAGCGAGGTCATGCCGTCGTCGCCCGGATCGTTGGCATGCGCGGCGGCCGCATCGCGCAGGATGCCGACGATCTCTCTTTCCGGCAGGATGTTCCGGTCATTCAGCGCAAGAAGCAGGGACTCGCAAATTGCCAGAGCAGCAGTTCCGGCCACATCAGAGACGTTCTTCATTCGCGGACCTTCCCGTTGCGGCACATGACTCGAACGCCAGATGCCTGCGAATTCGAAAGCCAAGTCATTGTCGCAGACCTGTGGTAGGAATGACTGACGCAGATCAGCGAAATCGTCTGCAAGCTAAACTAGAGGTCGAAAGGGAGGATTCCACCTGCACGACGCAGGCCATGCGTCACGAAAGGATTGGCTTCCATGATAGTTCAGCACACCCCGTTTGCACGCAAGCTGGGGGCTTTTGTTGCGCTCACTGATATTGAACTGCAATTGCTCGACCAGTTGCACAGTCGGCGTCGGTCCTTCCCGGCACGGCGGGACATGATCTATGAGGGGCAGGTCGATCGGTCGGCCTACATCCTCGCATCGGGGTGGGTCTGTTCTTACAGGCTTCTGCCGGGGGGCACGCGTCAGATCGTCGACTTCCAGATTCCTGGCGATTTTCTGGGCCTGCGGTCGGTACTGTTCCGGACCGCCGATCACAACATCGAACCCATCACCCGCGTGCAGGCGTCAGAGGTACAGGCACAGGATCTCTTGGATGCGTTCAGCACTGCGCCTCGGCTGGCGGCCGCGGTGCTATGGGCCGCGTCGCGCGACGAGGCGATGGTCGTGGAGCACCTCGTCGACATCGGGCGGCGCGATGCCAAGCAGCGGATGGCGCATTTCCTGCTGGAACTGGGCGCACGGCTGAAGCTTGTCGGGTTGGCCTCGAACGAAGGATACAGTTGCCCCCTGACGCAATACCTTCTTGCCGACGCCCTAGGCCTGAGCGCGGTGCACGTCAATCGCGTACCCCGCGAATTGCGTGAGGAAGGGCTGGTCACGTTCCAACAAGGCAAGGTCACCTTCGGAGATTTTGAAGGCTTGGTGACGTTTTCCGAGTTTGACCGGCACTACCTTGATCACGATGGGCCGTTGATGAAGTGACCACATAGCGGTCGTCCTGCTGACTGGTGCGATCCGGACTTTGCGAGAGCCCTGGGCGGCTCCGTCCACCCGATGCGCCGGGGAGGGCTGCATCGGGCGGAACGGGTCGTCTCTTGCCCGAGGCCCGGGGAAGGAAACCGTCGGCAAGCTGTGTGATCTTGGCATTTAACTGGGGTCCCGCACTGCTCCAGGTTGGTGTGCGGATGCAATTCTGGAGGTCATTTCGCCTGGGATGAGCGTCGCTGCCGTAGACGTGTCCTGCCTGATCTGTGTTCCCGCGCTGCCCTCGACGATGGCGCGTGCATCTTGCAGTCGACCGATGCCAGCCAGTTTCCCGCCCGCCCGAACGAAGTCGCAGGCAGCCGCGATCTTTGGCCCCATCGACCCCGAGGCGAACTCCATCGTGTCCAGGTTTTCGGGGCTGATGCGGCCAATGGCCGTTTGGTCGGGGCCGCCCCAGTCACGGAACACGGCCTCGACATCGGTCAGCATCAGAAGGACGTCGGCCTGCAGTGCTTGTGCCAGCAGTGCCGCCGTACGGTCCTTGTCGATCACCGCTTCCACGCCTTCCATCTTGCCGTCTGCGCCGCGCACCACAGGGATGCCACCGCCGCCCGCGCAGATGACGCAGACCCCGGCCTCGACCAGAAGGCGGATCGGCCCGATGTTCAGGATGGCCACGGGCAGGGGTGAGGGGACGACCCGGCGCAGGCCGCCCGTCGCCTCGGCCACCATCGACCATTGATGCTCGGCGCGGACCTGTTTGCCCTCCTCGGGCGAATAGACGGGACCGATGGGTTTTGTCGGCTGGTCGAAGGCCGGGTCCTTTCGGTTGACCTCGACCCGGGTCAGCAGGGTGGCACAGTCGGTGCCGGGGGGCAGGGCGTTCATCAGCTCCTGCTCGATCAGATAACCGATCATGCCTTCGGTTTCCGCCCCCAGCACGTCCAAGGGCCAAGGATTATCAGGCGCGAAGGTCGCCGCATGCAGCGCCATCAGCCCGACTTGCGGGCCGTTGCCATGGGCCACGATGATCTGATGGTCGCGCGCAAGGTCCGCCAGCGCCGCCGCTGCGATGCGGACGTTGGTATGCTGAGCTTCGGCCGTCATCGGCTCGCCGCGTTTCAGAAGGGCATTGCCGCCCAAGGCCACGACGATGCGCATGTCAGGCCCCGATCGTGGCGACGAGGATGGCCTTGATCGAATGCAGCCGGTTCTCTGCCTGATCGAAGACCTTGGAGGCGGAGGATTCGAAGACCTCCTCGGTCACCTCCATGCAATCCAGCCCATAAGTCTGGAACACCTTTTCGCCGGTCACGGTATCGCGGTTGTGGAAGGCGGGCAGGCAATGCAGGAACTTGACATGCGGGTTGCCGGTCAGGTCCATCACCTTCTGCGTGACGGTAAAGGCGGACAAAAGCGCGATGCGATCGGCCCACACCGTCTCCGGCTCGCCCATCGAGACCCAGACGTCGGTGTAGACGAAATCGCAGCCCTCCACCCCTTCGGCGAACTTTTCGGTCAGGGTGATCCGCGCGCCAGAGGTTTCGGCCAAAGAACGGCACCGGTCGACCAGCTCCTTGTGCGGCCAAAGTGCAGTCGGCCCGCAAAGGCGGATGTCCATGCCGATCAGCGCCGCGCCCACCATCAATGACGCGCCCATGTTGCCGCCGGTGTCGCCGACAAAGCAGAAGGCGATGTCCGAGAGGTGCTTGTGCGTATTCTCCCGCATCGTCATCAGGTCGGCGAGGACCTGCGTCGGGTGAAATTCGGCCGTGAGGCCATTGTAGACCGGGACGCCCGCGAATTCGGCGAGGGTCTCCGCTTCGGCCTGCCCGAATCCCCGATATTCGATGGCATCGTAGAACCGGCCCAGCACGCGGGCTGTGTCCTTCATCGTCTCCTTGGTGCCGATATGGCTGCCGGTGGGCCCAAGGTAGGTGACATGCGCACCCTGGTCGAAGGCCGCGACTTCAAAAGCGCTGCGGGTGCGGGTGCTGTCCTTCTCGAAGATCAGGGCGATCGTCTTGCCTTGCAAGAGACACCGCTCGGTTCCCGCCGCCTTGGCCTCTTTGAGACTGGCACCAAGGCGCAGGAGAAAGCGTAACTCGTCGCCCGAAAAATCCAGCAGTTTCAGAAAGCTGCGGCCGTGGAGGTTTAGTGGCATGGGTCACCTTGGGGTCAGAAGGGTTTGCGCAGTCGGGCGGCGCAGGGAATAGGGCAGGGGTGCCGAGGTGCGCCCGAGGCGAAGGAGAAGGGATGGGCGGCCTGAAGTGACGCCGCAGATCTGCGCGGCCTCGGCCCGGCCTTCGGGGTTTTCGAGGGCGGGGTTGGTGTGGGCCATCGCGAGCCCCTGAGCCGTCGCCGCAAGGCCGATCCTTGCCAGACGACGGCCGGTCTCGATGCGGCCCGTGGGCGTGTCAGGGTCGGTGACCAGAAGGGCCAGAGCGGGCGAACTGTCGATCTGCGCGGCCAGCGCCTCACTTTGGCCCTTGGCGGTGACGAGCGCCCCGAAAAGGTTTTCGCCCAGCATCTGTGGCAGGGCGGGACTGCCGCTGCAGCCCGAGAAAAGACCGTCCGCCGTCTCCAAAGCAGCGCCTTGCGAGAACCGCAGCCAGGATTTCAGCTCGGCCCGGTAGGCGGCGTCCTCCATCTGCGCGCCATAGGCCGCGACGGTCAGGTCGCGGAGGGCAGTGCGGGTGGCTGCGTCCTCGATCAGCCTTAGGGCGGGGTCGACGGTCAGCGCCGCTCGGTCGGCATCAGTCAGGGCGGTGCCGTCGTAAAGCCCGCGATGGGATTGGCGCAGCGTGATGGCGGACAGGAAGGGAGAGGGGGCGGCCCCATCGGCAAAGGTCAGGGTTACCGTGCCATCGGCAGCAATCTTCGGGGTTGCTGTCACGCCATAGGCGGTGGCGGCAATGATCAGCGTCTCGACCGCTGCGCCGAGGCTGACGTAGAGGTGATGGTCGTCGGGGTCCACCACAGGCGTCCGACGTGTGGTGTCCACGGCGATCCGGATGCCGTCGGGGAGGGATGTGAAGGTCCACGCTTGGGTATTGTGGCTATTCGGCGCAAGGGTCGCCATGCGAACGAGTTCGGCCAGGCGCTCCGGCCCGCTGGCGGCAAGGTCCATCGGCGCGCGGGCGGCCGCGGCTGTGGCGTCGTAAAGCTCGACCGTCCGTACTTGTCGCCAATAGCCCGCCACCCCGATAACCGCAGCTGCCCCCGCCGTAGTCAGAACCGTGCGGCGGTTCATTCCAGCGCGTCCCGGATCAGGGGGCAGGTCATGCAATGCGACCCGCCACGACCCCGGCCGAGTTCCGCGCCGGAGATGGTGATCACCTCGACCCCCGCCTTGCGGAGAAGCGTGTTGGAGTGGGTGTTGCGTTCGTAGCCGACGACCACGCCGGGGGAGATGCAGAGGAGGTTGTTGGCGTCGTCCCATTGTTCGCGCTGGCTTTCATAGGCGTCGCCACCGGTCGGCACGGTGCGAAGTTTCTTGATCCGAAGCGCATCTGCGACCACCTCCAGGAACGGCGCGGTTTCGGCGGTGACTGTGATCCCGCCCTTGTCGCCGGGGCGCAGGGAGTAGGTCTGGATCGCGTCGGTCACCTCGGCGAAGACCGTCACCAGATCGCGGTCGCAAAAGGTGAATACGGTATCGAGGTGCATTGACGACCGCGCGCGGGGGAATTGGCAGGCGATGACCCGTTCGGCACCGCCTCCGGCAAACAGGGCGCGGGCGACTTGCCCCACCGCCTGCGGCGTGGTGCGTTCGCCCATGCCAATCAGGACGGTGCCGTGGCCGATGGGCATGACATCACCGCCTTCCAGCGTGGCCATCCCGTGATCCACCAAGGGGTCGCCGAACCAGATCGGGAAACCGGCATCGGCGAAATCCGGATGAAAGCGGTAGATCGCGGTCAGGTTCAGCGTTTCCAGCCGCCTTGCCGCCCAGAACATCGGGTTGAGCGTGACGCCGCCGTAGATCCAGCACGAGGAATCGCGGGTGAAGATCGTGTTCGGCATCGGCGGCAAAAGGAAATCCTCGGCCCGCAGCATCGGCACCACGACGCCCGCCTCGGGGATCGGCAGTTCGGCGCGGCTCATGCCGCCGATCAGGATGTGCGACAGCGGTTTCGGAGGCATCTCGGTCAGGCAGGCGAGGAGATCGGCGGAAAGGCCGACGCCGACCGAATTGTCATTGATCCTTGCCTCTAGAAGCCACTTGCGGGCCTCCGGGATCGCCAGCACTTCCTCCAGCATCTCGCGTAGGAGGACGACCTCAACCCCCCGTTCCCGTAGGATGTCGACAAAGGCCATGTGGTCGATCCGGGCCTGCTTGACCCAGAGCACGTCGTCGAAGAGGAGGCTCTCGGCATTGGCGGGCGTCAGACGGGCCATCTCGGATCCCGGTCGGTGGGCAAGGACGAGGCGCAGGGTTCCGGCTTCGGAATGGACGCCATAGGTCAGGGTCATGGGGTGGCCTCCAGATAGACGGCCAGCGCAAGGGCGGCCATGAGGATGAGGGTGAGGATGACGAGAAGCGGCCAGACGAAGCGCAGCCAGCGCTCGTAGGGGACCCGACCGATAGCAAGGCCGCCCATGACGACGGCGGAGGTGGGGGTGATGAGGTTGACCATCCCGCTGGCGGTGGCGAAGGCGGTGACGACCAGTTCGCGCTTCACTCCGGCGAAATCGGCGACGGGGGCGAGGATGGGCATGGACAGGACCGCAAGGCCGGAGGTGGAAGGGACGAAGAAGGACATGCCGACCTCGATCCAGTAGATCACCAGGATGAAGGCGGTTTTCGGCAGGTCTGCCACGCCGACTTCGGCGGCGTGCAGGATGGTGTCGGTGATGTGGCCCGCGTCCATCACCACCACGATGCCGCGCGCAAGGCCGATGATGAGGGCGACACCCAGAAGGTCCCGCGCGCCATTCATGAAGGCCTCGACCAGCTTGCCTTCGCCCAGCCGGGCGATGACGCCGATGACAATGGCGGCGGCGAGGAAGAGGGCGCTCATTTCGGCCATCCACCAGCCGCCCGAGGAGACGCCCCAGATCATCACCGCGAAGGTGAGGGCGAAGAGGACCAGCATCACCTGCTGCAACCCGGTGAAGGCCACGTCGGCGGCGGTGTCCTTCAGGAAATGCGCCTCGTTCGTCGCCTTGCGGTCGAATACCAGCGACTTGGACGGATCGGCCTTCACCCGGGCGGCATAGCGCATGACGAAGGCCACAGTGACGATCCAGCAGACCACCAGAATGCCGATCCGCAGCCACAACCCCTCGGCAAAGGTCACCCCGGCGGCGTCGGAGGCGATGACGGTGGAGAAGGCGTTGATGGTGGACCCCAGAACCCCGATCCCTGCACCGAGGAGGATCACGGCGACGGCCACCAGCGCGTCATAGCCCGCGGCGATCATGACAGGCGTCAGGATCAGGTAGAAGGCCAGCGTCTCCTCGGCCATGCCATAGGTCGTGCCGCCCAGGGCGAACAGCGCCATCAGGAACGGGATCATCCAGACCTCGCGGCCCTTTGCCCTTACCATCGCGCGCTTTATCCCGGCGTCGATGGCACCGGTTGCGGTGACCACGCCGATGAAGCCGCCGATGATCAGCACGAACAGCGAGACGTCGATGGCATTCGCGGTGTAGGCGACGGGATCGTAGAACCCGGCGATTGGGGCGAGGAGCACGTCGAAGATGCCCTGCGGGTTGGCGTCCGTTGCGGCGTAGCTGCCAGCGACGGGCACGTCCTTCCCCAAGGCCTCGGACGGCACGCGGGCATATTGCCCGGCTGGGATGATCCAGGTCAGCGCGGCCACAAGGATGATCAGGCCGAAGAGGATGGTGAAGGCGGACGGAAAACGGAACCCGGGATTTTCGGTGGTCGGCATTGGTATGGTCCTGTGCTCGGGCTTGCTGGCGCGACGTTAGGCCGGACCGGCGCAGGCGGCGTTGATGCAGGTTAGCGACCCGGTCTTGGGTCATTGGTCGGTCGTGCGAAGCGGTTGCGCGCCGCCGATCCGAACGACTGATGCAGGTCAACGCCGGGTGGACCTCGGTCATGCGAACATGTCATCCGGCCGCATCGCGCCTGCTTTACGAAAGCCTCCATGACACAACCTGCCACAACCCCCATCGCCGGCCTGAGCCAGACAGAAGCCACCACCCGGCTTGCGGCCGAGGGGCCGAACGAATTGCCGAAAGGCAAACGGCGGTCGCCGCTGCGGATCATCTTCGATGTGCTGCAGGAACCGATGCTGGCGCTGCTTCTGGCGGGGGGCGTCGTCTATCTGCTGCTGGGCAGCCGGGAGGAGGCGCTGATCCTTCTCGCCTTCGCCTGCCTGTCGGTCGGGATCACTGTCGTGCAGGAGGCCCGGACCGAGCGTGTGCTGGAAGCCTTGCGCGACCTGACCAGCCCGCGCGCCTTGGTGATCCGCGACGGCCAGCGCCAGCGGATTGCGGGCCGCGAGGTGGTGCGGGGCGACGTGATCGTGCTGGCCGAAGGCGACCGGGTGCCCGCCGATGCGGCCTTGATCGAGGCGCATAACCTGGCAGCGGACGAATCCCTGTTGACCGGCGAGGCGGTGCCGGTGCGCAAACTGGCTGGGGCGGCGACCGAGGCGCGGCCGGGGGGCGAGGATCAGCCGATGATCTTTTCCGGCAGCCTGATCGTGCGGGGCACCGGGGTCGCTTGCGTGACCGCCACCGGTAAAGGCAGCGAGATCGGCAAGATCGGCACTTCGCTGGGGCAGTTGGAGACCGAGACGCCGCACCTGCAACGCCAGATGCGCAGTCTGGTCGTCGTCTTTGCAGCCGTGGGCGCGGCGGTCAGCGTGGCGGTGGTGGTGCTTTACGGTCTGTTGCGGGGCGGGTGGCTGGATGGGGTTCTCGCCGGCATCGCGGTCGGCATGTCGATGCTGCCCGAAGAGTTTCCAATGGTGCTGGCCGTCTTCATGGCGATGGGGGCTTGGCGGATTTCCAAGGTCCGGGTGCTGACGCGGCGGGCCTCGGCGATCGAAACGCTGGGAGCGGCTTCGGTCCTGTGCACCGACAAGACCGGCACTCTGACCGAAAACCGAATGACGATTGCCGAACTGCGCCTGCCCGACGGGACGGCGGCCAAGGTCGGACAACCGCTGCCCGAGGCGTTTCGTGAACTGGCGGCGGCGGGGGTCATGGCCTCGGCGCCCGAGCCGTTTGACCCGATGGAAAAGGCCTTTCACGCCCTGGCAAAGACCGACCTGCGCGATGGTGAGACGTTGCCCGGTGCGGGGCGGCACCTGGCGCGGAGCTATCCCGTTTCGCACAAGCTTCTGGCGATGTCGCAGGCCTGGGGGGCGGGCGAGGGCTGGCAGATCGCCGCCAAGGGTGCACCGGAGGCGATGGCGGTGCTTTGCCGGCTCGACAAGGCGGCGCGCGCACGGATGAAGGTCGAGGTCGATCAGATGGCCGGCGCGGGCCTGCGCGTCCTGGGCGTGGCCGAAGCATCGCAGCAGGGCACCTTGCCCAAGGACCATCGCGATTTCCGCTTTCGGTTCCTGGGTCTGGTGGGCCTGGCCGACCCTCTGCGCGCCTCGGTGCCTGATGCCGTTGCTCAGTGTCGCAGCGCGGGGATCCGGGTGATCATGATCACCGGCGACTATCCCGCGACGGCGCAGGCCATCGCGGCCGAGGCGGGGTTGTTTGGCGATCGCGTCATCACCGGGCCGGAGCTTGCGGCGATGACGGACGCCGACTTAGCAACGGCAGTCAGGGACGTCACGATCTTCGCCCGCATCATGCCGGAACAGAAACTGCGCATCGTGACCGCGCTGAAGACCGCCGGGGCCGTGGTGGCAATGACCGGCGACGGGGTAAACGACGCGCCTTCGCTGAAAGCCGCGAACATCGGCATCGCCATGGGCGGTCGGGGGACGGACGTGGCGCGGGAAGCGGCGTCTATCGTGCTGCTGGACGACGATTTCGGCTCAATCGTCACCACCGTCCGCCTTGGCCGCCGCATCTACGACAACCTGCGCAAGGCGATGAGCTTCATCCTTGCCGTTCACGTCCCCATTGCCGGGCTGGCGCTGATGCCGCTTCTCTTCGGCATGCCGATCCTCTTCGGCCCGATGCACATCGCCTTTCTGGAAATGGTGATCGACCCGGTCTGCTCCCTCGTCTTCGAGGCCGAGACGGAGGAGGATGACGTGATGACCCGCAAACCGCGCCCACCGGCTGAGCCTTTGTTCTCTGGCCCGACGATCCTGTGGAGCGTGGTGCAAGGCGCGCTGGTTCTGGCGGTGACCGCGACGATCTTCGCCCTGGCCCCGGACTATGGGATGACGACCGATCAGGTGCGCGGGATGACTTTCGCCGCCCTCGTCTTCTCCATTGTCGCGCTGATCCTGGTGGACCGGTCGCGCTCGTCGTCGATCCTGACGGCCATCACCCGTCCGAACCGGGCCTTGGCGGTGGTGCTGCCCATCGTGGGGGCATTGCTGGCCGTGACCCTGTTCTGGCCCACAGCCCGCGACCTTTTCGGCTTTGCGGCTCTCGACCCCGCGCATCTGGCGGTGCCGCCGCTGGCGGGGCTGACGGTTCTTCTGGCGCTGGAAGTGCTGAAGCCGATCTGGAGCTGGGCTGTGCGCCGCAACAAGGCGGCGGCTCTGGCGCTCATATCCGAAGAAGGCGCTGTCCACTGATCTGGGGCAGCGCGGCACATCCGGGAAGGCGTCAGGGTCAGTGCTCAACCACCACAAGAGGACGCCATCATGAAGGGCTATCTTGCCGACATCGAAGCTCTGACCGAAGAGAACACCGACTTCCGCAAGGTGCTTTACACCGGTCACAACCTGCAGCTTGTGCTGATGTCGCTGACCCCCGGTCAGGACATCGGGATGGAAACCCACGCCACCCATGACCAGTTCTTCCGCATCGAAAAGGGCCATGGCGAGGTCGTGATCGACGGCGTTCGCCACAAGATCAAGGGCGGAGACGCGCTGATCGTGCCGGCCGGGGCAAAGCATAACGTCCTTAACACCGGCGACAAACGCTTGCGCCTCTATACGATCTACGGCCCCCCGAACCATGTCGACAAGCTGGTCGAGGTGACCAAGGCCGACGCCGAGGCTTCCCGCGAAGTCTTTGACGGCGTGGCCAGCGAGTAGCGGAGCCGCGTCTTTTCCTTTCATCCAAGGATGACCCCCAATGTTGCGCGCCCTGACCCTCGCCTGCGGGCTTCTGGCCCTCCCCGCCCACTCCGAGACCACCAGCCTGACCATCTCGCAGGACCGCTATGAGGCCGGAGCCTCGGTCAGCTTCGACGGGCCGTCGGTGACCGACCTTTTCATGGCGGGCAACGTGGTTTCCGTGACCGCGCCCGTTGGTGGGTCGGCCCATCTGGCCGGGCGACGGGTTGCGGTTGGGGCGGCGGTGGCGGGCGATCTTTTCGCGGTGGGGTACTCGGTGACGGTGACCGCCATGGTCGGGGGCGATGCGTCGGTCACGGGATATGAGCTGGCCCTGGCCCCCGTCTCCGGCAATCTGCGTGCAGCGGGGTCAGAGATCACACTGGAGGCCGTCGGAGGCTATGCGCTGGTCACCGGGGAGGATATCAGGCTGCAGGGCGTTATCTCGGGCGATGCAGTGCTCATGGCCAAGGACATCACCTTTGATCCCGAAGCGCGGGTTGGTGGCATGCTGACGATCTATGCCGAAGATCCTGCCAGCGTTACCGTGCCTGAAACCGTGGCCCCGGCGGCCCGCGTCAGGATCGAGCAGGCCGCGCAATATGATGGCAACGAATGGTCGGACAGGATGCCTGTGCAGGTTCCGGTCTGGCGGATCGTCACGGGCTTTCTAACGGGTGTCCTGATCTCGGGCCTGATCGCGGCCATGGTCATCGCCATCGCGCCACACGCAGTACAGAACTGGCGCACGCTAGCCTTGGCGCATCCGGGCCGCGCGATCTGGTCGGGGTTTCTGGTCACCTCGGCGCTGGCGGGATCGGGGTTTGTCCTGATGCTGACGCTGGTGGGCGTATTCCTGTTGCCGGTCATGCTGATCCTCACGGTCCTGGCAATCTTTGCAGGCTACGCGCTGGGGTCTTACGTTCTGGGCGTTGGGCTGTGGCTAGGTACCGGGCGCAGCATGCCGGACAGCTTGTTGGGCAAGTTCGCCCTGGCCTGTCTTGGAGCCTTCCTGGCCGGTTTGGCCTGGCTGGTGCCTGTTGCCGGGTGGTTCTTCGTGCTGGGCCTGACGATGCTGGGCATCGGCACGCTCGCCGCATTTGCGCTGCCAGGCGGCTGGCTCTTGCGGCGCGGGAGCGTTCAGCCGTGATGTCTCGCGGCCTGCTCAAGGCCCAGTGACCGGGAGCGGCCACAAGTTCCCACTTGCCGCGACGCTGATCTTCGTCGATCTCGGCGCGGCCGTCTGGTGGCGGCTTCAAATCGACCTTACGGCGGTACATGCGCGGGTCCCGCAGGGCAGAACCGTGATCGATACCCCTAGCAGCCTGATCGAGTATCAGGAGGCCGGTGTGGGGCCGGTCCTCTGGGCCATGCATGGCGGCGGCGGCTTCGATCAGGGCATGGCCTTTGCCGCCCCATTGCTGGACCAAGGTATCCGCGTGGTTGCCATGTCGCGCCTTGGCTAGCTCCGCGCGCCGCTGCCGCCCGATGGATCGGCCGAAGTAAGGCCTGCCTTTGTCTGTCTGATGGATGCCTAGGAAATCGACAAGGCCGCTGTCACGGGCGGTTCGGCGGGAGCGCATTCGGCCCTACAGATGGCGATCCGGCACCTGGATCGGGTCTCGGCGCTGATGCTTCTGGTCACGCCCGCTGTCGTCGCACCGCGGGCCCTGCCGAACAGGCGCGGGTGAACGCCATGCTCGACGCGTTCCTGCCCGTCTCTGCCCTTGCTGATGGCCTGAGGGCCGATACGGGAGGCGGGCAGGGCGATCACACCGTCAGACCTGAGCCGCGTCACGGCACCCACGCTGATGATCAGTGCTCTCGGCGATGGCTACGGCACCTTTGCCAGCGCCGCATACATGGCGGAACAGATCCCCGACGCGCGGTTTCTGGGGTTTTGGACTGGCGGCCATGCCTAGGTTGGCCGCAACGACGCGGTGATGGCGGCAATTGCCACGCTGGTCCTGTCTGCGCAAGCCGCCACCGCGCCACGCACTTCTGGGCCTGTTCCCAGTTGGTAATTTGGAGGGCAATGGAGACTTTGTCCGCGCCTCACTGACCGACGGGCCGCTGTCCCCGACGCTTCTGTTCCGCTTTGGCACGGATAGGCTAGTGGCCCGCATTCACGCCGATGCCCGTGCAGCCTCGGTCAATGGTGTCTCGGTCATGCTGCCATGGGAATGCCGGATGTCGGACTACCGGCCGCGCGGCGGCATGATCGTGCGATGACCTGCGAGGTGCTATACCTTACGGGGCAGGGTGAGCGGTCCTTTTCCACGGCACGGTTACACGGATCGGCTACACTTTCGCCTTGTGGCTATCCGGTCACCAGCCCGTCGCCCACCACGATCTGCCGCCGGCATGAGGCCGCGATCTTTTCATCGTGGGTCGAGATCAGGAAAGTCGTACCTTCCTCGCGATTGATCTCTCCGATCAGGTCCATCACCTGAAGCGCCGAGGCGCGGTCGAGGTTGCCGGTCGGCTCATCCGCCAGCACCAATTCCGGCCGGTTCATCAGGGCACGGGCCACGGCCACGCGCTGTTTCTGGCCGCCCGACAGGTTGGCGGTGGGAAAGTGGATGCGCTCCGCCAGCCCCATGCGGACCAGCAAGTCTTGCCCCCGGGCCCGCGCGATGGCAGTTTCGCGTCCTTCGCGCACGGCGGTCGGGAACAGGACGTTTTCCAACGCGGTGAAGTCGGGCAGAAGATTATGGAACTGGAAGACAAACCCGATGTGGAGGTTGCGAAACTCGGTCAAGGCGCGGTCGCTGGCCGTGGTCAGATCGATGCCCAGCATCGTATGGCTGCCAGAAGTTGGGTGCATCAGCGTGCCCAGGATGGTCAGCAAGGTGCTTTTCCCCGATCCCGAGGGGCCAAGAAGGGCAGCAAGTTCCCCGGTCTGCATGGCAAGGTTCAGCCCGCGCAGCACGCGCGTCTCGGCCTCGCCGCTGCCGAAGGTTTTCACCAGCCCCTGCACCTCCAGAAGGCCAGTCATTGGCCGATGGCCGTGACAGGGTCCAGCCGTGCCGCCGCCCGGGCGGGGAGGATCGAGGCGAGGATCGCCCCCAAAGTGGTCAGCCAGATTGCCACCCCATAGGCGCCTTGGGCGATGTCGATGGGCAACCCGCTTTGTCCCGGCCCGAAACTGTCGCGCGAGGGGAAGGCCAACAAAACGCCATAGCCCGCAGCCGCCCCAAAGAGCCCGCCCATCAACCCGATCAATGCTCCCTGTGAGACAAAGACCACAGTCACGAACCATCGGCCCGCCCCCATCGCCCGCATGATCCCGATTTCCGGACGGCGACGATAGGTCGAGAGTAGCAGCGCCGAGGCGACGCCGATGATAATGGTCAGAAGCGCGAAGGCCTTGAGGATGTAGCCGGTCTGTGCCTGCGCCCTCAGCGCCTCCAGCAGTTGCGCGGCCTGTTCGGTCCAGGACTTCGCATCAAGCCCGGTCAGCGCCTTGATCTGAGGGGCGAGCGTATCGGCGGCGTAAAGGTCATTCAGCTTGATCTCGACCCGTGTCACGCCTTGCGGCAGCTTGAACAGCGTCCGCGCCGTCGCAAGGCTGACATAAGCCTGCCGACTGTCCGGCCCGCCTGATCCCATCTCGTAGATCCCGGTGATCGTCAGCACCGCAATGACCCCCGATGAGCTTTGCACCCGCACGGTCTGGCCCAAGGTCAGGTCCAGATCTTCGACCAGCGTCTTGCCCAGAAGAACGCCACCTGCCCCAAGATTCGCGGTCCCCTCCGTGATGTAGCTGGCAAGGTTGGCGATGACCGACTCGTGGCCTGGCTCCAGGCCATTGATCGACACCTGCGTGACCTGCCCCCCGCGCGTCAGGAACCCCGATCCGTTGATCTGTTGTGATGTTCCCTTCACACCCGGCAGGCCTGCGATCAGCGGGATGAAGGCGGCGGTGTCCTTCAGGATCGCCGTGGCCTTGGTGGACGGTTCCTGCACCAGAAGGACGGTCTGACCGGCAGGCGGATCTAGCAGTGCGGGGTCCACGGCTTCGGCCTGGATTGTGATATGGGCCATGTCACCGGCGGTGCGGGACATGATGAACTCGGCCAGCCCGCCGATCAGCGCCGACATGAAGATGAAGATGAAGACGCCGATGGCGACGCCAAAGACGAGAAGTGCGGTCTGCGCCTTCGAGGCGGTCAGATACCGCGTGGCGATCTTCAGCGCGTAAAGCATCAGGGAGTGACCTTCACGGCCTGTCCTTCGGCAAGCCCGGTCGCATCGCCGATCACGACGTCGCCCGCTGCCAGCCCGTCCGTCACGATCAGCCGGGCGGCGGGCCAGTCGATCAGCGTGATGGCACGCCTCAATGCCTTGCCCTCGACCGAGACCAGAACGCCGGTGCCCGTTGCATCCCGGACGATGGCAGCCCGGGGAACAGTGATCGCAGCCGGGCGGTCATCGACCGTGATGTTGGCAGTCACTGTCAGGCCAATAGGGGCCGACAGGGTAGTGTCTGCGGTCAGCTTGACCTCCAGCCCGCCCGTGGCCTCGTCCACCTTCTGCGAGACGAAACTGACATGGCCGTCCAGCACGGCGGACTCGCCCGACAATTGCAGCGCGGCAGGCTGGCCGACCTTGACCTGCGTGGCATAGGACTCGTCGACATCCGTCTCGACCACCAGATGCCCCAGGTCGGCAATCGTCATCAGCACGGTCGCGGGATCGACCAGTTGACCCGGCTCTGCCGTCAGCTCCAGCACATTGCCCGAAAGCGGGGCGCGGACTGTGTATCTCTTCAGCTGGATCTGCGCCTGATCGAAAAGCGCGGTCATCCGCGCCACCTCTTGCGCGGCGGATTGCACCGCCCGGGCCGAGCTTTCCAAGACCACCCGCGCCAAGTTTGAGCCAAGCGCCTTGTTGCGGGCATCTTCCGCCTGCACTTCGGCCTCGGCCACCTGGGCCGCATCAAGCCCGGCCATCGCGATGCGCAGGGCGGCCTGCTGTGTGGCCGGGTCAATCAGCGCCAAGGCAGCGCCCGATTTGACCACGTCACCCTCGACCACTGGCACGGCGGCCAGCGTGCCACTGACCTGCGGCCGCACATCAACGGATCGCTCGCCCGCGATGCGCCCGTTTACAGCGAGCACGCGGCTTACCGGCCCCGGGGTCACCGTTTCGACGGTCACTTCGGTCACCGAAACGGCCCAGGGCTGAAAGTACATGAGCCCGGCCAGCGCTATCACCAGTACTCCGCCCAACGCCCATATCCAGGGATGGCGCTTGGGTTCTGGTGCGGGTGTCACCGGTTTTGGTGGCAGTTTGACCACCGCGGGCACCAGCAGCGCACCGGCTCCCTTCATGTCATGGGGAGAAGTAGCTGGGGTTCCGTCCGCCGTAGCAACCCCCGTTTTCGACAGTGTCATGCTTGATCCGATCGCAGCACAGAGATTGACCGGCACAGGCCGTCAAACTGTCCGCGCTTGGCTTTTTCAGCACCCTAATCCCCTGCCGCGTCGCTGACGTTAACCTGCATCAGTGACAAGACCTTGCGCGGGGTGGACTAGCTATACGAGCCCTGCAGCCAGACGTTCGGCAGCATGAGACATGCACATCAGAGGTCGGACGAATGCCCACCGATCCTTATGAAGTGCTAGGCGTGCCGACATCGGCGACCGCCGCAAAGATCAAACAAGCCTACCGCAAGCTTGCACGCAAATACCATCCGGACCTGCACCCGGATGATGCGCAGGCAGAGGCGCGGTTCAAGGACATCAGCACTGCGCATGATCTTCTGAAGGACCCAGCAAGCCGCGCGCGGTTCGACGCGGGCGAGATTGATGCCAATGGTGTTGAACGCCCGAACCGGCGCCGTGCCCCTGAATTTGCGGAAAGAAACGACTCTGCCAACTGGCAAACGCGTGGACCTGGGTCGCCGTTTGGCGAAAGGCTCAATCCGGCGGACATCTTTGCCGAAATTCTGCGCCAGCGCGGCGGCGGCGCAGAAGGCTTCTCCGACCAAGGTTCTGCCTCGCCAGGTCGCGATCTGCACTTTGCGCTGGAAGTCCCTTTCCTGGATGCGGCCCGCGGATCGGAGTTGCGTCTCACGCTCGGCGAAGGCAACGACATTGCGGTCAGGATTCCAGCAGCGGCCAGGGATGGCCAAGTCCTGCGCTTGCGCGGCAAGGGCAGCCCTGGATTTGGCGGTGGTCCGCCGGGTGATGCTCTGATCGCCCTGACGATCCTCCCACATCCGGTGTTTCGACGGGACGGAGATGATATCTTGGTGACGGTTCCCATCACCATCTACGAGGCCATCCTGGGCGGCAAAGTTAGCGTCCCCACCGTCACCGGCCCGGTCAGCCTGACGATCCCGCCTGGCGTAAGCTCGGGTCGCGTGTTGCGTCTGCGGGGGCGCGGGCTTGCAAAGGGGGTCGGCAGGGGCATCGGCGATCAACTTGTCGACCTGATGATAGTCGTTCCGAAGGAGATTGACCCGGATTTGCGCGACTTCCTGTCCAACTGGCGCACCGGACACCACTACGATCCCCGGGCCGACCTTTTGAACGGGACTGCACCATGACCGGCATCTCTGATGGCTCTGGTTCAATTCTCGGAACTCGGGGAGACGTGTGATCGACTGACGATTTCTGTCGCCCCTCCGCCAGTCATTTCGCTGCGTGCCCCCAAGAGACAATAGAGCGATAAAATCTGACCGCGGACTTGAACGAGTGCGAGGCCAAGCTACCCTTGCCGCCCGGGGGGAGTACGTCCATGAAGAGAGAGCTGGCTTTGCTCGACACCGAGGTCTTCGAGCGTACGGCATCCATCTTCTCGTCGAAGCGCGCCGCTCTGGCCCCAGAGGCGGTCGAGGCGGTGGCCAGCGATATCGTCCGGCGGCTCGCGAAGTCTACGATACGAGTGCCGGATTTCTCGATGCCCAGCATCAGTGAGGAAAGCCTGGCCACGTTCTGCGATGCGCTGATCCTGCCCGATCCCGACACCGCCTTGCGCTTTATCGAGGATCGTCGTGCCGAGGGAATGACGCTTACGGGCGTGTACCTCGGATATGTTTCAGGCGGAGCCCGCTGCCTTGGCGAGCGGTGGGAACGGGACGAGCTATCATTTCTGCAGGTTACGTGCGGAAGCGGCCACCTCTATGCGCTGATGCGAGCGCTGAGGTCCGAGATCTCCTTGGCGCATCGTAAGTTCGACGGCCGCCGGGTCGCGCTGTTTGCCACGGTTCCCGGCGAGGACCACGGCATTGGCATCACCGTTGCCGCAGACCTCTTCCGAGAGGCAGGCTGGGAGATCGACCTCGAAACGGGCACTGATCATGATGAGCTGATCGCACATATCGAACAGACCCTTCCACACATCATCGGATTGTCTCTGAGCACCGAGCAGAGGCTGGATGCTCTTGTTCGACTGGTTGTTGCAACGCGTCTTGTCGTGCCAGATGCGATCATCGGCGTCGCCCCTTCGTCCAACGTCGATGCGGAACGCCTCAGCGATCTTGTGGATATAGATCTTGTCTTCTCGGATGCACCTTCTGCCTTCCGGGAGCTGGATCGGCTCATCCGGCTCCGCGGCTGATCACCTAAGCTGTAGTGTCGCCTCGGGGGCCGTTCGCTGACATCCGGGCAACGGGATCGACCCAATCACGCCGGTGGCGCCACAACTTGGCCTTTCGCAACCCTTGGTTTCCGAGGGCACAAGGGGCGGAGAGCTGTCTTACAGCGGTGCAGCTTAGCAGTCGCAGCATCTTGCAACAACGGACATTCATGCAGATCGCTGCGAGGCCGTTGCGAGACACACACCCTAGGCGGAAAGATAAATGACCTGGCGGCCCTTAAGTGGAAACGCCCGATTGACTGCTTGATCATCCCTAAGATCTGTTTGGGGTCGTAAGTAACTGTTTTTAAGTACTAGTTCCGTGAAGCAGGGCCGCACAATCCAAAAACTGATCGATTGCAAGGTTATAGGACAACTGTACTCTGACAATACCGCACCTGCCGTTCCAACGATGAGCGCGGGCGGAGTTACAGTTCGGGTGCATGCAAAAGTTGCAAAGGTTCACCTCAGTCCATGCTTCGGTCCACAACCACATTCCGATGGAGTGCCGCCGCACCCGCTGAGTGGCGCGGCCTTCTCGCTGCCTAACGCGAAGGTCGGGCAGGAGGAACGGATCTGGCTCGCATTCGTCAGAAAGCGTCGACATATGCGTTCTGGCCGGCACCTCGCGTAAACGCTGGGTGCCGACCTGGCGTTCCCGTTCAGGCGCTGCGCCCATAGCCGCGCGTCAGATCGCGCAGCCGGGTCAGGATGGCCTCCTGCTCCAGCGACACGCGCCAGGGCGCGCCCTGCGCAAGGCCGCCGGTGGTGGCGACCAACGGCATGTCTGGCTCATGATGCTCGGCCACCACTGCCATCGCCCATTTCTCGAACTGGCGTTTCGGGACTGGCCCCGCTTCGGTCAGACGGATGGCGTCATGGCGGGGGTCAGCCTTGATCTTGGCATACAGGGTCTCGACCGCCACCTGTGGCCCCTCCAGCACCTGGGCGAACCAGTCGTCGTACAGCATGAGCGCGCCGGTGATCCCTAGGCTCGCATTCTTCGCCCGTGCGACCTTCAGAATCTCGGCCAATGCGGCGTCGTCCTTTGCCGGCAAAAGACTGTGGCTGCGGTAGATCAGGCGGTAGCAGGGGCCGGTGGTGGCAGCCGGCTCGGCAGTCTTGGTCTCGGTGTCCATGTCTCACTCCCCATGCGCGAATGTTGATCCGTTTAGCGGGGGCCCGGTTCAGGGCACGATCACCCCACGTCCGGCGAAGCGGCGGTTCTTGAAGTCGTCCAGCGCCACGTTAATGTCGTCCAGACTGTACTGGGCGTAGTGCATCTTGACCTTGCCGTCGGCGTTCAACTCCATCAGTTCAACGAGTTCGGTGTAGTTGCCGACCAGGCTGCCGCCGATGTTGATCTCGTTGATGACGAGATGTGCGGTCGGAACCTCGATCTTGCCGCCATAGCCGATCATGATTAGCTCCCCGCCGGGCCGGACCATCTTCCAGCACAGGTTTTCCACCCCAAGCTCACCAACGAAATCCATCACCACTTGCGCGCCGCCGCCGGTGATCTGTTTGATCTCCTCGACGATGTTCGGCCCGCCATCGAGGACGAAGTCGGCCCCAAGCTCCTTGCAAAGCTGGCGCGCCGCAGGTTCACGGTCGACCGCGATGATCCGGCAACCCGAGATTTCGTGCAGACACTGCAGCGCGATGTGCCCAAGCCCGCCCACGCCGACGATCACGCAATAGGCGCCCGGCCTCAGGCTTTTGGCGGCCTTCTTCGCCGCCCGGTAGGCGGTGATCCCCGCATCGGCCATTGGCGCGACGTCCAGGGGCGTCACGTTCGGGTTCAGCTTGATCAGGCTGCGCTCCGACGTGAGGAAGTATTCGGCAAATCCACCGTCCAGGCCCAGGCCGGGAAAGAGGCTGTGCTCGCAATGCATGTCATCGCCATAGCGGCACGAAAGACAGATGCCGCAGGTCCGGTGCGGGTGGCAGATCACCGTATCGCCGTGCTTGACCGAGGTGACGTTGGACCCGACATCCTCGACCCAGCCGGCGTTTTCATGGCCCATGATGTAGGGCAGCAGGTTGCCGCCCTGATCCATGATGTCCTTCCAGACGCCTTCGATGATGTGCAGGTCGGTGCGGCAAAGACCCGCAGCCCCCACCTTTACGATCACGTCGTTCGGGCCCGTGATGGTCGGGGACTTGACCGTCTCGATCTTCAGCTGGACGTTCATCGCGGGGTCGTATTCGTAAAGTCTGGCAGCTTTCATGTCAGCGCCCTTTCTGTTCGTAAGAGGTCATTTCCGGCCAAGCTTTTCCGCGCCGCCGCCAAGGGCGCCGCCTGCGGTGGGGTCCTCGTCTTCCTTGAGATCGGCAATCAGGGTTTCCGTCGTCAGGATCAGGGTTGCGACCGACCCCGCGTTCATCAGCGCGGCACAGGTCACCCGAACCGGATCGACCACACCGGCGACCATCAGATCTTCGAACCGGCCGGTGGCGGCGTTATAGCCATGGTTGCCGGTCATCGCGCTGACCTTGCTGACCACATCGTTCGGTTCGGCCCCGGCGTTGAAGGCGATCCGCGCGAGGGGCAGGGTCAGGACCGACTGCACCAGTTCTACCCCCTTGCGGATGTCGCCGATGACGGTCTGGGATAGCGTCGCCAGCGCCGGGGCGACCCGGGCAAGGGCAACCCCGCCACCGACGAGCACGCCCTCTTCGGCCGCCGCGCGCACGGCATTTAGCGAGTCCTCGATAAGCTGGATGGTGCGCTTCTGTTCGACCGGGGTCACACCGCCAGCAAGGATCGTCGCAGTGCCTCCACACAGCTTGGCCAGGCGTTCCTGCAGCTTGTCCTTGTCGACATTGGGCGGCGCCAGTTCGTAAAGCCGCTGGACCTGCGCCCGGCGGGCAGCGATGGCCTGGGCGTCACCGTGGCCCCGGATGATCTTGGTATCGGACTGGGTGGATTCGATCCGGTCCGCGCCGCCCATGTCATCGCGGGTGATCGCCTCAAGACTGTCGCCGAGGTCACGCGACAGAACCTTGCCGCCGGTCAGGATCGCCAGATCCTCCATCATGTTGCGGCGCCAGTGGCCGAACTCGGGCGGGTGGACGACCAAGAACTTGCCGGGGCCTTCCTTGCCCAAGAGCGTCATCAGCACTTCGGGCGAGGTTTCCTCGGACAGGATCACCAGCGGACGCCTGTCGGCAGCGGCAATCGCCTTGGCCGCGTCCAGTTGGCTGGCCGTCTTCATCTTGATGTCGGTGAGGACGATATAGGGGTTCTCCACCACCGCTTTCATCGCATCAAGATCAGTGACCATGTGGTGCGAGATATAGCCCCGGTCGAAGGCCATGCCGTCCACCACGTCCAGGGTCGAGACATTACCGGTGCCGTAATCGGTGGTGATGACGCCTTGCGCGCCAACGCGGCGGAAGGCTTCGGCCACCAGCGACCCAAGGTCCGCGTCCGACGCGCTGATCCGCGCCACGGCGGACAAGAGAGCGTCATCCGTCGCGGGCTTTGCGACCGACCGCAACGCCGAGGTTGTGGTTTCCACCGCAAGCGCAATGCCGCGGCAAAGTTCGACAGGCTTGGCCCCCTTGTCGATCAGCGCGACGCCCTGCTGGATCATCCCGTTCGCCAGCACGATCGAGGTCGTCGTCCCGTCCCCCGCCACATCATTGGTCTGCATCGACACTTCGCGCACCACCTGGGCGCCCATGTTCTCAAACCGGTCGAAAAGTTCGATCTCTGACGCGATGGAGACCCCGTCACGGCTGATCAGCGGGGTGCCGATCGGGCGGTCGATCATCGCGTTCATACCCATCGGACCCAGCGTGGATTCCACCGCAGCGCTTAGCCGTTGCACGCCATGGGCCAGGGCGCGGCGGGCGTCATTTCCGTGAATCATGAGTTTGGGCATGTTCTTCTCCTGCGCGAAAGTCGGGGGCCCTGGGGCCGCTAGTGAAAGGTTCTGGTGGAGTTGGTGCCGTCCGGCAGGTCGGCGGGCACGAAGTCCACCAGGACCGGTACCTCGCCCGACAGGTCGGCCTGCTTGTAGCGGGTGGCCTTCAATCCCCGGCACAGTGAGCCCGAGAATTCCATGTTGATGCGCACCGACCGCAAAAGCTCCATGTAGGTGCGAAAACCCTCGGCGGTCAGCGGTGCGCCGTCATAGTCCGGCAAGGCCCGGTCGGAGGGCTGACGGGCCAATCCCTTGGCCTTCAGGATCGCCAGATAGCGTCCGGCCTGGCGGGCGTCTTCCGGGTCTTCAAACGTGACGGCCTCAAGTTCGGCCAGCGTCATATCGACCAGTCGGGCTGGTGCACGGCCCACTGCCTGCAAGGCCTTGAGCACCACCTCCTGACGCCGCTGAAACGCCTTGCGGTCAAACTTTTCGCGCAGGGCGCTCAGGTCTTCGCCGGGATGCAGGTCCTCGAACACCGATCCGAAACTGCGTCCGGCATTTATGGCGGCGTTCATCTCGTCGCCCGACATGTGGTCGTGCAGCGTGACCACGGCCCGCGCGACCCAAGGCAGGACCTCGACCTCGCGCTTGATGCTTTCGGCCATGAGGAAAGCGAAGTTGGGCGAACACCAGTAGGTCGGCAGCCGGAAGCTGATCTGCACCTCCCGGGGATCGTCGTCGTGCAAGGAAGGGGTGATGGACACCGCCTCGACGAAGCCGAGATCCGTCACGGCTTCGTCAAGTTCGGGGTCCATCACCAGATCCAGCCGCGCCCAGACCTGCTCAAGTGGGGGCTCTGCAAGCAACTCTGCGGGGTGACGTGGCGCGACTGGCATTGGCTTCACTCCGCCGCGATCATCACGGGCTGCTTGGCGAACTCTGCCTTGCGGGCCGCGATGTCGATGTTGT
>JBKDYO010000187.1:0-28830 GCA_046305855.1 Paracoccaceae bacterium
TCCTTGCCGATCACCACCCGGTGCGCCGCCGACCCGTCGCGGCGGAAGTACCGCCCCGCCGCAGCCCCCAGCCGCAACGCGAGTTCCGCCGTCATCGGCCAGCTGTTCGCCCGGCCCCGGACGCCGTCGGTGCCAAAAAGCTTGCGGCTCATGCCTCATCCTCCAGATGATCGGTGTTCAGGGATTGCCAAAGTCGCAGTGCCTGCCGCGTCTCGGCCACGTCATGAATGCGCAGGATCTGCGCGCCTTGTGCGACCCCGGCCAGCGCGGTCGCGATGGACCCCGGCGCGCGTGCCTCCGGCACCTCGGCCCGGCCAATCGCCCCGATGAACCGCTTGCGCGAGGTGCCCAAAAGGATCGGGCAGCCCAGACCGTGCAGCAGTGACAGGCCACGCAGCAGCGCCAGATTGTGGCCTTGCGTCTTGCCAAAGCCGATGCCGGGATCCAGCACGATCCGGTCGCGCGCGATGCCCAAGGCCTCGGCCCGGGCCAGCCGCGTGGCCAGCGCGTCGTAGACATCCAGCAGCACATCGCCATAACGCGGGTCGTCCTGCATCGTCTTCGGCACGCCCTGCGCGTGCATCAGGATCACCGGAGCCCCCGCCCCCGCCACCATCGGCCCGAGGGCCGGATCGAAGTCGAAGGCCGAAACGTCATTGACGATAGTCGCCCCGGCCTGCAGGGCCGCTTCGGCAACGGGCGCCTTCCGCGTGTCGATCGAGATCGGAGCCGTCAGCCCCCCCTCGCGCAAGGCGCGGATCACCGGGGCGGTGCGGGCAATCTCTTCGGCCACCGGCACTTCGACAGCACCAGGCCGGGTGCTTTCGCCGCCAATGTCGATGATCTCAGCGCCTTCGGCCATCGCCCGGGCCTGTGCGACTGCTGCATCAGCCCCCAGAAACCTGCCGCCGTCCGAAAAGCTGTCGGGCGTCACGTTGAGGATGCCCATCAGCCGGGGCCGGTCCATGCCCAGACCGGCGAAGGCCGGGCGGGGTGCCGTCAGCCGGTGCAGGACCGGCCCGGGCACCTCGGAGGCCGCGATCATCCGCGACGGTGCTGCCCGCGACAGAACCTCGACCCGGTCGAACCAGCACCAGCCAGCGGCAAGTACCACGGCCCCCGCCGGACGGGCGGGATCGGTCATCGCGATGGGGCGGAAATACTCCATGGTTTCGGATTGGCCGAAGCCAAAGCCCTTTTCAAGGGGGAAGCGTCAGGCGCGCTTCACCGGGACGCGGCTTCCTGCCGGAACTGCAACCTCGCCGTGAACGACCAGCGCGGTGGCCGACATGGTTTCCGCCAGCCAAAGCGCCAGACCCACCGGATCGCTGCCCTTCGGCCCGTCCACTGCGTCCAGCACGAGCTTCGACGGCGCCCAGACCACTGTCTGCCCGCGCTTCATCGCCCAGTCGATCTCGGTCCGCGTCGCCACCACCACGCAGCGCGCATCCCGCGCAGCAAGGGTCCAGGCATTCTGCTCGATGGCCAGAAGGTCCACCCGGCGCTGGGTCGGCTTGTGGCCGGTCACCGGGCGGGGCAGGTCCGGGAGACCAACAGTCAGGATCAGCGGCAGCCCCTCGGCCAAGAGTGCATCCAGCCGTGCTGAGAGGTCCGGTGCATGGATCGTCGCGTTGTCCAGGAAGACCACCAGCGGATGCACCGCTTCCATCCCCTCGGCCCCGGACCGCTGCACCGGGCGTTCGGCCCGCGAGCGCACGATTTCGACGCCAAGAGCATAGGGGCCGATGTCCAGCTTCTCGATCCGGATGAAAACCCGCATCGCCGCGGGTTCGGCCAGAATGCGTTCGGCGACTCGTTCGGACAGCGTCTCCAGCAGGTTCAGACGTTCCGCCGCCAGTTCGGCGGCGATGGATTCCGTGATCCGGTCATAGGACAGGATGCGGTCAACGTCATCTTCCAGGGGTTCGGTCACAGGGCGGACCTCGACCACGACGTTGAAGCGCAGGCGCTGCTTGTGGCCGCGTTCCTTCTGGAAGGCACCGATATCGGCCTCGACCACGTGGTCGCGCAGACTGATCCGGTCGCGCGGCACGGCGCCCGCCGAAGCCTCGGCCCGGTCTTCGGGATGGGCGAAGGCCAGCTCGATGTCGCTCATGAAGGGTCCTCCGCCGTTCGGCCCCTCATATCACGCAGCGCGCGCGGGCCAAGCGATAAGGCGTCGCGGCAGCAGTGATTGGCGACATCAGCCCTTTGCGCCGGGCTGGCGATAAAAGAGATGCGAGCCGATAGCCGCGGTCTTCGCGAACCGCTTCGACCACGACGGTTTGACCCCACGGGTGTGGAAATGCGTGGCCCCTTCGGTCAGCAGGCGGGGCGCGCCGTCCAGCATGGCGCGGGCAATGCGGCCCGCCAGATCAGCCGCGGACTTCTCACGCATCTTCTTCTTGCCGGTGCAGACATAGGAAAACTGACAGCCGCCGCCGCCGCGCTGCTTGACCACGCCACAGACCGTGCGGGGGTACAGCGGGCTGTCGACCCGGTTCAGGATCACTTCGGCGACTGCAATCTGACCCTCAAGGCTTTCGCCCCGTGCCTCGAAGTACAGCGCCTCGGTCAGGCACTGCCATTCCGCATCGCCGTCCGGGGCGGGCTGGGCCAGAAGCCAGGCTTCCGTCAACCCGTCTGCAGGCGCCACGGCCGCGTCAAGGTTGGGCGCGGGCAGTCGCTCCAGCTTTGGCGCGAAGGAGGCGGGCTGCAGGCCGAACATGGCCGAGGTCCAGCTGGCATCGGCTGTGGCGGACGTGGCCGCCAAAGCCATCGCCAGCGCGAAGGTCGCAAGGTTGCGTTTCATTCTGCTCTTCCGTCTTTGGTGTCTGGCGGAAGTTCCCCCGCCTTGGCAAGCTGGCGGGGAGGTAGGGGAAGCCATCCGGGGGGTCCACCGCTGTTGCGGAATTGCCACGGAAATCAATGCTGCATAAGCGAAATACCGCCGAAAACCGGCGGATTCCCTTAAGAAATCCTTACAATTCCTTGTATTTAAACGATTTCTTTACGATCGCGCAACGCGAGGTGCGCTGCGGCCAGTCGCGCCATCGGCACCCGATAGGGTGAACAGGACACATAGTCGAACCCGGCGCGGCGGCAGAAATCGATGGATTCCGGGTTGCCACCATGTTCGCCGCAGATCGAAAGCGTCAGGTCTTTCCGTGTCTTACGGCCCCGCTCGGCCCCGATGAGCAGCAACTCCCCGACCCCGTCGATGTCGAGGATGTGGAACGGGTCCTCGGGGAAAACCCCCAGCCGGACATAGGTGTTCATGAACCGCCCCGCGTCGTCGCGCGACAGGCCATAGGTCATCTGCGTCAGGTCGTTGGTCCCGAAGGACAGGAAGGCTGCATGCTGCGCGATCTCTCCGGCACGCAGCGCGGCCCGCGGAGTTTCGACCATCACGCCCAGCTTGTAGTCAAATCCCGCACCCTCCTTGGTGCGGACCATGGCCGCGACCGCGTCGATCCGGGTCTTCACCAGCTCGACTTCACGACGGGCGGACACCAGCGGGATCATGATCTCCGGCACGACCGGGGCCCCGCGCCGGGCCGATTCCAGCGTCGCTTCAAAGATCGCCTGCGCCTGCATGTCGTAGATTTCCGGCAGGACCACGCCCAGCCGCACCCCCCGCATGCCCAGCATCGGGTTCACCTCGGTCAGCGCCTCGGCGCGGCGGGTGACTTCGGACAAAGGCCGGTCCAGCGCTTCCGCCAGATCGCGCAGACCCTCGCGGTCCGAGGGCAGGAATTCGTGCAGGGGCGGGTCGAACAGGCGGATGCAGACCGGCAAACCCTGCATGATTTCAAAGAGCTGCACGAAGTCCGCGCGCTGCATCGGCAAAAGCCGCGCCAAGGCCGCCGCGCGGTCGCCCGGCGTGTCGGCGAAGATCATCTCGCGCATCACCACCAGACGATCCTCGTCGAAGAACATATGCTCGGTCCGGCACAAGCCGATCCCCTGCGCCTCGAACTTCCGCGCGGTCTCGGCATCCGCCGGCGTGTCCGCATTCGCCCGCACGCCGATGTCGCGCACCTCGTCGGCCCAGGCCAGAAGCCTGCGGAAACTGTCGTCCAGCGCAGGCGGCAGCATTTCCGCCGCACCCGCCAGCGCCTCGCCCTTCGACCCGTCCAGCGTCACCACATCGCCCTCGCGGAACACCCGTCCATCGGCGGTGGTCAGCTTCTTGTCGCGCGCATCCAGCCGCAGCTCGGACGCGCCCACCACACAAGGCAGCCCCAGCCCGCGCGCGATCACCGCCGCATGGCTGGTCATGCCGCCCCGTTCGGTCAGCACGGCAGCCGAGGAATGCATGCCGCGAATATCCTCGGGCGAGGTTTCGCGGCGGACCAGAATGCAAGGCTCGCCCTTGGAGGCACTGGCCTGGGCTGCAGCCGAGGAAAACACCAGCTTGCCCGTCGCCGCACCGGGCGAGGCCGCGATCCCCCGGGCGATCACATCGCGCTCGCCGCGCGGATCGACCTGGTGGTGCAGAAGCTCTGACAGGGCGCGGGGTTCGACGCGCAGCACCGCCTCGTTGCGCGGGATCACCCCGTCTTCCGCAAGGGCCACCGCAATCCGCAAGCCCGCCCGGACCGACCGTTGCACCTTGACCGCGTCCAGAACCGCCAGACGCCCGTCTTCGATCGTGAACTCGATCTGCATTTCCTCGCGCAGGCGGGCACGGCAGATCGCACCATAGTCGACCAGCGTGGCGAAAAGCTCGGGCGCGATGTCTTCCAGCGACGGCCCCCGCGGGTCGCGCGTCAGATACAGCGCCTCGGTCGTCTTCAGCGCGTCCCGGCCCTGGCTTTGGCCCAGATAGCGCCCGGTGACCTGCGGCTGACCGGTGACCGGATCGACGAACTGGATCACGCCCGAGCCCGAGATCCCCTGCCCGATCCCCTGCGCCATTTCCTGCACGACAAGCCCCAGCGCCGCCTCTTCGGGCGCGCCCTTGGCCTGGCGCAGAAGCCGGGCCGAAGTGCCCTCCCAGGCCCGCGCCATCGACCGCAGCACTTCCGACAGCTGCTTGCCCGCGTCCTGCGGGAAAGGCTCGTCGGTTTCGACCTCATACTCGCGCAGCGCTTCGCGCAGGGCGCCGGGACCGGGCTTCAGCCCGTCGAAAACCTCTGGGTCCAGCCGCGCGACGTGGATCGCATAGGCCTGCACGAACCGCAGATACAGCGCATCCGCCGCCGCCTCGCCATGGGTTTCGGCAAGGCGCGCATGGCGCTTGGCGTTCAGCCCGATGTTCAGGATCGTCGCCGGGCCGCCCCAATCGGGGTTCGCCGGGCTGGGCCGCACGGAAATCAACGGACCGTCGCCGAAATTGTCCAGAATTCCAATGGCATCCACCCCATGCCCCGCCGCGATGGCGCGCACGGTCGAGGTGGGCAATGCCACGGACTTCGGCACGGGAAGCTCCAGCCGGACCAGCCGCTGCAGGCATTTCGCCCGCCAGCCATGAGTTGCCGTCGCGATCTGCGCCGAGGGCGAGATCTGGGCAAACTCTGCGACCGGGTCGTGTTTCTGCACTGCAGCACCTTTATGTTCAGGTGCAGAATACGCCGAAAGCCCTGTCGCGCAAGCGTGACATGTCAGTCTGATGACGATTCTTTGGGCGCTTTCAGCCCTCGATGCGGCCCAGATCGGCGACGCCGGAACAGATGGCGCGGATCCGGTGCAGAAGGTTCAGCCGGTTGCGCCGCACGATCTGGTTGTCGCTGTTGACCTGCACGGCAGTGAAGAAGGCATCGATCGGGGCGCGAAGGGAAGCCATCGCGGCCATCGCGGTGCCGAAATCCTCGGCCTGCATGGCGGGGGTGATCGTCGCCTCGGCCCGGTCGAGCGCCGCAAACAGCGCGCGTTCCTCGTCGGTCTCGGCGAACTTCAGCTCCGCCCCGTAGGAGTACTCAACCCCGTCCTTCGCTTCGGCCTGAGACAGGGTATTCGCCGCGCGCTTGTAGCCTTGCAACAGGTTCGCCCCGTCCTCGGTCTTCAGCACCTCCGACAGCGCCGTGGCCCGCTTGACGAGCAGCGTCAGGTCATCGTTCCCCGGCATGGCGAGGCAGGCGTCGATGATGTCGTGCCGGACGCCCTGGTCCTTGAGGTAGACCTTGAGGCGGTCGTGGAAGAAGGAGAGCATCTCATTGATGTCCGCGTAGCCACCTTCTCTGGCACCGATAACCTCCGCACCTTTTCGGAAGGGACCAGATAGTAGATTCATCCGCACCCCATTACCCAACACCAACCGCACGACCCCCAACGCCGCCCGCCGCAGGGCGAACGGGTCCTTCGACCCCGTCGGCTTCTCGTCAATCGCCCAGAACCCGGTCAGAGTGTCGATCTTGTCGGCCAGCGCCACGGCGACCGACACCGGCTCGGTTGGGACCGAGTCACTCTCCCCCTTCGGCCGCCAGTGGTCCCGCGCCGCATCCGCCACGGAAGCCTTCTCCCCAGCCTCCAGCGCGTAATAACGCCCCATCACGCCCTGCAACTCCGGGAACTCGCCGACCATCGCCGAGCGCAGGTCCAGCTTCGCCAGTCGCGCCGCGCGTTCGGCGTCCCCAGCATCCGCACCCACCAGCGGCGCAATCTCCCGCGCCAAAGCCGCGATCCGGTCGATCCGGTCCGCCTGCGACCCGAGCTTGTT
Source organism: Paracoccaceae bacterium (assembly GCA_046305855.1). Taxonomy (GTDB): domain Bacteria; phylum Pseudomonadota; class Alphaproteobacteria; order Rhodobacterales; family Rhodobacteraceae; genus Tabrizicola. The sequence goes on from JBKDYO010000187.1 coordinate 6,662, forward strand.
GTGGAAGGTGACCGCCTTCAGCCCCTCCACCCACTCGCCCATCCCGGCCTTGGCGACCCGCAAGTCGTTCTCCCAGAAGAACTTCGCGTCGGATAGCCGCGCGGCCAGCACCTTCTGGTTACCCTTCAGGATCACTTCGCCACCGTCCGCGGCCTCAATATTCGCGACCGTGACAAACCCCTCGATCCGCCCGGTCTTCGGGTTCCGGACCGAGAAGAACTTCTGGTGTTCTTTCATCGAGGTCTGCAGCACCTCGGGCGGCAGGGCCAGGAACTGGTCCGCAATCCGCCCCATCAGCGGCACCGGCCATTCGACCAGCCCCGCGACCTCGGTCAGCAACCCGGGGTCCGCCACGACCTCCATCCCCGCCGCAAAGGCCAGGTTCTGCGCGCCCTGCCAGATCGCGGCCTCGCGTTCCGCCGTGTCCAGCACGACCTTCGCGCGCTTCAGCTTCACGACATAGTCGTCGAAGCCATGGACGGTGAACCGCCCGTTGCCCATGAAACGGTGGCCTTCGGTCACGTTGCCCGCAACGATCCCGTCCACCGTCAGCGGCACGACATGCGCGCCGGTTTCATCGGACAACAGGCAAATGATCGACTGCAAGGGCCGCACCCAGCGCAACGTGCCGTTGCCCCAGCGCATCGACTTCGGCCAGGGGAAAGCGCGGATCACCGCGTCCAGCACCTCGGCCACGATCACTGCCGCAGCCCGACCGGGCTTTTCCATCACGGCATAGAAGGTCTCACCCTTCTTGTCCGCGCGGCGTTCCAGCTGCTCCAGCGTCAGGCCGGTCGACCGCAGAAACCCCTCCACCGCCTGCGCGGGGGCAGAAGTCGACGGCCCCTTCCGTTCCTCGCGCACCGGGCGGCTCTCTGCCGTCAGTCCCTCCACCGACAGCACCAGCCGACGCGGCGTCGAAAACGCCCCGGCGCTGGCGTAGGTCAGCCCGGCCTCGACCAGCCCGTCGGTCACCAGCTTCCGCAGATCCTCGCGGGCGCGGGCTTGCATCCGGGCCGGGATTTCCTCGGAAAAGAGTTCGATCAGAAGGTCGGGCATCGGTCAGGGTTCCTGAGATCAAATCCAGTCGAGATTGACACGGGTCGGCGGGTAGGCAGCGGCCACAGCGTCGCGCAGCGCGGCAAAGCGGGGGCGCAGGTCCTTGAACTTGCGTTCATGGGTTTCGGCAACGGTCAGCTGGATCTGGTCGAAGAGCCCCTGCCCCAGCATGGCGTCCAGAAGGTCCAGTTCGGCCCCCTCGATGTCCATCTTGACGAAGGCCACCCGGCCATGAGCCGCGACAAGGCCGCGCAGAAAGGCCGGGAAGTCGATCAGCGCGACCTCGATCCCCTCGCCCTCGGCGATGTTCTGGCCGCCTGCGACGACGGTGCTTTTCACAGACGCAAGCTCCGGGTTCGCCTCCCAGTTCGCCGCGCGCATCAGCCGGATCGTGCCAACCCCTGTGCCGACAGCAGCCGCATGCAGATGCACATTCGCGGCCCCGGCAAACCGTTCGGTCAGTTTCTCAAGATTGTAGGGGTCAGGCTCGAAAGCATGAACCTCGGCCCCGCTGGAGGCAAGAAGCGCGGTCACATCCCCCCGGTTCGCCCCGCAATCGACCGCCACGTCCCCGGGCCGCAGCATCGAGACCACGCCCTGCAGCATGCCCTCGGCCCGCGCATAGCGCAGGTCGCGCTTGTGACGGCGCTTCAGCTTCCGCAGGGGATCCTCGGCCTCGGCCATGCTACTCCCCAAGGCTGCCGTTCAGCTGATGCCAGGCAAAGGCGCGGCCATCGCCGAAGACCGCGACGACGCGATCAACGCCGGGGTGGATGTCGGGCTCGGACAGGAAGGCCAGCGCCTCGCCGGTTTCCAGCGCGCGGCCGATGGCTTCGGCGTCAAAGCAGTCGAACCCGCGCGGCGCGACCAAAGGCTCGGCCTTCGGGTAATCCCGATAGGTCTCAGTCAGCATCCCTAGGGACAGGGGCGTGGTAAAGCAGGCCCGGAACTTGATGGGAGAGCTGTCCGCGTCGATCCCCTCGATCCCGGTCACGACGATGGCCTCGGGCTGGTCCGAGGTCAGCGGCACCAGCCGAATTTCAGCGCCGGGCTGGAAGGCCACTTCGTCATAGAAGGCCCTTTCCGCAGTGTACCACAGGAAAACGCCCGCGACGGCGGCAACGATCACGATGGCCCCCACGATAAGCTTGCCCGCATTCACTGATCCGCCCCCGCTTCGGTCTGCCGGAAGGCATCGGCGCAGAGCTTGGCCAGCGCCCGCACCCGGCCGATATAGGCCTGCCGTTCCGTGACCGAAATCACCCCCCGCGCGTCCAGAAGGTTGAAAAGGTGGCTCGCCTTGATCGTCTGGTCATAGGCCGGATGCGCCATGATGATCCGCTTGCCCGACTTCGGGTCGTCGGGGTCAAAGGCGAGCAAACGCGCACATTCAGCCTCGGCGTCCTTGAAGTGCTGGAACAGCATCTCGGTCGAGGCCCCGTCAAAGTTGTGGCGGCTGTATTCTTCTTCGGTCTGACGGAAGATATCGCCGTATTTCAACGGGATCGGCGACTGCGGATCGTTGAAAGGCATGTCCATCACATGGTCGATGCCCATCACATACATGGCCAGGCGTTCCAGCCCGTAGGTCAGCTCGCCCGAGACCGGCTTGCAGTCATGCCCGCCAACCTGCTGGAAGTAGGTGAACTGGCTGACCTCCATCCCGTCGCACCAGACCTCCCAGCCCAGGCCCCAGGCGCCCAGCGTCGGGCTTTCCCAGTCATCCTCGACAAAGCGGATGTCGTGCAGGCCAAGGTCGATGCCGATGGCGCGCAAGGACCCCAGATACAGGTCCTGCAGATCGGGCGGCGACGGTTTGATGATCACCTGGAACTGGTAATAGTGCTGCAACCGATTGGGGTTCTCGCCATAGCGCCCGTCCGTGGGGCGGCGCGAGGGCTGGACATAGGCCGCAGCCCAGGGCTTGGTTCCCAAGGACCGCAGCGTCGTCGCAGGGTGGAACGTGCCCGCGCCCACTTCCATGTCATAGGGTTGCAGGACCGCACAGCCCTGCGCCGCCCAGTAGGTCTGCAGCCGCAGGATGATCTCCTGAAAGCTTCTCGGCGTGGTCGTGACGTCGGACATGGGCAGCCTCGGGCGGGGGCATTGGACAGGGGAGAGGGTCGCGCACTCCCTACCGACTGGGCGGCACAGGGTCAATTCCGGAAAGAGTTGGCGCAAGCGTGACCGGTTTCGCCCTTGCCGCCGCGCGCTCCTTGGCTAATGTCGGCCAACCCGGAACTCCTCTTCAGGACCTGTACATGTTCAGACCCGTTGCGCTGGTTGCCCTGTTTTTGTCCGCCCTGATCCTGGCCCCTCTGGACCGGGCCGCCGCGCAGGAACCCCAGGTCTGGCTGCAGGTCGAAGCCCATCCCGACCTTGAGACGACCCTCGACCGCGCCCGCGCCTATGCGACCCTGTTTCCGGACACCGCAGGCTTTGCACTTGGCTCTGGCTGGTTCGCCGTGGTCCTTGGCCCCTACCCCGCCGACGAAGCCCCGATCCGGCTTGGCGCGCTGAAGCGCGAGGGGCAGATCCCGTCCGACAGCTTCATCTCTGACGGTCTGGGTTACGAAGGTCAGATCTGGCCCGAAGGTGCGGCCGCGCTGACACCCCTGCCGACGACCGACGCCGCCCCCGAGGCTGCGCCCGAGGATGCAGCAGCACTCGAACCTGCAGAGGCCCCGGACGAAGACCGCGCCGAGGCCCGCGACAGCGAAGCACTTCTCACCCCAGAGGACCGCAAGGATCTTCAGACCGCGCTCCAATGGTTCGGCTTCTATTCCAGCGGCATCGACGGTGCCTTCGGCCCCGGGACCCGCAATTCGATGGCCGCATGGCAAGAGGCGCAGGGCATGGTGGAACCCACCGGCATCCTCACCACCCGCCAGCGCCGGGCACTTCTGGACGCCTGGAAGGGCGAGCTGGCCACCTTCGGCTTCACTGAAGTCGTCGAGCCGGAATCCGGCATCACCGTCACCCTGCCCATGGGTCTGGTGGAGTTCGACCACTATGAGCCACCCTTCGTCCACTATCGCGCCAAATCCGACACCGCGCCGCGCATCATCCTGATCTCGCAGCCGGGCGATCAGGCGGCGCTTTACGGGCTCTACGATGTGCTGCAGACGCTCGATTCTGTCCCGCTGGACGGTCCGCGCGACCGGGGCGACAAAAGCTTCCGCATCCGGGGCACCTCGGCCAAGGCCGACACCACTGTCTTTGCCGAGTTGAAGGGCAGCCGGATCAAGGGCTGGATGCTGATCTCCTCCCCCGGAAACGAGGCCCGCGACGCCCGGATCATCAAGGTGATCGAGGACAGCTTCTCGCCCGATGGCGAGGGCGTGCTCGACCCCGGCATGGCGGTGATGGGCGCAGAAACCCGCGCCGGGCTTCTGTCGGGGCTGGAGGTCCGCAAACCCCGGCTCAGCCGCACCGGGTTCTTCATCAACCCGCAAGGTGCGGTCCTGACCACGGTCGAGGCCGTTGACGGTTGCACCCGGGTCACCATCGACCGCGACACCGAGGCCAACGTGTCCCTTTCGGATGCCGCCAGCGGCCTCGCCCTGCTGACACCGAAATCCCCGCTTGCCCCCCGCGCCGTCGCGGGGCTGGCCGCGTCCTCGCCACGTCTGGGCAGCGAAGTCAGCGTTCCCGGCTATTCCTACGAAGACCGCCTGCCCGCACCGGTCATCACCTTCGGCACGCTGGAAGACATGACCGGCCTGAATGGCGAGGCTGGCCTGACCCGTCTCGCCCTGCAATCCCTGCCCGGCGATGCCGGAGGCGCGGTGCTGGATGGCCAGGGCGCGGTTCTCGGCATGCTTCTGCCCGCAGGCCCGCAGGGCGGCAAGCAGATGCCCGCAGGCGTGGCCTTTGCGCTGTCCGCGTCCGAGATCGCCCGGCTTCTGACCCCGACCGGGGTCACGACCCAGTCCGCTGCGCCGTCCGACCCGCTGACCCCCGCTGCGATGGCGGACATGGCCAACGGCATCACCGTGCTCGTCTCCTGCTGGGAATAGGCCTAGCTTCGCCAGAAGCTTGGCAAGACCATCACCAGGATCGCCAGCAACCCAAGACGACCAAGGATCATGCACAGGGTCATGATCGCGATCGCACCGGGCGGAAAGTCGATGAAGGTCCCGGTCCGCTCGACCAGCGGGCCGAAGCCGTAGCCGATATTTCCCAGCGCGGTCCAGACTGCAAACAGGGCGGATACCGTATCGACCCCCAGAAGGGTCATCGCCACGCTCATCGTTCCAAGGATCAGGATAAAGCTCGACACGAAGAGGATCAGCGCATTCAGCACATCATCCTCGACCGGACGGCCGTCATAGCGGATCGGATCGACCGCGGAAGGGTTGCCGATCCGCCGGATCTCGCGCTTCAAGACCGCGACAACCAGTTGCACCCGGAAGACCGAAAGCCCGGCGGCAGATGAGCCGGAACAGGCCCCGACGACGCCGATCACGAAGGCCACCACCAGCATGTAGCCGCCCCAGACCGGGAAACTCCCCGAGAAGAACCCGGTCGAGGACATGATAGAGGTCAGGTTGAACAAGGCCTCGCGGAACACCGGCTCGACCGGCTCGCCCGTGGTCCAGACCCGCCAGACGGTCACCGTCAGCACCGCATAGGCCAGCCAGCGCAGATAGGCCCGGACCTGGCTGTCCCGCCACAGCGGCAAGGCGGATCCGTTCACCAGTTGCACATAGCGAATGTAGGGCAGACTGCCGAGGATCATGAACAGCGCCCCGAAATACTCACCCGCGCCGACATACTTGTTGAACGAGACGTCAGCCGGGAAGAAGCCGCCCGTGGCAATCGTGGCAAAGCCCCCGACGACCGCATCCAGCGTGGTCATGCCGATGGCCGAGTAGGTCGCAATGCAAGCGACAGTAAGCCCCGTATAGACGAACAGAAGCTGTCGGGCGATGTCGGTCGCGCGTGGCAGGGCCTTGCCGAAGGTATCGAACCCTTCCGTGCGAAAGAACTGCATCCCGCCGACACGCATCAGTGGCAGGAAGATCATCGCGATGAACGCGATGCCCAGCCCCCCCAGCCAGTTCAGCATGCCCCGCCAAAGGTTCATCCCCGCTGGCAGATCCTCCAGCCCGAAAATCACCGTGGCCCCGGTGGTGGTGATGCCCGAGACCGCCTCGAAGTAGGCATATTGCAGGCTGAGACCGGGCGCACCGATCCAGAACGGCAATGCCCCGAAAAAGGGGACCAGCAGCCAGATTGCCGCTGTCAGAAGATAGGCCTGCCGGGTATCCAGCGCCCGGCCAAGCGCATTTCCTGTGGACAGCGTCAGCGCCGCGCCGACAACCCCTGTCAGCGCGGCACTGGCCAGAAAATCATAGCCGTTCGCCAGCCCCGCCCGCCAGTCGATGATGGCGGGGGCCAGCATCAGGATTGCCAGCACGATCAGGATGCGGCCGATGATGTAGGCGACGGGGCGGAAGTCTACCATGGTCGGGCATGGCTACGCGGCCCCGCGCCTTTGGTCAATCGTCTCAGCGCGCGTGGATCAGCGTCTGGAACAGGTGCGGGTCCAGGCTTTCGGCCGCGAAGGTCTCGCCCTCGGTCAACAGGCTGATCGCGTCGTGGCTGTGCAGGGACTCCTGATGGCTTGCGACCACCCGGAAATCGCCGATCCGGCTGTCAGCCCGCAGCGCCTCGCAGAACAGCCGCGCGGCATCCTCCACGAAGATCGGGTTCGCCGCGTTCAGTTCCGCAAACGCCTGCTCGTCCTCGCGCTTCACCATGACTTGCGTCTCGGTGACAACCGCAGCGCGGGCCCGTTCCACCAGATCCTCCAGCGCCATCTCGCCAGTCAGCACCACCGACAGACGCGCCACAGACCGCTGCGAATGCGGTGTCGCCAACTGCCCCCGCGTGGTGCGGGCATGTTCCGACAGCTCCAGGCTGCAGGGGCAGGTCGAGCTGTAGACATAATCCAGATGCACGATCCGCTTGCGGACCCCGGCCACCTCGACCAGTTCCAGCGCGATGTCGTAATACTGCCAGCCCGACAGGCCCGAGCGCAGCGATTTCAGCTGCATCGGGAACGACAGCCGCATCTGGATGCGGGCATCAAAGCTGCCAAGGTCGGCCTTATAGTCATCCAGCGCCGCCTCAATCACGCCGAACGAAAACGCCTTCTCGGCATGGGCATAGAACGACCGCATGATGCGGCTCATGTTGATGCCCTTCTTCTCGGCCTCCAGACTGACAGTGCCCGTCACGCTGGTTTCCAACTGCACCGGCGCGCCGTCCCGGGTGGCAAAGCGCACCGGCAGGCGGAAATTGGAAATGCCGACATGCTGGATGCGCGACTTGGCACCCCGGATCAGGCTGGACGGCCCGTTCTGCAGGTCAGGCAGCGACCTAAGATAGGCCGCATCGGGGCGGAACGCCGACGGGTAGTCGCGCGACAGCGCCGGATAGCCCTGCCCCGGCAACAGCCAGCCCACGGCGGAATCCAGCTTTGCAATGTCTTCGTCCGAGGACTTGCCTGCCCATTGGCGCAGCACGGCCAGCGCCGCTTCGGCCTCTTCGCGCGAGGGAAGACGGTCGAGATCGGGGGTATGGATGTTCATCGGGCAGGTCCTTTCGGTTCGGGCGGGCCCTTGGGCCAAGCCGTCAATTTCCGGAATATACTACGCAGGGGCACCGCCACCGGATCACCCTGGTCCGAGGCAGGCCCCCATCAGATAGGCATTCCGCCGCCTAACGCAAGCACCTATTGCGACCTTCACGCCTCCGAAAGCGCCCGCTCCAGATCCGCCACCAGATCGTCCGGGTCCTCCAGACCCAGCGACAGCCGGATCAGCCCCGGCGTGATCCCCAGTGCGTCCTTCTGGTCCTGCGGCAAACGCTGGTGAGTCGTCGTCGCCGGATGCGTCGCAATGGTCTTCGCGTCGCCAAGGTTGTTGGAAATCTTCGCGATCTCCAGCGCGTTCATGAAGCGGAATGCCGACTCTTTCCCGCCCGCCACTTCGAAGGTCACCAGCGTCCCGCCCGAACCCATCTGCGCCATCGCCAAAGCATGCTGCGGGTGGCTCGCCAGCCCCGGATAGATCACCTTGGTGACCTTCGGATGCGCCTCCAGCGCCCGCGCCACGGTCATCGCCGCATCCGCCATCGCCCGGCAGCGCAGATCCAGCGTCGCCATGCCGTTCAGATGCATCCAGGCGGTGAAGGGGCTCATCGAGCCTCCGGTATGCTTCATGTAGGGCTCAAGCGTCTTGCGGATGAACTCGCGCGTGGCACAAACCACGCCCCCCAGCGCCCGCCCCTGCCCGTCGATGTGCTTTGTCGTGGAATAGACCACCACATCCGCGCCCTGTTCGACCGCGCGGGAAAAGATCGGCGTCGCGAAAACGTTATCGCAGATCACGATGGCCCCGGCCTTGTGGGCGATCTCGGACACGCTGCGGATATCCACCAGTTCCAGCGTTGGGTTCGACATCGACTCGAAGAACACCGCCTTGGTGCCGGGTGTCACGGCCTTGCGCCACTGGTCCAGGTCCGCGCCATCGACGAAGGTGACCTTCACCCCGAACTTCTGCAGCACCTCTTCCAGTACATAGAGGCACGACCCGAACAGCGCCCGCGCGCTGACAACATGGTCCCCCGCCCGCACCAGCGACATCAGCGCCCCCGACACCGCCGCCATGCCGCTGGCGGTGGCAAAGGCGTCCTCCGTCCCCTCCAGCGCCGCGATGCGTTCCTCGAACATCCGGGTGGTCGGGTTGCCATAGCGGGCATAGATGAACTCGTCCTCGCCCGCCTTCACAAAGCGCGCTTCCGCCGCTTCGGCGGTGGGATAGACAAACCCCTGCGTCAGGAAGATCGCTTCGGCCATCTCGCCATACTGGCTGCGGCGGCTGCCTTCGTGCACCAGCTGAGTGCGGGTCTTCCAGTCCTTCGTCATCTGCGCGGCCCCCCGGCCAATAAAAAAGCCCCGGACAACCAAAAGGTGCCGGGGCAACGCCCTTCACCTCTTTAGCGGCTTGTTTAACGTGGCCCGCAATCCGGAGGACAAATCGCCACGACGGCCTCAATACGCCGCGCAAGGGGTGTGGTCAACCCGCCACAACATCTGGTGCGTCACGGACCTGTCACGACGGCGTCACGGCCCCGTTTCCGCAGCGCGGCAAGACAGGGCGACACAAGCAGTAGTGGTCGACAGGCAATGACCGACGATCCCCGCCCGATCCGCGCCGATGCTGACCCCCAGGGCCTCCGGCTGGACCGTGACCGGCTGCGGCGCAAACTCGCAGCGCTGCCCGAAGCTGCACCGGTCGTCGTGATGATCCACGGCTGGCGTTACGCACCCGGCATTGCGCACGACTGCCCGCATGGCTCGATCCTGTCGCTCGACCCGCCTGCCGGCGACCGGCGCGCGATCAGCTGGCCCCGGCATCTGGGGCTCGACGGACGCTCGGCCCTTGGCATCGCGCTGGCCTGGCACGCGAAATGCGATCCCTGGCGCGCGCATCTGCGGGCCGGATGGACCGGCCCCGCCCTGGCCGAGATCGCCCGGCTGGTCCATGACGAAACCGGACGCCCGATCCAGGTCATCGCGCATTCGATGGGCGCACGGGTCGCCCTGTCCGCCTTGTCGCTGCTGCCGCCGGGCCACATCGACCGCATGATCCTTCTTGCCGCCGCCGAGACGCGGGGACGGGCACTTGCGGCGCTTGACACCCCGGCGGGTCGCGCCGTCGAGGTGATCAACGTCACCACCCGCGAGAACGACCTCTTCGACGCCTTCTTCGAATGGGGCGTCCATCTGGGCCTGCGCACCTCGATCGGTCAGGGCCTCGGGCACAGCCTTGCCAACTGGCACGATCTCTGGATCGACCAGCCCCGCACGCTGCAGGCGCTGGCGGACCTCGGCCATCCGCTGCCCGATCCGCCGCGCCGGATCTGCCATTGGTCGCCCTACCAGCGCCCCGGCACCATCAGGCTTTACCGTGCGCTGATCGACGGCAGCCTTGCGGCGCACGCGTTGCCCCTGCACCGGCCCGGCCGCCGTTGGTCGCGCCTGATCATGGGCGCGCGCGGCATGGGCCTTGGCCCGGGCCTTCCGGCTGCCTGACGCGAAACCCGCACGCACTTGATTTTCGCGACCGGCTCTGGGACGCTGCCTGGCGATCTCCTGACCTTGCTGCAGGCCCCCATGCGCTGTCTTTTTGTCCTCGCCGCCCTTGTCCCTGCTGCCCTGGTTTCCGCACCCTCCGCTCTGGCGCAGACCTGCGAAGACCGCACCGCCGAGTATGAGACGCAGATCACCCTCTGCGATCAGTCCTTCGGCGCCGCTGGTTCACAAGAGGTCGCGGCCCTTGCGCTTGCGATGAAGGGCGAGGCGCAGCGGATGCTCGGCCGCTATGACGAGGCCGCCGCGACTCTCCAGCAAGCCCTGACCTTCAACGCCGCCGACGCCTGGATCTGGGTCGAGCTTGGCAATGTCCGGTATGATCAAGGCGACACGGCCGGGGCGCTCGCGCATTACTCTGCCGCGCTTGCCGCCGAGGATTACATTTCCGCCTGGGCCAACCGGGCCGAAACCTGGTGGCAGTTTCGCGAAGGCCAGCGCTGCTCTGACGATGCCGACAACGCCCTGCGGCTTGACCCGCAATACGCCTATGCGCATGAAATCAAGGGCCGCTGCCTGATCGACCTCGGCCGCGCAGAGGAAGCGCTTGGCTACTTCGACACCGCCATTGCCCTTATCCCCGGCTACCAAAACGCCTACCGCAACAAGCTGGCTGCCCTTTCAGCCCTTGGACGCCACGAAGACCTTGTCGCCACTGCGGATGAGGCGCTGCGTCCCGGTGTCGTCACCGACAGCAATCCGGCGATCGAGGAAGACATCCTCGCCCGCCGCCTGATGGCCCTTGGCGAATTCGCCGACCTTGCGACGGTTGCGGCCGAGGCCGAGGCGCTGTTGCAGCGGTTCCCGCAGAACTTCGCCGCGGTGAACGTGCACGCCCGCGCGCTTCTGGCCGAAGGCCGGGCCGCCGACGCCGATGCCGCGACCGAAGGGATGCGGCAGAACCCCGACGGCGCGCGGATGGAGGCGGTCTGGCACGACACACTGGCCCGCATCGACGCGGCGCAGGGGCGGATGGATGCGGCCTATGTCAATTACGAGGCGGCACTTGCCATCGATCCCGGTCTGTCCAAGACCTATGCCCGCAAACTGTCGGAACTGGGCTTCCTGCCGCTGTCCAACGCGCCGGCCGGTGTCCTGACTGCGCTGCGGCGCTGCATCGACGTCAAGAAGACCGCCTGCGTCCTCGCGCCATAAATTAGGGCGCCTTGCGGCGCCCTTTTGAAAGGTATTCGAGGGGAAGGTCTTGGGGGGAAATTCCGGTAAAGGGGGGGCGTTCGCCTTTCGGATCAGGCCTTGCGGCCGCTGTCGTCCAGGTTGATCACGGTCAGCACCATGGCGCGCAGTACCGTGTGTCCGATGATCGGCAGGACAGCCCAGAACATCAGCCAGTAGGACGCGTCGACGGCACGGATCATGGTTTCGTTCATCAGCAGGAAGCCGAAGTTGTAGACGACCATCATCCGGGTCAGGTTCGGCAGATGCTCGCGCATTTCGGCATCCGGCCAGAAGCTTGCAGCGGTCGTAGTGCGACCGTGCAGCACGTCCTGCAGGAAGACGCCGCCGATCACGACATAGAACATGCTCTGCATCCGCTGGCACCACAGGGGATCATCCGCCAGTGCCAGCACCAGAAGCGGCAGACCCGCGAAAGCCAGCGCAAAGAAAGTCGCCTGGGCCACCGAATACCGCGTCAGCATCCGCCGCACCATGCCCTCGAAGCCCATCGCGATCCGCACGGCCAGTGCTGCAAGGAAGGCGGTCGTGAAGGCCTGCCCCGCATGATCGGGTCCGAAGGCCACTGCAAGGACCGGGTATCCCACCAGCAGCACGGCACCCGGCAGGTACAGCGACCGGGACAGCGGCGGCAGATCCTGGAACAGGCTCAGGAACAGGCGGACCAGATCGAACGGTGTGCGGTGCATCGGTGAACTCCCTAAAGCTCACCTTTGGGTTTAGCCACGCTTCAAGGCAGGTCTGGGGCAGAACCCGGTCCGTTGCGGGGCATTCCTGTGCCCCCAGTCAGGGCTCGTTCTCCGGGTCTTCGATCATGAAGCGTTGCAGGGCCATGAACTGCAGCATCAGAAACAGAAACAGTGCCGCAGGCATCGCAAAGGTCTCCAGCTTGACCCAAAGCTCGGTCGACTGGGTCCGCCAGATCACTTCGTTGGCCACGGCAAGGGCCGCGAACATCAGCGCCAGCCTGCGGGTCAGGATCATCCAACCCTCTGGTTTCATGGGCAAAGCCTCTGCCATTACCCATTGCAGCAGGCTTTTCCCCCGCATCAGGCCCGCGCCCAGGATCACCGCGAAAACCCCGTAGACGATGGTCGTCTTCATCTTGAAAAACCGCTCGTCATTGAACCAGGCCGTCAGCCCGCCGAAAACCACGACCATCACCGCGACAAAGATCTGCATCCGGCTGATCGATCCCGTCAACAACCAGAGCGTCAGGATCGCAACCAGAAGCAATGGCACCAGGATCAGCGCCGCCACAATGAAGCCAGAATAGTCGGTCCCGCCCAGATTGTAGGTCTCGTCCTTGATCCGCATGTAGATCAGGAAGAAGACCAAAGTCGGCCCCAGCTCCAGCACCTGCTTGAGAATCGGGTTGATCTTCCGTTCCGCCATCGCCTATCCCGCCCATTCCATCACGACCGCGCCGACCGCGATCACTGCCATCAGTCCCGCGCGGACCGGCCCCACCTTCTCGCCCAGAACCAGCCAGCCGATCAAGGCGGCAAACACGGTACTGGTTTCACGCAGGACTGCCGCCTCGCCCACCTTGTCCAGCCGCGTGGCCAGCATGATCGAGCCAAAGCTGAAATAGGCAACGAAGGCCCCCAATACACCCCGCTTGAGAAGGGGCACAATCTCGACGGCAGGAAGCTGCCGCCAGCGCGTTTGCGTCACCAGCGGAATGAAGATCCCGTCCAGCATGAAGAACCACGCGAGGAAGGTGAACGGGTCCGCCGTCGCCCGGATCCCGTAGGCGTCATAGGTCGTGTAGACCGCCACCATCGCCCCGGTCAGCGCTGCAAGCCCCAGCGCCGGCACCATCGTCGCCCGGTCCACCGTGACATGCACAAGGTTCCAGGCCGCCAGCCCCAGGATGCCGCCGACCAGCAGGGCCAGCCCCGCCCATTGCCCGGGCGCGAAGACCTCACCAAAGACGATCCCCGCCCCAATCACCGTGAAGACCGGCCCCGTTCCCCGCACTACCGGGTAGACCACGGTAAAGGCCCCGCGCGTGTAGGTCATCGCCTGCAGGACCTTGTAGACGATGTGGATGACGATCGCGCCCGCGAAGATCGGCCACATGTGGGGTTCCGGCCAGGGCACGACGAACAGCGCGAAGGGTGCTGCGATCACCCCATAGCTTGCGTCGATGGCCGCCCTTGAAAGCCAGGGATCATGCCGCCCCTTCTGCAACGCTCCGAAGAGGGCATGCAGCACCGCGGCGAACAGCGCCAAGGCCAACGCCATGTCATGCCCGGCCGGGGTGCCTTCGATCGACCGAAGGAAGTCGCTCAATTGGCGATACCGGGCTGCCAGTCCACCGACAGCGCGGTACCCGCAAACAGCTTCGCCAGCGCCGCCTGTCCCGTCGGATCATCCGACAAGGCGGCAATCGCCAGCCGTGCGGCCCCAATCCCGGCCTCTGCGTCAAAGGCCAGCACCATCCGGCCCCGCCCCTGCGGCAGGGCCTCGACCACGGCCACAAGCTCCTGTGCCGTGTCGCCGATCAGCGCGTCCTCGGGCAGATTGCCGATCACCGCCAGCAGCGCCTGCCGCGCCAAAGCCACCGCCGTGTCGCCCGTCGCCCCTTCTTCCAGCCGCTCGCCAGCAGCTTCCATCGCCGGGCGTGGCAACCGCCCGTCCGTCTTCCACTCCAGGTCCAGCGCGGTCAGGAGCGACAGGGGCAGGCTACCCGCCCCGAACCCAGCCCCCTTCAGATCAGCCTCGATCCGCAGCTCGGTCCCGCCCGACAGCGCGATCACCCCGTCCCGCAACTCCAGTCCGTCAAAACCCGTGGCTTGCCGAAGCGTCAGCCTCACGTCCACGGTCTGCAGCCGCAGCGCCGCCCGCAGGCGCGGGTCCATATTCCGATCGCGCAACCCCGGCATCACCCGCAGGCCCTCGATGACCAGCGACAGTGTCTCCGACGCCCCGTCACTCCCGGCCCCGGACAGTTGCAGCTGCTTTACAGTGAGCTTCGGCCTTCCTTCGGCCCGCAGGACAGCGCCATCGGCCGCGCACCAACCCTCGACGTTCGGCGCAGGCGGCAGAGTCAGACTGTAGCCCGTCAAGTCCGCAAAGATGGTGCCAAGCTCCCGGCAATCCAGCGCCGTATCCGCATCGACCCGGCCCGCCAGCGCGAGCGCAAGCACAATTCCCAGTTTAAGGCGCATCTGCATGGGTCCAGCCGAAATCCACCGTCACCCCGTTCAACAGCGGCGCGGCATCCGCCATGGTCTCGGGCACGCCCGTCATCGCATAGCCCCCCAACCGTGTCGGGCCGATCCCGGCCTCAGACCGCAGCGCGATGGTCAACGCGCCCGAGGGATTCGGCAATTCCCCGATCAGCGCGCCCAGCGCCACCTTGCTGTCGGTCGAGAAACTCGTCTCCGGCAGATCGGCCACCAGCGCCATCAGGTCTGCCCGGATCGCCTCTGCCGCAGCATCCATGTCACCCTCGGTTGGCAGCACCATCGGACCAAAGGCCATCAGAAGATATCCCTCGAACAACCCGTGAGTCGTAATGTCCAGGTTTGCCTCGGTCAGCGCAAAACTGGTCGCCGACATCTGCATCGCCCCGGTCGAAGATAGATCGACCCCTTTCACCCGGGCCGACAGGTCCAGAAGGTTCTCGCCCGGAAAATCGATGCTCAACCCCTCCAGACGCAGGACCTTCTCCGCCGGGTCCCAGGACAGGGCCCCCGCCGCGTCGATCCGGTTCGGATGGGACTGCGCCGCAAACAGCCAGTCCATCTGAGGATTGCCGGTCTGGACGACCAGGCGCAAACCCTCCGCCACGATCTCCAGCCCCTCGGGCAGGGTCGAGCCATCTGCGATCCAGCCCAGCGCCGCGCCGCGAAACCGCAGCCTCTCCATATGCCAGTCGGGCAGATACTGCCCCTCAAGGTCCAGAACCGGCCCCTCGGCCACACACCAGTCGCCGTCCTGACCCACCGCCGCTGCCGCCACCCGACCCAGCCCTGTCAGTCCTTCGCCGACTTTGGCCCAGACCGCCGCACACAGCGCTTGCCCCGCCAGCCCCTCGGCCACCGCAGGACCCGTCAGCACCAGCGCCAGAAACGCCGCCCGGATCACCCCTCGGCCCCGACCAGCGCGCGGGCAAACTCCTCCGGATCGAAGGGGGCAAGGTCGTCGATCTGTTCGCCGACGCCGATGGCATGGATCGGCAGCCCGAACTTGTCGGCCAGCGCCACCAGCACGCCTCCCTTGGCGGTGCCGTCCAGCTTGGTCATCACCAGACCCGAGACATCGGCGATCTTGCGGAAGATATCGACCTGCGTGATGGCGTTCTGGCCGGTGGTCGCGTCCAGCACCAGCAACGTATTGTGCGGCGCGGTTGGGTCGACCTTGCGGATCACCCGGACGATCTTAGCCAGCTCCTCCATCAGGTCCTGCCGGTTCTGCAACCGCCCCGCCGTATCGATCATCAGAAGGTCCGCGCCATCGGCCCGCGCTTTCGTCAGCGCGTCGAAGGCCAGCGACGCCGGGTCCGACCCTTCCGGCGCGGTCAGCACGGGAACACCGGCCCGCTTGCCCCAGATCTGCAACTGCTCCACCGCCGCCGCACGGAACGTGTCGCCCGCCGCAATGACCACCGTCTTGCCCGCCGCCTTGAACTGGCTGGCGAGCTTCCCGATGGTCGTTGTCTTGCCCGACCCGTTTACCCCCACGACCAGCACCACCTGCGGCTTTGTCGGATAGATCGGCATCGGCCGCGCCACCGGCTCCATGATCCGCGTAACCTCCGCCGCCAGCGCGCCCCGCAGTTCCCGGGTCGACACTTTCCGCCCGAACCGCCCCTCGGCGATGTTGGCGGTGACGCGCACAGCCGTATCCACGCCCATGTCGGCCTGGATCAGCAATTCCTCAAGGCTTTCCAGCATTGCGTCGTCCAGCACACGCCGGGGCTCCTCGGTCCGGCCGAACAGGCGGCCCAGAAGACCGGGCTTGGCGGCCTCGGGCTCAGCCGGACGCGCAATCGTCGTCAGGACGCCCCGGTCCATCGGCATCGGATCTTCGGGGATCGGCAGGTCCGGCTCCGGCACGTCAGGCTCCGGCAGTTCCGGCAGATCGGGCTCCGGGATCTCCGGCACCGCGGGCTCGGGCAGTTCCGGGAGGGTCGGTGGCACCTCCGGGTCCGGCGTACGCGGCCCCTCGTTCCCGTCCGCCACCAGCGCCTCCAGCCCCGAGCTGATCTTGTCCGAAGACCGGAACATCCGCTCCTTGAGCTTCTTGAAGAACGACATGGGCGCACCCCTTCCGGCCAGCTTTTCCTTCACCTAGTCGCTTTGGTCCCCCATGGGAAGGCCGTCAGACCGGACCCAGCCGCCAGAAGCTGACTGCCCCCCAGGCGATCAGCGCCTGCGCCCCCCAGTAGGCTGGCCACAGCGCCAGCGCGAGGCCGCGCCGCATCCCCGGATCGCGAACGACGAACAGCTGCAAGGCCAGCATCAGGTCCGAGGCGATGAAAAGCGCAGCCCCCAGCCGCAGAATCCCCTGCCCGGCCTGCGCAGGCAGCAGCAGCGCCGCCAGTCCCATCAGCCCGATCAGCGCCACATAGCCCCGAACCGGCCCCCGCAAGGCTCCGGTCCGCGGGGCCAGCCAGACCTCGGTCGACACCAGCAGACAAATCAGCCCGCCCAAGATCACCGCCTCGCCAATCCCGATCCCGTCGAACCCGATCTCCGCCGACCGCAACAGGAACCCGCCCGCATAGGCCAGATGCCCCAGGCCAAAGGCCGCCACCCCTGCCAGAAAGACCCGCTCGCCGTCCAGCGCCAGGAACAGATCGCCCAGCGCGCCCAGCGCCAGACCCAGCGGAATGAGCCAATACCACGCCCCACCCGGCACTGTGACCAAAAGCACCGCCAGCAGCCCGGTCGATGCCGTCTTGACCACCGCCCCGACAATCCCCTTGACCTCGGACGCGGCAAAGCGTCCCCAATAGGCCAAAGCTGCCGCCAGCGACACTATGGCAGTTGCGGATGCCATCAAATCGCCCAAGCTGTCCCTCACCCCCTCCGGCCCACGGCGCAATGAAATACCGGACCCCATGGCCACGCAAGCCGATCTTCCCCGCCCCCTGCCCCTTGCCGCCTTTGTCGTGGCCTCGCTGGCACCCCTGCCCCTGATCGGGCTGGGCCTCGCCTTTGGTGGGCTCTGGCTCTGGGCGGCCTTCCTCTACATGGCGTTTCTCACGCTGATCCTCGACCAGATCATCCCGCTGACCGCGGGCCAGTCCGACGGGACCGAGTTTCCTGCCGCCGATGTCCTCCTTGTCGCCATCGGCCTTTCTGCTTTGGCTCTCCTCCCCCTCGCGACCTGGGGCATCGCCGGAGCCTCCGGCCTTACCCCCGGACAGCGCGTCCTTGTCTTTTTCGCCGCTGGCCTCTGGCTCGGCCAGATCGGCCACCCCGCCGCGCATGAGCTGATCCACCGGCCCCGGCGCGAACAGTTCCGGCTCGGGGCCGCCGTCTACACCGCGATCCTTTTTGGCCAGCATGCCAGCGCCCACCGGCTTGTGCACCACCGCCATGTCGCCAGCACCGATGACCCCAACACGGCCCGCGACGGTGAAAGCTTCTACCGCTTTGCCCCCCGCGCCTGGAAAGGCAGCTTCCGACAGGGTCTTGAGGCCGAGCGGGCCCTGCGCCAGCGCGCCAGCCATTTCGGCCTGAACCCCTATGTCGTCTACCTGGCGGGCGGCCTAGGCGCGCTTGTCCTTGCCGCCACGATCGCAGGCCTTCCCGGCGTTCTGGCCTGGACTGGCCTCGCACTTCATGCCCAAAGCCAGATCCTCCTCTCCGACTACGTCCAGCACTACGGCCTGACCCGCGACCGCCGGGCGGATGGCAAGCTGGAACCCGTCGGCCCCGCGCACAGCTGGAACACCGCACATTGGTTCACCTCGGCCATGATGCTGAACGCCCCGCGCCATTCGGACCACCACGTCCACCCGTCCCGCCCCTTCCCCGCACTGCGCCTGCCAGATGACGCCCCCCGCCTGCCCTGGCCTTTGCCCTTTGCCTGCACCCTCGCTCTCGCGCCCCGGCTCTGGCGTCGCGCGGTCGGTCCGCATCTGTCCCGCTGGCGGAAATCCAGACCCCCGGAAACCGCCGCAGACACGGCGGCTTGACTGGCCAACCGCTCCGACCTCTGGCACTCTCGCAGGACCCCGAACGGAGCCCCCGATGCGCGCCTTCCTCCTGCCCCTGATCCTTGCCGCCACTCCGTCCCTTGCCGAGACCCCGCTGAACGCGAGTGAGTTCGACGCCGCCACCGTGGGCGAAACCGTCACCTACGACTATGGCGGCGGGGTTTTCGGTACCGAGGAGTATCTGGAAGACCGCCGTGTCCGCTGGGCCTTCGAGGGCGATCTCTGCATCTACGGCGTCTGGTACCAGAAAAACGACCAGATCTGCTTCGAATACGAGAATGATCCGACGCCCGCCTGCTGGCTGTACTTCCTGGAAAACGGCAAGATCCGGGGTCGCTACATGGGCGAGGGCGGCGGGTGGGAGATCCTTGAATCCTCACGCGACGGCGGCCCCCTGCCCTGCGCAGGCCCCGACGTGGGCGTCTGACATGATGCGTCTTGCACTCGCCCTTGCGATCCTACTTGCCGCCCCCGCCGGTGCCGAAACCCGCATGACCGCCGATGACTTTGACGCCTTTGCGACCGGCAAGACGCTGACGTATAGATCGGCAAGCGGCGTATTCGGGACCGAGGAATACCTTCCGGGCCGCAAGGTGCGGTGGAGCGACGGTTCCGCCGGTTGCTACTCTGGACTCTGGTATCCAAAGGGTGAAGATATCTGCTTTTACTATCAGGGTGTTGACGAACCGGCCTGCTGGCGGTTTCTGCGGACCGACGATAAGGTCATCGCAGATTTCTCGGGTGATGCCGAAACGCTGTTCCTTGACGTCGTGGCCAGCAAGGACAAGCTTCCCTGCAACGGACTGAAGGCGAACGAGTAGATGCGCGCAACTCTCCTTGCCCTTCTCCTCGCCGCCCCAGCCTTCGCCGAAACCCCGATCACCGCCGATCAGTTCGAAGCCCATGTGACCGGCAAGACGGTGACCTACCGGCAGTTCGGCAGCGTCTTCGGGATCGAGGAATACCTGCCCGACCGCAAGGTCAGGTGGAGCGTCGCGCCTAACGAATGCCAGTATGGCAGCTGGTATCCCGAAGCCGACAACATCTGCTTTGTCTACGAATACGACCCCACGCCGTCCTGCTGGACCTTCTGGCTGCGCGATGGGGCCCTCGTCGCCCTCTCGGTCACGGCCGCCCCGGGCGAGGAGTTGCACGAAGTCCAGTCCGACACCCAGCCCCTGCCCTGCCCGGGCCCGGACATCGGCGTCTGACATGCGCTTTGCCCTGGCCTTCCTCCTCGCCGCCACACCCGCCCTGGCCGAAACGCCCCTGACGGCCGAGGATTTCGATGCCCTGACCCAGGGTCGCACGATGACCTGGGCCGAATTCGGCACGGTCTACGGCGTCGAACAGTATCTCCCCGACCGCCGCGTCCGCTGGGCGGTTGTCGGCGACGACTGCAAGCTCGGCCATTGGTATCCCGAAGGCCCGGCGATCTGCTTTCAGTATGAAGACGATCTCGCACCCGATTGCTGGATCATCTCCCAATCCGGCACCGGCCTTACAGCACGCTACACCACGAACCCGCCCGAGGCCGATCCCGTCGTGGTCGAAGAAACCGCCAATCCCCCCGCCTGCCTTGGCCCCGAGGTTGGCGTCTGATGCGCAGCCAGCCGTCTCCCATCTCCTTTGCACCCGCCGCCCTGTTGGTCGCAATCGCCACGCTTGCGCTCGCCGGGCAGGCCGTCGCGCAGTCGTCCGACGCTCCGGCAGCCGATCCGCCCCTCTCGACCGAAGCCTTCGAGGCCTTCGTCGAAGGCCGCACGATGGACACCCACGACCAGACCGGCCGCTACGGGGTCGAGACCTTCCTGCCCGGTCGCCGCGCGATCTGGCGCGATGCCGAACAGTGCCTTGAAGGCACTTGGCGTCCGGAAGGCGATCAGATCTGCTTCGACTACCAAGGTGACCCGTTCCAGTATTGTTGGACCTACCACGACCGGGGCGACTGGCTGATGGGCTGGCTCGACGGCGACAGGTCCAGCGAGCCGATCATGCTTTACCCGGCAGACGAGGTCGTCACCTGCGAAGGATACTTCGGGGTCTGAGCCGCCAGTCCCCCCAGGGAAATCAAATTTCTTGATCAAGAAACCTGTCAGAATCCTTCCTCAAGGATTCTGGCTAAGCGACGTGCAAACCCGGCAGTGACCCGACCAGAGCCGCGGACATCATGCTTAAGGATTCCTCAACGCCCACGCCCAAGACGTTGATGCCAAAGCCATCTTCAAAGATGACCAGCGTGGACAGGCGTGGTCAGAACAGGCTCCCCTGTCCGCCCTCCCCGTCGCCCTTCGCCCGCTTGCCCGGGCGCCCGCCCACGACAAGCCGCCCATCCCGGAACTCGATCTCCAGCGCCGCCGCCTTCTCGGCCCCGGCCTTCGTGGTGACGACCGCCCCATCCCCCCGCACGACCGCATAGCCGCGCTTCAGGGTCGCCGCATAGCCCAGCGTCGCCCGGGTCCGGTCCAGTGCCTCCAGCCGGTCGCGCGCCCGTGCGAACCGCGCCGCCGGGGCCGCGTCCAGCCGGTCTGCCAGCAAGACCAGCCGCCCCCGCCCCTCCGCCGTCCGCCGCCCCGCGTCGCCCAGCATCCGGGCCAAGGCCGGAGCCAGCCGCGCTGCAAGGTCCACCAAACGCTCCCGCCGCCGTTCCAGCCGCAAAAGGATGGCCCGTCCCAGCCGCTCGTCCCGCGCCGAAAGCTGGTCCCGCTGCCGCGCCACCCCCGCCCGCAACGCCTGCGGCTGCAACCGCCCCGCCACCCGATCGAAATCACGGTGCTTCCGGGCAACCGCCAGCCCCAGCCCCGCTCCCAGCCGAAGCCCCGCTCCGTCCAGCCGCTGCCGGGGCGTTGCCACCAGCGTCTCGACCCGCGGCAGCGCGCGGGCCAGATCGCGCAGCCGCTGCCGCCGCAAGGTGACACTCTGCCCGACCCCGCGCACCAACCGCGCCCCCAGCGCCTCCAGCGTCGCGAGCAGTTCCAGCCTGACCGGCACCGCCAACTCCGCCGCTGCCGTCGGGGTCGGCGCCCGCAGGTCCGCCGCATAGTCGATCAGCGTCGTGTCCGTCTCGTGCCCGACGGCCGAGATCAACGGGATCATCGACCCCGCCGCCGCCCGCACGACGATCTCTTCGTTGAACCCCCAAAGGTCCTCCAACGACCCGCCGCCCCGCGCCACGATCAGCACATCGGGGCGCGGAATCGGCCCGCCCGGCTCTATCGCGTTGAACCCCCGGATCGCCGCCGCGACCTGCGCCGCACAGTCCTGGCCCTGCACCGCCACCGGCCAGACCAGCACATGCCGGGGAAAGCGGTCCCGAAGACGATGCAGAATATCCCGAATCACCGCGCCACTCGGAGAGGTCACCACCCCGATCACCTTCGGCAAATAGGGGATCAACTGCTTCCGAGCGGGGTCAAAAAGACCTTCCGCCCCCAGCGCCGCCTTCCGCTTCTCCAGCATCGCCATCAGCGCGCCCGCACCAGCGGGAGCCACGTCATCGACGATCAGCTGATACTTCGACTGCCCCGGAAACGTGGTCATCCGCCCGGTGGCGACAACCTCCATCCCCTCCTC
>JBKDYO010000188.1:0-6251 GCA_046305855.1 Paracoccaceae bacterium
GCTCGGGGCTTGCAGGACTATGCCGAAACCCTGCGCCTGAAACTTCTGCGCGAGCTGACAAAGCCCATCGGCTGACCCTTGACCGCGGCGCGCGATGCCCCTACCCCTTCTTCCATGGGGTCCGCGTCCGCCCCGTGAGGCCTCGGCCCAAGTGTCGCATCCCTGACCCATTGCCAAGGATGCACCCCGTGCCCCAGTTCGGCCAGATCACCCCCGCGCAAGCCTTTCGCCTGATCGGCACGCCCGACGCTCCCCTTTTCGTCGATGTCCGCATCGCGGAGGACATCGCCGCCCTGCCCCGCGTCATCCCGACCGCCCGGCGGATCCCCCACACCGCCATCGCCACACTGACCGACCCACCCGGTCGCGCGATCACCGTCTGCACCAAGGGGCGCAAGCTTTCCGAAGGTGCCGCGGCCTGGCTGCGGACCCAAGGCTGGCAGGCCGAGGTGCTGGAAGGCGGCATGCTGGCATGGGAGGCTGCAGGCCTGCCCTCGATCCCGCTTTCGGTCCTTCCCGCATCCGGCACACCCTGGGTCACCCGCCACCGCCCGAAGATCGACCGCATCGCCTGCCCCTGGCTGATCCGCCGCTTCATCGACTCTACCGCGCGGTTTCTCTTCGTGACCCCCACAGAGGTCCCGGCCGTGGCCGAGCACTTCGCCGCCATTCCTTACGACATCGAGGGCGTGACCTTCAGCCATAGGGGCGACCGCTGCACCTTCGATGCCCTCCTCGACGACTTCCAGCTGCACACGGAACCGCTGGACCGCATGTCCACCGTGATCCGCGGTGCCGATACCGACCGGCACGACCTCGCCCCGCAGGCGGCGGGCCTTCTGGCCCTGTCCGTCGGCTTGTCACGGATGTTTCGTGATGATCTGCAACAGCTTGAGGCCGGCATCGCGCTCTATGACGCGCTCTACCGCTGGGCCCGCGACGGGCATGAGGAAGGCCACGACTGGCCCGCAGGACGCCCCGAATGACTGCGCCCACGACGCCGACCCTGTCCGAACTGACCCGCACTTTCGCCAAGATCGGCTGCCTGTCCTTCGGTGGCCCCGCCGCACAAATCGCCCTGATGCACCGGGTGATCCTGGACGAAAAGCGCTGGGTGGCCGAGGCCGACTACCTTCGCGCCCTGTCCTTCTGCATGCTTCTGCCGGGGCCCGAGGCGATGCAGCTTGCGACCTGGATCGGCTGGCGCCTCCACGGCGTGCGGGGCGGTCTCATCGCCGGGGGGCTTTTCGTCCTTCCCGGCGCGGCGATTGTCCTCGCGCTCTCGCTGATCTACGCCGCCTTCGGCCAGGTGCCATTGGTCGCGGCCCTTTTTACCGGCGTCCAGGCCGCCGTCATCGCCATCGTCATCGAGGAGCTGATCCGCGTCTCGAAACGCGCCCTGAAAACGCGCGAGGCCTATGTCATCGCCGTCGCGGCCTTTACCGGACTGTTCCTGCTTAAGCTGCCCTTCCCGCTGATCATTCTTGCGGCTGGCATCTGGGGCTTCATTCGCACCCCTCGCAGCGCGAAAGACCCTGCTGCCCCGGCTCCGCCAGCGGCCCTTGTCCGGTCGTTGAAGGCAGGCGCTGTCTGGCTGACGATCTGGCTAATCCCACTGGGAGCGCTGATCCTCTTGGCCCCCGGCAGACTTGCCGAGATCGGCATCTTCTTCTCCAAGCTCGCGGTGCTGACTTTTGGCGGGGCCTATGCGGTCCTCGCCTGGATGGCGCAGGAGGTGGTCGAGACGAAAGGTTGGCTCACGCTCCAGCAGATGATCGACGGCCTCGGCCTCGCCGAAACCACCCCCGGTCCGCTGATTTTGGTCAACGAGTTCGTGGGCTTCCTCGCCGCGCATCAGGTCGGCGGCTGGCAACTTGGCCTTGCCGGGGCTGCCATCGCGCTCTGGATGACCTTCATCCCCTCGTTCCTCTTCATCTTCACAGGCGCCCCCTTCATCGACCGGCTGACCCACATGCCGCGCCTCTCGGGCGCGCTTGCGACGATCACCGCCGCTGTCGTCGGGGTCATTGCCAGCCTGTCCCTGTGGTTCGCGCTGCACGTCCTATTCGCCAGCGTCCCGGAATTCTCGGTCGGCCCGCTGCAACTGGCCCTGCCCGACTTGATGACCTTGCGCTGGGTTCCCGCACTTATCGCGGCCTTCGCGGCATGGGCGCTTCTGCTGCGGCACTGGCCCCTCCTCTCCGTGCTGGCAATTTCAGCGCTGGCCTCGGCCATGGCGACGGTTCTGTGACGGCAGACCGCGCAACGCGCGACCACCCCTTCCCTTGGCCCCCGAATTGCCTATGCTGCAACCCAACCGGGAAAGGACCGCGGCTATGGCGCGCAGCATCGACTATGGCAATCTCATGCACCGCGCGATGCGGGGCCTGATCCAGTCGGTCCTGACCGATGTGGCTGAAAATGGTCTGCCCGGCGCGCACCATTTCTTCATTACCTTCGACACCACGCACCCCGACGTGCAGATGGCCGACTGGCTGAAGGAACGCTATCCCGCCGAAATGACCGTCGTGATCCAGCATTGGTTCGAAAACCTTGAGGTCACCGACGAAGGCTTCAGCATTACCCTGAATTTCGGCAACAATCCCGAGCCGATGGTCATCCCTTTTGATGCCCTGCGCACCTTTGTCGACCCGTCCGTGGAATTCGGCCTGCGCTTCGAGACGCAAGAGCAGGACGAAGACGAGGATGACGAAGAGGACGACATCGAAGTCGAGGAAGAGCCGGAACGCCAGGCCGCCGAAGTGGTCTCTCTCGACCAGTTCCGCAAACACTGACGCATGAGCGATCTCGCCCTTTTCCGCCGCAGGTTGCTGAAGAACCCGCGGCAGGTCTCGGCCATTGCGCCTTCGTCGCGCACTCTGGCCCGCGCGATGACCCTTGGTCTTGGCCCGAAAAGCGGCCCGGTGGTGGAATTCGGGCCCGGAACCGGCCGCTTTACCGAGGCGATCCTGGCCCGCGGCGTCCGGCCCGAGGATCTGACGCTCTTCGAACTGGATGAAGAATTCGTCGACTACTTGCGGCAGAAATTCCCAGGCGTGACCGTGCACCAGTTGCCCGCGCAAGAGGCCGCAAGGCTGGTCGCGCCCGGCGTGTCGACCGTGATTTCGGGCCTGCCACTTCTGTCGATGCCGCCGGAAGTGCGCGAAGGCATCGTTAGCGCAGCCTTCGCCATCCTCGCCCCCCGGGGCCGCTATGTGCAGTTCACCTACGGCCCCCGCCCGCCGCTGCCCCCCGAGACTGTCACCTCGCTGGGCCTTACGGTGAACAAGGGCCACAAGATCTGGGCCAACCTTCCCCCGGCCACCGTCTACCGCTTCCGCCGCGCCTGACTGCCCCGCGACATTTGCGACGCGATCTCGGTATACCAATGTATGCCAATTGATTTTGCCGCCCCCCGGCGCTATGCCTCGCGCCGAGAGCGCAAAGGAGGCCCCGATGACCGCAACCCGTACCGAGACCGACAGCTTCGGCCCGCTGGAAGTTCCCGCCGACAAGTACTGGGGCGCGCAGACGCAACGCTCGATCATCAACTTCCCGATCGGCTGGGAACGCCAGCCCGTCCCGATCATCCGGGCGCTCGGCGTGATCAAAAAGGCCTGTGCGCTGGTCAACATCGACCAGGGCGACATCTCGGCCGAGCTTGGCACTGTCATCGCCGCCGCGGCAACTGAAGTGATCGACGGCAAGTTCGACGACAACTTCCCGCTGGTGGTCTGGCAGACCGGGTCCGGCACCCAGTCGAACATGAACGCCAACGAGGTGATCAGCAATCGCGCGATCGAGATGCTGGGCGGCGTGATGGGGTCCAAGAAACCCGTTCACCCGAACGACCATGTGAACATGGGGCAGTCCTCGAACGACACCTTCCCGACCGCGATGCACGTGGCCATTGGCATGCACACGCGCGATGTGCTGCTTCCCGGACTGGCAAAGCTCCTCGCGGCGCTGGAAGCAAAGTCCCATGAATTCAAGGACATCATCAAGATCGGCCGCACTCATACCCAGGACGCGACACCGCTGACGCTTGGCCAGGAGTTTTCGGGCTACGCCATGCAGGTCCGCAAGGGGATCGAAAGGGTCCGGATGTGCCTTCCCGACGTCTACGAACTGGCTCAGGGCGGCACGGCTGTCGGCACCGGGCTTAACACCCGTGTCGGCTGGGACGTTCGCGTCGCGGCCCGGATCGCCGACATCACCGGCCTGCCTTTCGTGACCGCCCCGAACAAGTTTGAAGCTCTTGCTGCCCATGACGCGATGGTCATGTTCTCCGGCGCGCTGAAGACCGTGGCCGCCAGCCTCTACAAGATCGCTAGCGACCTCCGCCTCCTCGGCTCCGGCCCCCGCTCGGGCCTCGGTGAGCTGATCCTGCCGGAGAATGAACCTGGCTCCTCGATCATGCCGGGCAAGGTCAACCCGACTCAGGCCGAGGCACTTACCATGGCCTGCATCCAGGTCATGGGCAACGACGCCGCCGTGGGCTTCGCCGGCAGCCAGGGCCATTTCGAGCTGAACGTCTACAACCCGATGATGTCCTACAATGTGCTGCAGTCGATCCAGTTGCTTGGCGATGCCGCATCCAGCTTCACTGACAACATGGTCGTCGGGACCCAAGCGAACACAGTGCGGATCGACAAGCTCATGAAGGAAAGCCTGATGCTGGTGACGGCACTGGCCCCGACCATCGGTTATGACAACGCCACCAAGGTCGCGAAAACCGCGCACAAGAACGGCACGACCTTGCGGGAAGAGGCGATTGCGCTTGGTTTCGTCGATGGCGAGACCTTCGACCGCATCGTCCGCCCCGAGGACATGGTCGGCCCGAAAGGCTGATGGCAGAAGTCGTCAACCTTCGTACAGCGAAAAAGCAGGCAGCCCGCAAGGCCGCCCGCTCCGCCGCCGACGCGAACGCAGCGAAGCACGGCCGGACCAAGGTCGAACGCGAGTTGGAGAAGGCCCGCGCCGACAAGGCCGCGCGCGAACTGGACGGCCACAAACGCGAGGCGGAGTAACTCGCTATTAACCCTGCTTTGGCAGGGTTTCGGCAGGAGGTGCGCCGATGTCAGTCATGCCAGAATTCCTGTCGTCCGACCAATGGGTCTCTCATCTGTTCTCGTCTCAGGCGGCACGGGAGGGCGGGGTCATTCGCCGGAAAGTGCGTGACGTAGAACGCTACGTCGGTCGCGAGTCATTCCTGGAAGAAATGAAGCGACGTGGCTTCCCGGTGGTCGAGAACGCCGGACAGTTCGTGATCTTCTGCAATCGCGAGCCGATCCGCCGGGTCGCTTGAGCGATTTCTTTGAAGAAATCGCACCGGACCCTTTAAAGGGTCCGAACCGGAGTTTTCGAAAACTCCGGTGACAACGCCGATTGTTGCGCTACGGTCCCCCCATGACCACCCGCCCCGCCAAACATTCCCTGACCCTCCACGGCCACCGCACCTCGGTCTCGCTGGAGCCCGAGTTCTGGGACGCCTTCCGCGCCATCGCCGCCGAAACCGACACGCCCCTCAACGCGCTGGCTGCCGAAATCGACGCCGCCCGTCGCGGAGAGGAGGGCCTCGCCTCGGCAATCCGCGTCTTCTGCCTGAACCATTACCGGAGATCCTGATGCGCGCCGCCGTCCTTCGCACTTACCGCGAGCCCCTCAGCCTCGAAACCGTCGCAGACCCGGTCTGCGAACCAGATGGAGTTGTCCTGAAAACACTCGCCTGCGGCATCTGCCGCAGCGACTGGCACGGCTGGGTGGGCGAACACCCCAAGGTCAAACCCGGCGATATTCCCGGCCACGAATACTGCGGCGAAGTCGTCGAGGCCGGACCCCTGGCCAAATGGCGCAAGGGTGACCGCGTCATCGCCCCCTTCATCCTCGCCTGTGGCGCCTGCCCGGAATGCCGCTCGGGCCAGACCACAACCTGCCGATCGCAGCGCGTCCCCGGCTTCGGCGACCGCGGGGCCTATGCCGAATACGTCTCGGTCCCCCACGCCCACAACCTGACGCGCCTGCCCGAAAGCCTCTCCCCTGCCCTCGCCGCCGGCCTCGGCTGCCGCGTCACCACCGCGTTCCACGCCCTCACCGGCCGCGCAGCACTTCAGGCGGGCGAATGGCTTGCCGTCCACGGCACTGGCGGCATCGGGCTCTCCTGCCTTCTCATCGGCAAGGCGCTCGGCGCGCGCGTGATCGTTGTCGACGTCGTCCCCGAAAAACTGTCCCACGCCCTCGCCCTTGGTGCC
>JBKDYO010000189.1:0-10684 GCA_046305855.1 Paracoccaceae bacterium
GCTTGCCCATCAGGCGGCCCTGCATGTCGATGCCAGCTACGACGACGGTGTCGATCTCGCCGGATTTCACGGCCTTCTTCAGGTCTGCAAGTGTCAGATTACCGGGCATGTCGTGCCTCTTTCAAATGTCGGATAAGGGGATGGGCCGAAGCCCCGCTGTGCAGTCGGCAGGGGCATCCCGACGCACCACCGAATTCCGGCTTGCGCGGCCAGCAGGGGCCACGGCTAAGGTCTTGCGGTTCGGACCGCATCTGATCACTCTCCCCGGAGCATCGCCAGGCATCGTGGCCCGCGAATTTGATCAATTAATCACTGCTCAGGGCGGTTCTGCAACCCCCTCCTGTCGCGGAGCGCGTGCGCCCATCGCCGCGTTGAAGACCACGCCTGCCAGAAGCACGCCGCCGCCGATCAGCGTGTTCTGGCTTGCCGTCTCGCCCAGGGCCAGCCAGACCCAAATCGGGCCCAGAAGGACCTCGACCAGCGACAACAGCGTCAGTTCCGCCGCAGGCACCACTCGGCTGCCCAAAGTGAACAGCACCATGCCCATGGCGACGACGAAGAAGCCGATGGCCATGGCCACGCCCATGTCATGCGGGGCCGCAGGGATCGGCTCGCCCCGAAAGATCAGGACCCCCGCCGCGAAGAGGGATGAAAAGATGCTGCCCAGAAAGGCCACCGGCATCATGTCCCCGACCCGGCCCCAGCGCAGCGCGACCGTGAAGACGCCGAAGCCCGCAGCGGAAAGGAGTGCCGCCATGTTTCCGGCGAAAGCCCCGGTCTCAAGCCCGTCGCTGACCATCAGGTACATGCCGAAGACCGCGATGGCGATGGCGATCCAGGTGCTGGGGCGCACGGCCTCGCGCAGGAAAAGCCAGCCGAGGACGGCCGCCACGAAAGGCGAGGCTGCGAAAAGGAGGACGGCATTGGCGACGGTGGTGGTCTGGAAGGCAAAGATCGCCCCGGCAAAGGCGAGGACGAGGCCAAGGCCCCCGGCGATCCCGGCCAGACCCACGGCCCGCAGCGCAGCAAGGGGCCGCCCGCGCGAGGTCCACCACATGAAGCCCAGAAGAACCGGGATCATCCCGATCGACCGCCAGAACAGGATCTGCCAGACCGAGGCGCTTTCGATCTGCCGCAGGCCAAGGCCCATCAGCGACCAGATGGTCCCCGCTGCCAGGCACAGCGCCACGCCCGGTCCATATCGCATTGCGGTCCCTCTTTTCCGGCAAGCTGGCATGTCAGCCTGAGGTCGGCTGTTCCGTTCCCGACCTTTCCCGGTCAGTAGCCGCGCGCGCGGTCGACAAGATGCAGGAAGGGCTCGCCCGCCTCGCCACGCCGGATGTTCTCGGCGACGACCCGCGAGGAGGTGCTGGCTCGGGTATCAGCGGCGATGTGTGGGGTGACGGTGACCTTGGGGTGCGACCAGAACGTGTGGTCATGGGGCAGGGGCTCGACCCGGAAGACGTCCAGCGTGGCGTGGCCGATGTGGCCAGAGTTGAGGGCCGCGAGGAGGGCGTCGTCGTCGATCAGCGGGCCGCGACCGGGGTTCAGGATCATCGCGCCCTTGGGCAGCAGGGCAAGGCGCTCGGCGTTGAGAAGGTTCTCGGTCTCGGGCGTCTTCGGCAGGAGGGTGATCAGGATCTGGGCCGAGGAAAGGGCCATCCGCAGACCGTGTTCGCCGTGCAGTTGGCCGGGCTTTTCGGTGCGGCTCCAGCCGTTGACCGGGAAATGCAGGGCGCGGAGGGCGTCGGCGCAGGCCGATCCAAGCGCGCCCATCCCAAGGATCGTCACGGGGCGTTCGCGGGCGAGGGGCGGGCAGGTCGGGTCCCAGACGTGGTCGGGGTTCACGATGTGGCGGTCCATCCCAAGGTGGTGGCGGAGGGTGTGGCCGACCACCCACTCCACCATCCCCTCGGTCAGGCCAGGGTCGACCATCCGGGTCAGGGGTTGGGTGAGGGTCGGGTTGCCGACGATCCGCTCGACCCCGGCCCATAAGTTCAGGACGGCCTTGGTCCGGGTGTAGGGGGTGAAGTCCTGCAAAGGGGAGGCGGGGGCGTAGACGATGTAGTCTACGTCCGACGGGAGGGCCTCGGTCACCACGCGCGCCTTTACCCCAGACTCTTCAAGGGCCTGCGGTAGCGCGCGCT
Organism: Paracoccaceae bacterium; assembly: GCA_046305855.1. Classification (GTDB taxonomy): domain Bacteria; phylum Pseudomonadota; class Alphaproteobacteria; order Rhodobacterales; family Rhodobacteraceae; genus Tabrizicola. The sequence goes on from JBKDYO010000189.1 coordinate 2,148, forward strand.
CATACTCTGCCCAAAGGCTGGGAGCTGCGAAAAGGACAGTCAGCATCGGTCACCCCTGCGCATCATCTTGGCCTGTGGACATGCGCGCTTTGCACCAGACCAAAGCCCACCAGCAGCACCATCATCGCCGACCCGCCATAGGACAAGAGCGGCAGCGGCACGCCTACGACGGGGGCCATGCCCATCACCATCGACAGGTTCACCGCGATGTAGAAGAAGAAGTTCGCCGCCACCCCGACGATCAGAAGCGCCGAGAACCGGTCGCGATTCTGGAACGCCGCCACAAGACAGAAGCCGATGATCAACGCGTAAAGCCCCAGAAGGGAAAACGCGCCCACAAAGCCGAATTCCTCGGCCAGCGTCGTGAAGATGAAGTCGGTATGCTTTTCCGGCAGGAAGTTCAGCCGGCTTTGCGTGCCCTGCATGAAGCCCTTGCCGCTCCACCCGCCAGAGCCAAGCGCGATCTTGGCCTGGATGATGTTGTAGCCCGCACCCAAGGGGTCAGCCGAGGGGTCGAGGAAGGTGTCGATCCGGGCATACTGGTAGTCATGCAGGAACTGCCAGGGCGTGCCGCGCAGAGTGAAGACCCCGACCACCGCGGATACGCCCAAGGCGATCACGCCCGCGAAATACCAAAGGCTGACCCCGGCTGCGAACATCACCGCGGCACCGCCCAGGATCAGCATCAGCGAGGTGCCGAGGTTCGGCTGCATCAGCACCAGCACGGTCGGGACCACGATCAACAGGACCGGGATCAGCACATAAAGCGGGCTGGACGTGCGCTTGGGATCGAGCCAGTCGTAATAGGCCGCCAGCACCATGACGAGGGTGAACTTCATCATCTCGGAGGGCTGCAACCGGATGAACCCAAGGTCGATCCAGCGCTGCGCGCCCATGCCGACCGCCCCGAAGAATTCGACCAGCAACAGCAGCACGAATGCCACCAGATAGGCCACCCCCGCCATCGACCGCCAGAACCAGATCGGGATCATCGCGACGATGAACATCAGCACCATCCCGACGCCGAACCGCTCCATCTGCGGCCGGGCCCAGGTGTCAAGCTTTCCCCCGGCGATGGAATACAGCATCAGGAACCCGACGGAAGCGACGGCAGTGACCAGCACCACCAGCGGCCAGTTCATGTAAAGGATCTTCCGGATCCCCGTCGGCGCATACTTGACGCGATATTCCAGAAAGCTCATCGCGCGGCCCCCTTACGTTTCGGTCTTCACGGGCGGCTGCCCGGTGACCGGATCGCGCAGGGGAAGCTCCTTCAGCATCGTCTCGATCCGCCCGCGCTGGCTGGACGGATAGGCCTCCAGCGACGGCAGGCCGTCCGACATCGCCCGCAGGATGATGTCGCGGGCGATGGGGGCTGCGGCAGTGGACCCGCCTCCGCCATGTTCCACCACGACCGAAATCGCATAGCGGGGCGCGTCATAGGGCGCATAGCCGACGAACAGCGCATGGTCGCGACGGTTCCACGGCAGGTCCTCGTTCGAGATCACCCCGGCCTCACGCTCGGCCTTCGAGATGTTCCTGACCTGGCTGGTGCCGGTCTTGCCTGCCATCACCATGGTCGGCTCCACGATCCGGCTGGATTTCGCGGTGCCATGTTCGCCGTTCACGACCTCATGCATCCCGGCCCGCACGGCGGCCAGATATTCGGGCGGGATCTCCAGTGGCGGGGCTTCGGGCACCGGAAGCTCCTGGTCGCGCACCATCCGCACCAGCCGCGGCGAGACTTGCCGACCGCTGGCGATCCGCGCGGTCATCACGGCCAGCTGCAGGGGCGAGGACAGCACATAGCCCTGTCCGATCGAGGCGTTGATCGTATCGCCGATCCGCCATTCCTGCTTGTAGCGTTCCAGCTTCCATGCCTTGTCCGGCATATTGCCTTCGGTCACGGCAGACATCGGCAGGTCGAACTTCTGACCAAGGCCCAGCTTGCGGCCCATCTCGGCGATCTTCTCGATCCCGACCTTCTGGGCGAGGTCGTAGTAATAGACGTCGCAGCTTTCCGACAGGCTGCGTTCCAGCCGCACCGTGCCGTGGCCGGCGCGCTTCCAACAGTGAAAGCGCCGCTCGCCGAATTCGATGTACCCGGGGCAACTGACCTTGGTGTCTGCATTGGCAACGCCCGCCTCAAGTGCGGCCAGCGCAGTCACCATCTTGAAGGTCGATCCGGGCGGATAGGCCCCGGACACGGTCTTGTTCGCCAAAGGCCGGTGGTCGTTTTCGGTCAGCGCGTTGTAATCGGCATGGCTGATCCCGCGCACGAACAGGTTCGGGTCGAAGGACGGCGACGAGGCGATGCAGATGATGTCGCCATTGGTGATGTCGATGACCACCACCGCCGCGCTTTCCTCGCCAAGCCGGGCCTGGGCAAAGTTCTGGATATCGGCGTCGATGGTCAGGCGGATGTCGGTGCCTGGGTCACCCTCCTGCCGTTCCAGTTCACGCATGACACGCCCGGCCGAGTTCACCTCGATCCGCTTGGTCCCCGCCTCGCCCCGCAGGGTGTCTTCCATCCACTTCTCGACCCCGATCTTGCCGATCTGGAATTTCGGGATCTTCAGCAGCGGGTCGGGGGAAGCCAGATCCTTCAGGTCCTTTTCGCTGACCGGGCCGACATAGCCCACGACATGGGCGAAATCGGTGTCCAGCGGATAGCGGCGGGACTGGCCGACCTCGGGCACCACGCCGGGCAGGGCCGGGGCATTGACCGCGACTTTCGAGAAGTCGTCCCAGCTCAGGCGTTCTGCCACGGTGACTGGCACGAAGGCCGACAGGGCGTTCACCTCTTCGATGGCTTGGCCCATTTCTTCCGCCGTCATCGGGATGATGGTGGCCAGGCGACGCATCACAAGGTCAACGTCCCCGGCCGCCTCGCGGGTGATGACCACGCGGTAGTTCTGTTCATTGCCCGCGATGATCTTGCCGTTGCGGTCCTGAATCAGCCCGCGTTCCGGCGGGATCAGGCGGATGTTGATCCGGTTTTCCTCGGCCAGCAGCTTGAACTCGTCGGCCTGATCGACCTGCAGATAGCGCATCCGGACCCCGAGGACGGCAATCATCGCGCCCATCGCTCCGCCAAGCATCAGCGTGCGGCGGTTGAGCCGCTGGTTGCTCTCTTCGCTGTCGCGGGCCGTCCGTTTCACAGCCGTCTCCCGAAATCGTCCACTTCGCCCGTCGCGGGCTTCCGCAGGTCAAGCGCCAGACGCGACAGCCCCACGACCACCGGATAGACCGCAATCGACCACAGGACCTGCACGATGGCAAAGCCGAAGGGGGCTTGCGGCACGAAGGCAAGGCCAAGGGTCAGCCGGTAGACCAGCATCATGCCAAGCATCACGCCAGACACCAACAGCCATTCGACCAGAAAGCTCAGCTCGCGTGTCAGCGCGATGCGGCCGCGCAGGAACTCGGTCGCAAGGATCACGATCGCGGTCCAAAGGCCGGGCGGGCGCATCAGGATCAGGTCTTCGGCCAGGATCACCAGAAGGATCAGCGGCATCGGCAGGAAATCCGGGCGGCGCACGATCCATGCCAGGATCACGCACAGTACGAGATCGGGCCCGGGCAGGGCGCCGGGGGCGTTGCCCAGTGGCAAAAGCCGCAGGAACAACAGAACCAGCGCGACAGCCAGAAACAGGCCCCGGAATATCCAGTGTTCTTGCCGCCAGAACTCAACCATCTATGGCCTCCGACGCGGCCCCTTCGGCAGCGCCTGACCCTGCGGCTTCGACATCTCCGCCCTCCGTCTCGGCCGGGGGCGCGCCCGCCGCGGCCTCGGCAGCCCCGGCCGAGGTATCGGGCAGGGGCTGCGTCGCGGGCGGCGCGACCAGACTGCCGGGGTCGGTGATCGGGTCAAGCTCGTGGCTGCGCAGGACACGCAGGAACTCCAGCCGCTGGTAATCTGCCGCCAGCACGACACGCAGCCGCTTGTCGGTCCCCAGCGCCACTTGTCCCACCAGAAGGCCCGCCGGGAAGACCGCCCCGTCGCCCGAGGTCACCACCCGGTCGCCCGGTCGCACTTCATCGGTGTCCTCGATGAACTCCAGCGGTGGCAGAGGCGAGTTGTCGCCGGACAGAAGCGCCTTCTGCCCCGACGGCTGGATCGTCACCGGCAGGCGGCTGTTCGAATCCGTGACCAGGATCACCCGCGACGTCCGCTCACCCACCCCGGAAATCCGGCCGACAAGGCCGATCCCGTCCATCGTGGCCCAACCATCACGGATGCCGTCGCGCTCGCCCACGTTCAGCAGCACCGACTGCCGGAAGGGCGAGCCGGAGTCGGCCATAACGACCCCCGTCACATGGGTCAGCTTCGGGTCCAGCCGCACCTTGTTCAGATCCAGAAGCCGCGCATTCTTCTGCTCCAGCTGCAACGCCGCCTCTTTCCAGGCCTTCATCTGCTGCAGCTCGCGCTTCAGCTCCTGGTTCTGCTCGTAGATCCGGGTGTAGCTCTGGAAGTCGTCGATCATCCCGGCTGCGGCAGTCACCGGCCGCATGGCCCAGTCGAAATTCGGCACCACCGCGTCGATCAGTGCAGCGCGAAAGCGCTCGACCCGCGGGCTGTCGATCCGCCACAGGATGAAGAAGGCGAACAGCACCAGAAGCGCGATCCAGACCAGAAGCCGTCGCAGCGGGCGCGAGTATTCCTCGGGGGCGGTGCGGTTCTTGGCCACGGGACTTTAGCCTTCATTCGCCGTGAAAGGGCTGCGGCTCAGGTATCGTAGTCGATCACATGCCGAAGTTGCTTTTCATATTCCAGCGCCTTCCCGGTGCCGAGGGCAACACAATTCAGTGACTCGTTGGCCACCGAAATCGAGAGGCCGGTCTGTTCCCGCAGGGACAGGTCCAGTTCCCCCAGCAGCGCCCCACCGCCGGTCAGCATCACGCCCCGGTCGACGATGTCCGCCGCCAGGTCCGGCGGCGTCGCTTCCAAGGCCTGCATCACCGCGTCGCAGATCTGCTGCACGGGTTCGGCCAACGCCTCGGCGACCTGGGCCTGGTTGATCTCGGTTTCCTTCGGGACGCCGTTCAAGAGGTCACGGCCGCGAATGGTCATTGAAGACCCCCGCCCGTCGTCGGGCATCCGCGCCGTACCGATGGAGGTCTTGATCCGCTCGGCCGTCGATTCACCGATCAGAAGGTTCTGGTGACGGCGGAGGTAGTTCACGATGGCTTCGTCCATCCGGTCGCCACCGACGCGGACCGACCGCGCATAGACGATGTCGCCCAGCGACAGGACCGCAACTTCCGTCGTGCCGCCGCCGATGTCGACGACCATGTTGCCGGTCGGCTCGGTGATCGGCATCCCCGCGCCAATGGCCGCCGCAATCGGCTCGGCGATCAGCCCGGCGCGCTTGGCGCCTGCCGACAGCACCGACTGCCGGATCGCCCGCTTTTCCACCGGGGTCGCGCCATGCGGCACGCAGACGATGATCTTCGGCTTCGAGATCGTGGACCGCTTGTGCACCTTGCGGATGAAATGCTTGATCATCTCTTCCGCCGCTTCGAAGTCCGCGATGACCCCGTCGCGCATCGGGCGGATCGCCTCGATGGTGCCGGGCGTACGGCCCAGCATCAGCTTGGCATCCTCGCCCACGGCCAGGACCACCTTCTTACCGTCCTTGTTGTGATAGGCCACGACCGAGGGTTCGTTCAGTACGATCCCCTTGCCGCGAATGTAGACCAGCGTATTCGCGGTCCCGAGGTCGATGGCCATGTCCGACGAAAACAGGCTTGGGAAGAAAGCCATGGGTGGTCCTTCAGCAATAGAGATGGCCCCGACTCGGAGTGTCCGACGGGGCTGCTTCTTATAAGGGCAGTGGGCGCAGAAGCGAAAGCCCCGCTGGCCGCAATCCGCGCACTTCTGCGTGCTTGCAGAAAAGCGACCTTTTCATGCGTTCCCTGGCTACACGGTCGGACATTCTTGCAGTTATGCGATATATCTGTCCGAAGACATCAAGCAGGGGTGGAAAAGGCAATGGCGGGGATGACGGGGGTGGAAGGCCGGGTGGCCCTGGTGACCGGCGCAGGTGCAGCCGGAGGAATCGGTTTTGCCATCGCCCGGGCCTTGGTTGCGGGCGGTGCGAAGGTCATGGTCACGGCCACGACCGACCGCATCCACGCCCGGGCGAAGGAGCTTGGTGCCCAGTCCCACATCGCCGACCTGACCGACCCGGCTCAGGTCGCGGGGTTGATCCAGGCAGTCGAGTCCTCGCTGGGACCGGTCGAGATTCTGGTCAACAACGCGGGCATGGTGCAGACCGGCAAGCGGGTGAAGCGCGGGCTGCTTGCAGACTGGTCCGACGCGACCTGGGCGCATCACATGGCGCTGAACATCAACACCACCTTCCACTGCTGCCGCGCCGTTCTGCCGGGTATGGCCGCGCGCGGCTATGGCCGGATCGTCAATATCTCTTCGGTCACCGGCCCCGTGGTCACCATCGAAGGCAGTTCCGCCTATGCCACGGCCAAGGCCGCGATCACCGGCATGACTCGGTCGATCGCGCTCGAATACGGCCAGCAGGGGGTGACCTGCAACGCCGTCCTGCCCGGCTGGATCGCCACCGAAAGCAGCAGCGCTGGCGAGATTCGCGCAGGCAAACGTACCCCCGCCGGCCGCCCCGGCACCCCCGACGAGGTCGCCGCCTGCGCGGTCTTTCTCGCCTCGACTGCAGCGTCCTATGTCACCGGGGCGATGCTGGTGGTCGATGGCGGCAACACTTTGCAAGAGATGAAGGGCGGCTAATAGTGACCGAGTTTCTGCCCGGCATTCCGGTGGACGCTGTCCTTGCGGCCCTTGGCCGGTCCCCGGGGAACGAGCTGGCATCCGGCAAGTTCGACAGTCCCGAGTCTTCTGCGGCGCTGGCTGCGAATGCCTTCGGCTGGTTCCTCGACCGCCCCCGGTCCCTGCAACCCCTGCCCGGTGTGCCAATGGGCCTGCCGGTGTCGGTCGAGATCGAGGCTGAGCTGCGCTTTCCATGGTCGGGTGGTCGCCACCCTTGGCTGGATGCGGCGGTCACCACGGCGACCACGTTGGTCGGCGTCGATTCGAAACGCTATGAGCCCTTCCGGCCCGGCAAGGCCAACTCCTTCTCCGAGGCCTTCGACAGTCGCGACTGGGGCAAGGGCATGGCGCGCTATACGGCGATGCGGCTGGCGCTGATCGACGGGCGGCAGACCTATCGCTGCCTTGATGCGGTGCAACTGGTCAAGCACGCCTATGCGCTGCGGACCCAATCGGTGAAACGGGGCCTCGGGGCGGTGCTGGTCTACCTGCACGCCGCCCCGGCGACCTGGGCCAATGGCAAGCCGGTGTCGCCCGATGCCATCACCCGGCACCAGGCCGAGATCACCGACTTCGCCCGGGCGGTGAAGGGGGATGACGTCAGCTTTGTCTCCCTGCGCTGGGCCGATCTTCTGGCTGACTGGGAAAAGGTGCCCGGGCTGGCGGACCACGTCGCCGCGATCCGCGCGCGGTTCGGGCCGCTCTAGCTCCGCACCAGGTGGACCGTGGGCGGGCATAGGTGGCGCGCCGACGGCTTGGGGCCCTGACCCAGAACCCGGTCCCGCAACTCTTCGCGCTGTAGTCCCATGTCGGTCAGCATGCGGTCGCTGACACCTTGCAGCTTGGCAAGGTCGCCCTGCGCCTCCCACCAGTGTTTGATCCGGTTCCACATGGTCATGCCTCCTTCTTGAAGACCCTCCTTTTGTCATGCCCGGATCTCTGCGATAATCCGACAATATAGGAATGCCTTTTGAAGCGGGGCTAACTAATGCGTGGCAGCGACTACGGCGAGCTGAGGGCCTTTGCCGCCGTGATCCGGCATGGCAGCTTTACCCGTGCGGCGGCGCATCTGGGGGTGTCGCCCTCGGCGCTGTCCCAGACGATCCGCGCGCTGGAAGACCGGTTGGGCCAGCGCCTTCTGAACCGCACGACCCGGTCGGTTGCGCCCAGTGCCGCGGGGCAGGCGCTGGCCGAACGCTTGCTGCCAGTGCTGGACGATCTGGACGGCGTGATCGACACGGCCTTCGCGGCGGCGGGTGAGGTTTCGGGCCCCTTGCGCCTGGATGTGGTCCGGGTGGCGATGCCCTATCTGTCCCGGCTGGTGCCTGGGTTCCTGGCGCGTTATCCGCGGGTTCGGCTGGAAGTCGCCTCGAACGATGCTCTGGTCGACATCGTTGCCTTGGGCTTCGATGCCGGGATCAGGCTGGCCGAGCGGCTGGAGGGCGACATGATCGCCGTGCCCTTTGGGGGCGATCTGCAGATGATCTGCGTCGCCGCCCCGGACTATCTGGCCCGCCACCCCGCGCCCGTCCATCCGCGCGACTTGTCCGACCACGCCTGCATGGTGACGCTGACCCCTTCCACCGGGACCCCCTACCGCTGGGAGTTCGAAAAGAACGGCGAGGCCCTTCGGATCGCCGTGGACGGCCCGCTTGTGTCGCGCGATACCGAGTTGCGGGTGGCGGCGACGGTGGCGGGCGTTGGGATCGGTTTCTTCTTCGAGGACGAAGTGCGG
>JBKDYO010000190.1:0-2737 GCA_046305855.1 Paracoccaceae bacterium
GTGCCGGTGGCGCTTTTGGTTCTGCTCTGGCTGGGGCGGACGGGAGAGTTGAAGTCCGCGCTGCGCAATCCCCGGATGCTGGGAATGGGCGCGCTGACGGCGGCGCTGATCAGCGTGAACTGGGGGATCTATGTCTGGGCCATCGGGTCCGGCCATGCCCTGGACGCGGCGCTGGGGTATTACATCAACCCGCTGTTCTCGATCTTTCTTGGCGCGGTGCTGCTGGGCGAACGGATGGGGCGGACTCAGATGGCGGCGATTGCGCTGGCAGTCGTGGCCGTGGCGATCCTGACCTGGGACGCGGGGCGGCTGCCAGTGGTGGCGCTGGGGTTGACGCTGACCTGGGGCTTCTATGCCTATCTGAAGCGGCGGCTGCCGATCGGGCCGAACCAGGGGTTTGCGCTGGAGGTATTGATCCTGCTGATCCCGGCGCTGGCCTATGTCGGCTGGCTGCAGGCGCAGGGGACATCGCATTTCCTGCAAGGCGTGGCCTGGGACGATGCGCTGCTCATCGGCTGCGGGATCGTCACGGCGGGGCCGCTGATGATCTATGCCAACGGGGCGAAACGGCTGACCCTGTCGACGATTGCGATCATGCAGTACATCGCACCGACCCTGATCTTCCTGACGGCCGTCTTTGTCTTCGAGGAGCCGTTCAGCGGCGTGAAACTGGGGGCGTTCGGCCTGATCTGGGCGGCTTTGGTGATCTATTCCTGGCCGCTGCTGGCCGGAAAGCTTAGTCGGGCCGGCTGATCTGCCCGCCGCCGATCAGGGCCGGGGCACCGGTCGTATCGGGGCCGGAGGTCGCCATCTTGCGCAGGACGCGGACGGCAAGGAAGGCAAAAGCCTGGGCTTCCAGCATGTCACCATCAAGGCCCACATCCTCGACCGGAACGACTGCGCAGGGGATGCGGCGGCGCAACTCGGCCATCAGGGTCGGGTTGTTCCGCCCGCCGCCAGAGACGAGAATCCGGGTAACGGGGGCCGGGAAGTGGATTTGCGCGGCAGCGACCGAAGCGGCCGCGATGGCAGTCAGTGTCGCGGCGGCGTCTTCGTCCGACAGCATCTCCAGCCGGTCGAGAAGGCCGTGGAAATCGTTGCGGTCCAGCGATTTTGGCGGCAGGGCGTCGAACCAGGGGTCCTTGAGGACCGAGGCGACGAAGTCTTCGTCCACTTCGCCCTGCCCCGCCAGCTTGCCGCCTTCGTCATGAGTCTCGCCCAGCCGTTGGCGCATGAGGTCGTTGATGGGCGCGTTGGCCGGGCCGGTGTCGAAGGCGAGGAGCGCGCCGGGGTTCTCTGGTCCCGGGGCGGTCGGGTCGATCCAGGTCAGGTTGCCGACGCCGCCGAGGTTGAGAAAGGCGAGGGGTTCGGTCGCACCGATGTGGCGGGCCAGCGCGTAGTGGTAGAACGGCGCCAGCGGGGCCCCCTGCCCGCCGATCGTCACGTCCGATGAGCGGAAATCCCAGACGGTCGGCAGTCCCAGCACCTGCGCCAGAATCGCGCCGCTGCCGCACTGGTGCGTGCCGCGGCCCTTTGGGTCATGTGCGAGGGTCTGGCCATGGAAACCCAGAAGCTCGGCCCCCGAGAAGCGGGCGAGGACTTCGGCATGGGCGGTCTCGACCACTTCGGCGGCGGCTTCCACTTGGGGATCGCCGGGCCACTGGCCCAGCGCCGCACGCAGGATCTCTTGCTCCTCGGGCCTGTAGGGGCGATAGGCTGCGGGACCGAAGGCGACGACCGTATGGCCATCGGTCTTGATCATTGCGGCATCAACGCCATCCAGCGACGTGCCGGACATCGCCCCCAGCGCCCACAAGGCCCCGTCCTTCCGCATCTTCCCTTGTGTCCCATGCGAAGATATACCGCGCGCATCCTAGACTGAGGCGGCCATGAACTACCATCCAAAATCTGACTTCATGCGCGTGATGTTCGAGCGCGGCTTTGTTGCCGATTGCACGGATTATCAGGCGCTTGACGAGGCATTGGTGAAGAATGTGCTGCCTGCCTACATCGGGTTCGATGCGACGGCCACGTCCTTGCATGTCGGCAGCCTGATCCAGATCATGATGCTGCGCTGGCTGCAGAAATGCGGGGGCAAGCCGATCGTCCTTATGGGCGGGGGCACGACGAAGATCGGCGACCCGTCGTTCCGGGCGGACGAGCGCCCACTGCTGACCGATGCGCAGATCAATGCGAACATCGAGGGGATCAAGAAAGCGTTCTCGCCTTATGTCCGCTTTGGCGATGGCCCGACCGATGCGGTGATGGTCAACAACGCCGAATGGCTGGATGCCTTGAACTACATCGGTTTCCTGCGCGACATCGGGCGGCACTTCAGCGTCAACCGGATGCTGTCGTTTGAATCGGTGAAGTCGCGGCTGGACCGGGAGCAGAGCCTGTCGTTCCTGGAATTCAACTACATGATCCTGCAGGCCTATGACTTCCTGGAGCTGCACCGGCGCTATGGCTGCCTGTTGCAGATGGGCGGGTCGGACCAATGGGGCAATATCGTCAACGGCGTCGACCTGACACGGCGGGTGATCGGGGGCGAGGTGTTCGGCCTGACCTCTCCGCTGCTGGCGATGAGCGATGGTCGGAAGATGGGGAAAAGCCAGTCAGGCGCGGTCTGGCTGAACGGCGATCTCTTCAGCTCCTACGAGTTCTGGCAGTTCTGGCGGAACGTGCCGGATGCTGACGTGGGCCGGTTCCTGAAGCTTTACACCGAGCTGCCGGTCGA
>JBKDYO010000191.1:0-3029 GCA_046305855.1 Paracoccaceae bacterium
GCGGAGGCAAGCCAGGCGGCGCCCGATTTCAGCTCGGGCCTCGTCAAGGTCGAGCGCCCCTCCGGCTCCGACGTGGCCGGCGATCTGCTTGCGGAGTTGGTCAACTTTTCCCCTTTCCTGCAACACTGCCAGCGCCGTCGCGCGAAGCTCGCGGATCGCCGTCTGTGCCGCCTTTACCTCGGTCAATTCCCCGGCCTGGATCGCACCGATGGTTCGGCGAAGCTCCATCACGGCCAGTTCGTAAAGCTCTTCCGTTGCCCCCAGCACATCTGTCTGGATGGGCACGTCCCCCGTGAACCTCACCGTCATCTAGTCCCGTCACCCCTCATGCTGCGCCCGCACGAGAGAAATGAAAAAGCGGCCAGCGGGGTCACCCCCGGGCCGCTTCGACACTTCTTCTAGCATGCCAAGATACCTACCGCAGAGCGCGCGGAAAGTCAAGATAAAACGCCGCAAGGTCAATGGGTTGGCGAGCGCCGCCTTTACGGCTTGTTAACCGTCATTCCCCCTGGACGCCGGTTTCCCCATCAGCCCCCTGCGCGGCCTCGATCGCGCGCCAGCGGGCGACGTTGTCGTTGTGCTCGTCCAGCGTCTCGGCAAAGGCGTGCCCGCCGGTCCCATCCGCCACAAAGAACAGGTAATCCGTAGTGTCCGGGTTCATCGCCGCCTTGATCGCCTCGGCCCCCGGATTTGCAATCGGCGTCGGCGGCAGGCCGTCGATGACATAGGTGTTGTAGGGCGTCTCGCGGCGCAACTCGCTCTGCCGCAACCCGCGCCCCAGCACACCCTCGCCCTTGGTGATGCCATAGATCACCGTCGGGTCGGTCTGCAGCCGCATGCCTTGCTGCAGGCGGTTAATGAAGACGCTGGCCACTTGCCCGCGCTCCTCGGCCACCGCCGTCTCTTTCTCGATGATCGAGGCCATGATCATCGCTTCTTCCGGCGAGTCATAGGGCAGACCCTCGGCCCGCGCCGCCCAAGCCTCGGCCAGGATCGCCGCCTGCTTCTCTGTCATCTCGGCAATCAGCGTCCCGCGCTCCGTGCCGCGTTCGACCTCATAGCCCCCCGGCGCAAGGCTTCCCTCCGGCGGCACGGTCTCCAGAGACCCTTGCAGGAAATCCGCCTTCTTCAGCGCATCCACGATCTGCCAGCTGGTCACGCCCTCGGCCACCGTGATCCGGAACACCAGCGCCGGATCATCCGACACCTCAAGGTATTCCGGCGGCAACGGATCGACCCCGGCATCGAACCGCGCCACTTCGGTATAGCTGTTGCTGGCAAGCTCAAGCTCGCTCAGGATCACGTCGGCCTGGTTGATCCCGATCCGGAAGTTCAGGTCCCGCCCACAGGTCGACTTCCCCGTCGAGGTGATGGCCTCCAGAACTTGCGACATGCTGGCCGCCGCCGGGACCATGTAGCTCCCGAACTTCAGATCATCCGCCCGATCCGAATACTCTGCCCCCATCCGGAAGATTCGCGCATCGGTGATCGCGCCGCGCTCCTCCAGGTTCCGGCTTACGGCCGACAGGCTGGCTCCGCGTTCGACCTCAAGGCAAATCGGCCCGGCCAGCGGACCCGGAGCCACGAACTCGTTCCGCCCCCAGGCGACTAAGGCCGCCATCGCGATCAGGATCACGATGAACAGCGTCAGTGCGTTCGAGGCGACAGACCGCCACATCGGTCAGCGCACCTTGCCCAGGACGAGGCTTGCGTTGGTGCCGCCAAAGCCAAAGCTGTTTGACAAGGCCACGTCGATCTTGCGTTTCACGGCCTTGTTCGGCGCGAGGTCCAGCTTTGGGGTGACGGCCGGATTGTCCAAGTTGATGGTCGGGGGTGCCACCTGATCCCGGATCGCCAGCACACAGAAGATCGCTTCGACAGCGCCAGCAGCCCCCAAGAGGTGCCCGATGGATGACTTGGTCGAGGACATCGTCGCGTTCGGCGCATGGTCGCCCAGCAGCCGCTCCACCGCCCCCAACTCGATGGTGTCGGCCATCGTGCTGGTGCCGTGCGCGTTGATGTAGTCGATGTCCTTGGCCTCCAGCCCCGCCCGCTTCAAGGCCGCGGCCATGGACCGGAAACCGCCATCGCCGTCCTCGCTGGGCGCGGTGATGTGGTAGGCGTCGCCCGACAGACCGTAGCCCAGCACCTCGCAATAGATCTTCGCGCCCCGGGCCTTGGCGTGCTCGTATTCCTCCAGAACCACGATCCCCGCGCCTTCACCCATCACGAACCCGTCGCGGTCGGCGTCATAGGGGCGGCTGGCCTTCTGCGGCTCATCAGCCCGCTTCGTGGACAGCGCCTTGCAGGCGTTGAACCCGGCGATCCCGATCTCCGAGATCGGGCTTTCCGCCCCGCCTGCAACCATCACGTCGGCATCGCCCCACATGATCAGTCGCGCGGCGTCGCCGATGGCATGCGCCCCGGTCGAGCAGGCTGTCACTACCGCATGGTTCGGCCCCTTGAAGCCGAAGCGGATCGAGACCTGCCCCGAGACGAGGTTGATCAGCGCACCGGGGATGAAGAACGGCGAGACCCGCTTCGGGCCCTTTTCCTTGATCAGCACAGCGGTCTCGGCAATCGAGTTCAGCCCGCCGATCCCCGATCCGATCATCACCCCGGTCCGCAGCTTTTCTTCCTCCGGGATGTCATCCCACCCGGCATCCCGGACGGCCTGCACAGCGGCGGCCATCCCGTAGATGATGAAGTCGTCGACCTTGCGCTGCTCTTTCGGCTCCATCCAGTCGTCGGGATTGAAGGTGCCGTCCGTGCCGTCGCCCATCGGAATCTCGCAGGCATACTGGGTCACGACGTTCGAGCTGTCGAACTTGGTGATCGTCCCCGCGCCGGACTGGCCGGCCAGAAGACGGGTCCAGGTCTCTTCCACCCCGCAGGCAAGGGGGGTGACCATCCCAAGACCGGTGACCACGACACGACGCATGCTGCTCTCCCTCAAGGATCAGGCTTTTCCGGGTGATACACGGCCCCCCCGGCCCGTGCAACCTTGGGGCAGGACGATCGGCGGGCGG
>JBKDYO010000192.1:0-14864 GCA_046305855.1 Paracoccaceae bacterium
TTCACGCTTCTGGACGGGCTCGACTACGCCTCGGTGCTGGTCTTTGCGTTGACTGGGGCCTTGGCCGCCAGCCGCTCGCAGCTGGACATCGTCGGCTTCGTCTTCATTGCCTGCCTGACAGCCGTGGGCGGAGGCACGATCCGGGACGCGATCCTGAACCGCGAGGTCTTCTGGATCGCCGATCCCCATGTGCTGGCCGTTGCAACCGTCGCTGCAATCGTGGTCTTCTTCACCGCACATCTTCTGGAAAGCCGCTACCGCGCACTTTTGTGGTTCGACGCTGCCGCGCTTGCCGTGGCCGTTCCCGCAGGTGTCGCCGTCGCTCTGGCCGAGGGGGAGGCCTGGCCCATCGTCCTTGTCATGGGCATGATCACCGGCTGCATGGGCGGCCTCTTGCGCGATGTGGTCTGCAACGAGGTCCCGCTGATCCTGAAACAGGGTGAGCTTTATGCGACCTGCGCGCTGGCTGGGTCCTTGGCGGCCGTGGTCGGCGGCGGCCTTGGCCTGCCCCAAGGCCTGTCGCTGATGCTTTGTGCAGTCGTGGTCCTGTGCTTGCGGGCCGGCAGCATCGCCCTTGGCTGGCGCTTGCCGGTCTACCGGTCTCAACCGCCAAGACCGGGCGCACCCAAGCGGTAGCACAGTCTTGCAAGACGAACGATCATTCGTCTAACCTTGGCGAATGCCACGCACTCGGACCATCCCGGACGCCCAGGTCTTTGCCATCATCCAGCGCATGCTGGAAGATGGGGGCGACAAGGCCGTTTCCTTCGGCACCGTCGGAACCGCAACCGGCCTCGCTCCACCAACCCTGGTGCAGCGTTATGGCAACCGTGATGCCATGGTCCGCGCCGCAAGGGCAGCCGCTTGGGACGCGCTGGAACAACGCACCGCCACCGCAATCGCCGAGACGTCCGACAAGGGACCGCAGGGCCTTTTGAAGGCCATCGGTCCCGTTGACGGGACTGCCATCGCCGCCGACCTGCGTGACCCCGAACTTGCGAAACGCGCGGCCGCCTGGCGTGCAGGGATGGAGACAGCACTGACCTTGCGGCTGGGTGGGGGTCAGAAAGCCAAGGAAAGCGCCGCGCTGCTGTTCGTCGCCTGGCAGGGTCAGGCACTCTGGTCAAAGGCCGGCAACTCGGCCTTCCGCCTGAAAGACGCCGTGAAGCGCCTTACTTGATCCAGGACTTCCAGGCCCAGATCAGGATCAGCGCCCCAAGAAGCGCACCGACAAACCCGGCCCCGATCCCCGACAGCATTACCAGCCCGCGCAGAACCATCGTCCCGATCAGCGCACCTAGCACCCCAAGCGCGATGGTGGACGGCGTGTCCAGATTCACCTTCAGAATGCGCGAGGCCAGAAAGCCCACGGCAACTCCGACAACCAGAAGTGCGACAAGCGGCATGGCGTCCCTCCCACTCTTGTAAGCAGAATATGGGAACCGTTCAGCCCCTGCGCTATAGTGCCGCAGGCAAAATCAGACCGCGCAACACTTCGGACGTCGGCATTGGTCGCTTCCCCTCGCGCTGCGCCTCGGTGATCTCGACGGCACCCTCGCCGCAAGCCACGGTGAAGCCACGCAGCACCTGCCCCGGCGCGCCTTTGCCATCGGTAACCCGCGAGCGCAGAAGTTTTACCCTTTCGCCCTTCACCTCGGTCCAAGCCCCCGGAAAGGGCGAAAGCCCGCGGATCCGCCGGTCAACCTCGACAGCCGGGCGCGACCAGTCGACTCGCGCCTCGGCCTTGTCGATCTTGGTCGCATAGGACAGGCCCGCTGCGGGCTGCGGCTCGGGCGTCAGTTCCGGCAATCGCTCCAGCGACTGCACGATCAGACGCGCGCCAAGCGCACTCAGCCTGTCGTGCAGTTCCTGGGTCGTTTCTGCCGCCCCGATCTGCACCGCCTCGCGCAGAAGCACCGGCCCAGTATCCAGCCCCGCCTCCATCTGCATGATGCAGACCCCGGTCTCCCTGTCCCCCGCCATGATCGCCCGATGAATCGGGGCTGCCCCCCGCCAGCGCGGCAAAAGCGAAGCGTGGATGTTCAGGCAGCCAAACTTCGGCGCATCCAGCACGGCTTGCGGCAGGATCAGGCCGTAGGCCACCACAACCGCCACATCGGCCCCCAGTGCCGCAAAGTCCCGCACGGCTTCCTCGCTGCGCAGCGAAACCGGATGCCGCACCGGCAATCCCAAGGCCTCGGCGCGGGCTTGAACCGGGCTGGGCCGGTCGGCCTTCCCCCGCCCGGCCGGACGCGGCGGCTGGCAGTACACGGCCACGATCCGATGCCGCTCGTGCAGGGCGTCCAGCACCGGGACCGAAAACTCCGGCGTTCCCATGAAAACAATTTTCATTTTCTGCGCCCCAGCTTTTCCGCCTTGGCGATCAGCATCTTGCGCCTGAGCGGCGAGAGGTGATCGAAATACATCTTCCCCGCAAGATGATCGATCTGATGCTGCAACGACGTGGCCCAAAGTCCGACGAAGTCCCGCTCCTCCACCACGCCTTCGGCGTTCAGGAACCGCACCGTCACGGCACGTGGGCGCTGGATCACCGCCGACACGCCGGGCAGATTGGGCGAGGCTTCCTCATGCTCGCGCAGCTGGACGCTGGCATGCAGGATCTCGGGGTTCGCCATGCGCACGGCCTGCCCCCGCGCCTCGGAACAGTCCACGACCGCAAGCCGCAAGGGCACTCCGATCTGGACCGCGGCCAGACCATAGCCCGGCATCGCCTCCATCGTGTCGATCATGTCGGTCCAAACGTTGCGCACCTCATCGGTGATCGCGGCCACGTCCGTAGCCGGGGTCCTCAATACCGGATTGGGCCAGGGCAGGCAGCGCCGAGCCGTCACTCCCGCGCCCGTTCCCGCTTCAGCTTTGCCATCTTCCGCGTGATCATCTGGCGCTTCAACGGCCCCAGATAGTCGATGAAAAGCTTGCCATCCAGATGGTCGATCTCGTGCTGCACGCAGGTGGCCCAGAGGCCTGCAAACTGCCGCTCTTGCACTTGGCCCTCCAGATCGGTCCAGCGCACCTGAACCTCTGCCGGGCGTTTGACCTCGGCATATTGCTCGGGGATCGAAAGGCAGCCTTCCTCGTAGACCGACAGGTCTTCGGACGACCACAGGATTTCTGGGTTCACCAGCGCGATCGGCTCCGGTTCGCCCTCCTTGATGCAGTCCATCACAATCACCCGCTTTGTCACCCCCACCTGCGGCGCGGCAAGACCAATGCCCGGAGCGTCATACATCGTCTCCAGCATGTCCTCGGCCAGCCGCCGGATTTCGGTGGTGATTTCCCCCACAGGATCGCACACCTTCTTGAGGCGCGGGTCGGGATGGATCAGGATAGAGCGGATCATCTGCGGGATTTACGAAAGCGGGCCCGACATGGCAAGAGGCAGGCAGTGCAGGGAAGGTGGCAGTGCGGCGATGGATGGAGAAACATATTTTTCCGCCTCGAGACAGAATATCGGAACAAAGTTCGTAAACAATTATGCGAATAGGGATGACTTCCCGATCATGATCGAATAATCGGATGAAAATCCCCAACGGCAGGCCCGAAGACATGACCTTTGACACCCCGATCTCCCGCATCGGCTCGCATTCCTCCAAGTGGGACATGCTGCAGCCGCTTTACGGCCTGAGCCCGGACGAGGGCCTTGCCATGTGGGTCGCCGACATGGAGTTTCGTCCGCCGCAGGTGGTGCAGGATGCCCTGGAAAAGATGCTGTCCCATGGCGTCTACGGCTACTTCGGTGACGACCGCGCCTATCTGGACGCCATCCGCTGGTGGATGGCCAACCGGCACAGCTGGGACGTGGCGCCCGAATGGATCTTCACGACACATGGCCTTGTGAACGGCACGGCGCTCTGCGTCCACAGCTTCACCAAGCCCGGCGACGGCGTGATCCTGATGACCCCGGTCTACCACGCCTTTGCTCGGGTCATCAAAGCTGCCGGGCGTGAAGTGGTGGAATGCCCGCTTGCCCTGAAGGATGGACTGGCACAACTGCACATCGCCGGGTGGGAGGCAAAGCTGACCGGGCGCGAGAAGATGCTGATCCTCTGCTCGCCGCACAACCCCGGTGGCCGGGTCTGGACTGTCGAAGAGTTGCGCCAGATCGCCGACTTCTGCGTCCGCCACGACCTGATCCTGATCTCGGACGAGATCCACCACGATCTCGTCTATCCCGGCCAGAAGCACTGCGCGATGCCGCTGGCCGCGCCAGAGATCAGCGACCGGCTGATCATGATGACGGCCTCGACGAAGACCTTCAACATCGCGGGCGCGCATATCGGCAACGTCATCATCGCCGATCCGGTGCTGCGCAAGACCTTTGCGGGCACAATGAACGCGATGGGCATCTCTCCCAATTCCTTCGGGATGCACATGGCGACGGCTGCCTACAGCCCCGAGGGTGCGGCTTGGGTCGATGGGCTGATGCGCTACCTTGATGGCAACCGCACCTTGTTCGACCAAGGCATCGCAAAGATCCCCGGCCTGCGCTCGACCCGGCTTGAAGCGACATACCTCGCCTGGGTCGATTTCTCGGGCACCGGCATGGCCCCGCAGGAATTCATCGACCGCGTCCAGAAGACCGCCAAGATTGCCACCAACTACGGCGCCAGTTTCGGTACCGGGGGTGAAACCTACTTGCGCTTCAATCTCGGCTGCCCGCGCGCCCATGTGGTCGAGGCCGTGGCCCGGCTGGAACGGGCCTTCGCCGACCTGCAATGATCCGGCTTGTCCGCCTGCTGATCTATTTGCTTCTGCTGATCGGCTTCGGCTTCATTGCGGCCTCGCTCTACAGCCCGATGCGGCCCCTGCCGCCGCCACCCCCGCTGACGGGCGAGGTCGAGAAGATCGTCATCGAAAAGGCCGCGCGGCGGATGCAATTGTTCCAGGATGGCCAGCCGATCCGCACCTACCGGATCGCGCTTGGCTTTTCGCCTGCAGGTGACAAGGCCCGGCAAGGCGACGGCAGAACCCCGGAGGGAGAGTTCACCATCGACCGGCGGAACGATGAAAGCGCTTTTCATCTTTCCATCGGCCTCGATTATCCGCGCCCCGACGACCGGCAACGTGCAGCGCAGGGCGGCTACTCACCCGGTGGGGACATCTTCATCCATGGCCAGCCGAATGCCTTGCCGGATGGGCTAAAGCTGAAGGGTGACTGGACGGCGGGCTGCATCGCCTTGACCAACGCCGAGATGCGGGAAGTCTGGGCCGTCACCCCGATTGGCACTAAGGTCGAAATCCTGCCCTGACCCCCGATCTTTCGTCGAAAGATCGCAACTGGCCTAGGCCTTCGGCAGATACCCCACCGGCGCGTCTTCGTCCCGCCAGAAGTCCAGCGGCGCGCGGCCCGTGACGGCCGTTGCCCGCTTGAAATCGCAGACGAGTTCGCCGTTCTCGATCGAGGAGGCCATGATCAGGCACTGGAACACATGCCGCGAGCCGTCATAGACATCGACCAGCCCGCGCAGCTTTCCCGGCGAGAAATCCGCGTCCAGCGCAAAACCGTCCTGCCAGAACCGCAGCACCGGATAGACCGCATCGCCAACTTCGACCCGAAGGCGAGCTTTACGTTTCAGATCGCGTTTGCGTGCGGCCTCTAGCCCCTCACGCACTTCCTTCGGCAGAAACTCAAGCATGGCAGCCTCGTACACACCGTGGTTCGAATTGTGGAACGCGCCGGTAAAAAATCAAGCTGCCACAAGGGTATTACCTGAATGTAAACCCGGTATGTCCGTCACGACACGGCGTCGCGCAACCTTGGGTTGATCCACCGCCCAGGCCAGCCATACCGGGCCGGGAAATCGCCACAAGCCCCGACAACCGCTTGCGAATCACCTCCCGCAGCGGAATAGCCCTGCGCATGATCCTGATCGCAGCCCTTCTTCTCGACGCCGCCTTTGGCGAGCCGCGCTGGCTCTGGGACCGGCTGCCGCATCCGGCCGTCCTGATGGGCCGCCTCGTGGCCTTTTGCGACCAGCGCTTCAACCGCGAAGGCGCCCTCAAGCTGAAGGGCACCCTTGTTGCCGCAGGCCTTCTGCTGACCGGCCTCGTCCTTGGCGGGCTGATCCACCTGATCCCGGATCACGGCCTTCTCGAAACCCTCGCCGTTGCCATCCTGATTGCGCAGAAAAGCCTGGTCGACCATGTCCGCGCCGTGGCCACCGCCTTGCGGCGGTCGATCCCCGAAGGCCGCGCCGCGGTCGCGATGATCGTTGGGCGAGACACGGCCGAGATGACCGGTCCCGACATCGCGCGCGCCGCCATCGAAAGTGCTGCCGAAAACCTGTCAGACGGCGTCGTCGCCCCGGTCTTCTGGTATCTCGTCGCGGGCCTGCCCGGGATCATCGCCTACAAGCTGATCAACACCGCCGACAGCATGATCGGCCACCTCACGCCCCGGTACAAAGACTTCGGCTGGGCCTCAGCCCGCCTCGATGACGTGCTGAACCTGATCCCCGCCCGACTGACGGCGCTGTTCATCGCGCTTACGCATGGCTGGGTCGATGCCAAGCCGATCCTGCGCGACGCGCCCAAGCACCGCAGTCCCAATGCAGGCTGGCCGGAAAGCGCCCTTGCCCCTGTGCTCAACGTCGCCCTCTCCGGCCCGCGCAGCTACAACGGCCAGCGCAAGGATTACCCCTGGGTATGGCCCGAGGGTCGCCGCGACCCCGGCCCTGACGACATTGACGCGGCGGCCAGCGCCCTCTGGCGGGTCTGGGCCGTCCTGCTGGCGGTTGCCGTTCTGGTGGCGCTCACCTAACTTCTCCAAAACCTTTGGAGAATTCATGCGCGCCGCCCTTTTCGTCCTCGCCCTCGCCACCCCTGCCGCAGCTGCCCCCTGCGGTGGCGACTTCGGCGACTTTCTCAACGCGATGGAGGCCGAAGCCATCGCCACGGGTATCCCGGCGGACAAGGCGGCAGAATTCTTCGCCGGTGCCCGTCCAGACCCGAAGGTGCTGAAGGCTGACCGCAGCCAGGGTGTCTTCCGCAAGACCTTCCTCGACTTCTCGCAATCGCTGATCTCGAAAGGTCGCCTGTCCACGGCCCGCACGAAATCCGAGTCCCTCAACGACATCTTCACCCGCGCCGAAACCGACTACGGCGTCTCGCGCGGCATCCTTCTGGCCTTCTGGGCCTTCGAGACCGACTTCGGCCAGGTGCAAGGCGACTTCAACACCCGCAACGCCCTTCTGACCCTCGCCCACGATTGCCGTCGGCCCGAGCTGTTCCAGCCCCAGGTCCTCGCCGCCGCGAAATTGCATGCGCTGGACGAGTTCGACCTCGACACCACCGGGGCCTGGGCTGGTGAAATCGGCATGGTCCAGATGCTGCCGAAGGACATTCTAGAACGCGGCGTCGATGGCGATGGCGACGGGCTGATCCTACTCAAGACCTCCCAGGCCGACGCGATCCTGTCGGGCGCACGGATGCTGCAGCACCACGGCTGGCGGGCGGGGGAACCCTGGCTGGCCGAAGTCACCCTTCCGCAGGATTTCGACTGGTCGCTCACCGGCCTTGATACCCAGCGCCCGACCGAAGACTGGTCCGCCCTTGGCGTCACCTCGCGCAACGGCCCCCTCGCACCCGGCCTCGCAGCCTCGATCCTTCTGCCGCAGGGGCGCAACGGCCCGGCCTTCCTGGCCTATCCGAACTACCGCGTGCTCTTCGAGTGGAACAAAAGCTTCGTCTACGTCACAACCGCCGCCTATTTCGCCACAAGGATCGAAGGGGCCGACCCCTATGCTGCGGGCAACCCTGACCCGGCGCTTTCGCTGGACCAGATGACAGCCCTGCAAGAGAAACTCGCCGCCCTCGGGCATGAGGTCGGCAAGATCGACGGCATCCTTGGCGCGGGCACCCGGACCGCGGTGCAGAAGGAACAGGTCCGCCTCGGCTTGCCCGCTGACGGCTGGCCCACCCGCGCGCTTCTGGACGCGCTCTGATGGCCAGTTGGGACATCGTCTCAACCATGAAAGCCCCCGAGGAGAAAGTCCTCGCCTTCGCCGCCCACCATCTGGCGCTGGGGGCCGATCACCTCTGGCTGTTCTTCGACGATCCCGACCAGCCGATCCCGCAGCCGCTGGTCAACCACCCCCGCGTGACCGTCACACCCTGCGACGAGGCGCATTGGGTCCGGGTCATCCGGAAACGGCCGCCGCAGCACCAGAACCGCCAGACCCACAACTCCCGCCTTGTCTACCGCGAATTGGTAACTTCGGACTGGATCGCCCATATCGACGTGGATGAATTCATCCTGCCCCCGCCCCGACCCATCGCGGCAATTCTGGACGATACCCCGCCAGAAACCATCGCGATGAAGATGGAACCGTTCGAGGCGATGCACGACCCGCTTCTGCCCGATGACATCTACACCTCTCGGGAATTCCGGGGGGCCCTGCGCCACGAACACTGGCCCCGCCGCCGCGCCGCCCTTGGCCCTTATCGCAAGGTGATCCGCGACGGGATGCTGTCCCACACCATCGGCAAGGTGATCTACCGCACGGGCGTCCCGGGCCTGCTGCCGCGTCTTCACGCGGTGATGGTCGACAAGGAATTCGTCCCGACCCCGACCTTCCAGCCCGAGATGAAGCTGCTTCACTTCCATTCCCAGGACCGCGCCGCCTGGGAGGCGGCCCTTCCCTTTCGCATGACCAAAGGGGCCTACCAGTTCCGCCCCGAGCTGCAGGCCTTCCTCGCCGAAGCGACCCCGGAACAGATCGACAAATTCTACCGTCGCACCCAGATGATGTCGGTCGATCTGCGCGACGAATTGGCAAAGGTGGGCCGGGTGATCATTGCCGACCTCGATCTGCGCGCCAAGGTTCAGGCTCTGCGCGAAGGCAGGCTCTGACGGCCCGACGGGCACACCTGCAACCGACCGGCCTTATTCTACATTCACCAGCATCAACGCCGCGCGCCGGAAGGTCGCCATGATCTCCCCGTGTTCCCGGTCGCCGACACCGGTATCCACCATCGCCCGGCCCATCACCGACAGCCAGTCCTCGGCATCCTGACGCCGGATCTCCACATGGGCGTGGATCTCGCGCAAGTTCATGTGGCCGTGAAGCTCTTGGTAATACCGCCGCCCGCCAAAGAAGCCGCAGAGAAAGTTGAACTGCTCGGGCCGGACATGGGACAGGCCATGTCCGCGCTGATGCATCGCCATGATCGTAGCCCCCTGTGGCAGGGTCTCGATCAGGTCGTAGAAGTGGTTCACCAGGTGGTGCACCTTCTCCTCGCCCCCGATCCGGTCGATCATCGGTTCCATCGCATCCTCCTTCCCAAGCCCCGATTTCTTCAAAGAAATCGGACCGGAGCCTTCAAAGGCTCCGACGCGGAGTTTTCGAAAACTCCGCGCCCCGACGTCCGGTCAGCTCTGCGGCCGCGTCTTCTTCGGGTCGTAATGCGACAGCGGCACGATCACCGCCGGCAGCCGCTTTTGCTGGCCGTCCAGCTTGCCAACTTCCAGCGCCGTCCCGACCTCGGCATGCGCCACATCGACTCGCGCCAACGCGATATTCTTGCCCAGAATCGGTGACCGGACCGAGGATGTCACCTCGCCCACCTGAGCCCGCCCGACATGCAGGCAATCGCCATGCCCAACGTCGACATTCGCATCGATCTCCAGCCCGACGAACTTGCGGCTTGGGTGTTCCTTCCGCCGGATCAGCGCCTCGCGACCCACGAAATCATCGGTCTTGGACTTCAGCGGCACCGTGAACCCGATCCCGGCCTCGAACGGGTCGGTCTGGTCGCTGAAATCATAGCCCGCGAAGATCAGCCCGGCCTCGATCCGCACCATGTCCAGCGCCTGCAGCCCCATCGGCCTTAGCCCCAGATCGCCGCCATTCGCCCAGACCGCGTCATAGACCGCGCTGCCGTCCTTCGGATGGCAGAAGACCTCGAACCCGAGCTCCCCGGTATAGCCTGTCCGCGACACCACCACTGGCGCCCCCGACGGCCCACCCAGACGACCCACCGCAAACCGGAACCACCCCAGCTCCTCGATCGTCGGCTGGTGCGGCGCGGTCCAGATCATCCGCTTGATGATCTCGCGCGAATTCGGCCCCTGGACCGCAAGGTTGTGCAGCTGGTCCGTGGACGACCGCACCATCACCTTCAGCCCCAGCTTCTCGGCCTGCTCGCGGATCCAGACCCCGCCGTAGTCATCCCCGCCGATCCAGCGGAAGTTGTCGCGGCCCAACCGGAACACCGTCCCGTCGTCGATCATCCCA
Source organism: Paracoccaceae bacterium (assembly GCA_046305855.1). Lineage (GTDB taxonomy): Bacteria > Pseudomonadota > Alphaproteobacteria > Rhodobacterales > Rhodobacteraceae > Tabrizicola. The sequence goes on from JBKDYO010000192.1 coordinate 10,257, forward strand.
CCATGCTCGTAGCACATCGCGGAATAGACCACCTGGCCCTGCGCCAACTTCTTCATGTCCCGCGTCAGCACCCACTGCATCAGCGACTCGGCGTCCGGCCCCGTGACCTCCCACTTCCGCAGGGGCGACAGGTCCAGCACCACCGCCGCCTGCCGGCAGGCCCAGTACTCCTCCAGCGCGCCGTTCTGCGAATAGACTTGCGGCAGCCAATAGCCCTTGTATTCAACGTGATGCCGCGTCTTCTCGACGATGCGGGAGTGGAAGGCGGTTTCTTTGGTCATCTTCGGCTCCGCATCAGGCGTGGGGCGATAGGCGATGGAACGCGAGAACTTTTCCGCGCCAGGATAGGTGCGGACATGGATGTCCGACAGATACCAGCCGTTCGCGGGCGAAGTATCGTCAGGGCAGGCCGAGCTTACGCAAACCAGGTCGGTCAGCGCCCGGAACAGCACGTAATCACCAGGCCGGGACCACGGCTCATCGCTGATCAGCACCCCATGTGAATCAATGTTCGTATTGAAGAACAGGTTCACCGCCATCCAGCCCGGCCGTGAATCCACACCCCGCCCGGCAAGCGCGGTGTTGAAGTTGTCCGAGCAGTTCACATGCCCCGGATAGCCGATGTCGTCGTAGTATTTCGATGCGCAGGCCATGGCGAAGGCGTCATGGCGGCCCACGGTATCCTGCACGACCTCGACCAGCGGCACCCAGTCCTGATCGTAGTATTTCGAATGCAGACCCGGCATCGAATAGGCGTGCCCCATCAGCGTGCGGCTGGTCGTCACGTCCAGCGCGTGCTGGATACCCTTGTCCAGCTTCCGCGCGTCAAAGCACTGAAAGTCGGTGCACTGCCGCCCGTCGACGTCGATGATCTGGATGTAGTCGCCCGCCTTGACGAAATAGCTCTCCGCCGTCGCCGACTTGACCCGCAGGTCCAGAACGGGGTCGGTCAAGGGATCGGGCAGATCGTAATGCCCCAGGGTCCGCGGATTGGCGCGTTGCACCAGCAGCGTCACTGGCGTCGCCGTGTCCTGCGCGTCCGGAGCCATCGGCAGACCCGGAGCAGCCACCAAAAGCCAGCCCGCATCCAGCGCCGTCAACTCGGCGCGCGTCCCGGCTGGAGTGTCCGCCGAAAACATCCGCACCGCCCCTGCCTTGGCCAGGTCGATCTTGCGCGCGACCAACCCCGCTCTCAGCCGGGCAAGGCTCTCTTCACCCGAGGCCAGCATCGCCTTAAGCCCCTCGGCGGTGGAATTCGCCGCAACCCCCAGGATCGCCGCGTCGATCCGCCCGTCCTTGGCCGCCGCAACCAGCTCCACCGGCTGACCGCCCTCATCATTGACCAGTGTCAGCCGATCCCCGGCCATCAGTTGCAAAAGCACTGCACCGCCGCCCGGCACCACATGGCGTTCCTGCCCGTGGTGGCGCGAAAAGCCCTGCGGTGTCATAATCCTCGACGGCCGCGGTGGACCCGGGATGACATTGGGATAGATGGTATCGAGCATGGGTCTCCCCGCCTTCGGATCAGGGTCAAGGACCCCGAACAGTTTAATGAGGATAAAACTTGTTCATCCCCAAGAATAGCGTCAGGTTCAGCGTGACACAAGCATTGGGGAAGGGAAAGGCGCTGGGATGCTGGCATTAAGCTTCGGCCTGACCGCCGCCCTGTTGTGGGCGGTGCATGACCTTCTGACCCGCAAACTCAGCCAGGGCGCGGCGCTTCTGCCGATCCTGCTCCTGGTCCTTGGGGCCGGGACGTTGGGCCTGCTGCCAGTGGCCCTGGTGATGGGCGGCTGGGAACAGATGACCGGCCCCGCCTGGGGCGTCGCGGCACTGTCGGGTCTGGCCTTCGCCGTGGCGATCGGCGGGCTTTACAAGGCATTCAGCCTCGCACCAGTGCGCGTCGTCTCGCCCGTGGTCGGGGCCTATCCGCTGGTGATCCTGTTGTTCGCGGTGGCACAGGGCCGCCCCGTGCCGTCCGGTGATTGGCTTGCCGTTCTTGCCATCGTCATCGGCATCGGCATCGTTGCCATCGCCGCCCGCGATGACGCTCCCGAGGGTTACGCGGCCTCGCCCGGCGTCGCAATTTCCTGGGCCGCACTCTCGGCCCTGGGCTTCGCCGCGACCTTCGCGCTGGCTCAGGCTGCCACGCGGCTCGGGTCCGAGCTTCCGGTCATGCTGACCGGGCGAGTGGTGGCCGTCCTGGCGATTGCGGCCCTGATCGTCCGCCACCCTGGGCCGCGCCTGCCCCCGCGCGGTCAGATGGGCATCCTCGTCCTGATGGGTCTTCTCGACGCGCTTGCCCTTGGCCTTGTCACCGCAGCAGGCGGCCTTGCCCATGCCGAATACGCCTCGGTCGCGTCCTCGCTCTTTGGGGTGCTGACCGTGCTTCTTGCCGCCTGGGTCCTCAAAGAACACGTCCGACCCGTGCAATGGCTGGGCATCGCTTGTGTGTTTGGCGGAATCGCAGTGCTCGGGATTCTAGGCACCTGAAGGGAGATAACCCCCTTCCCGATCATTGCACTCTATTCCGCCGCTTCCACCCGGATCGGTGCCCGGCGCACCGACTGGGTCAACCGCCGCTCATCGCGCGGGGACACCCCGAAGAACTCGGTGTAATGCCGGATCATCGGACTAGAGGTCAGATAACCCACCGACGCCGCAATCTCGCGCAAGCTGTCGCTCGAGTACAGCACCCGCTGCCGCGCCTTCATCAGCCGCAGGTGATGGTAATAGCGGAGCGGGCTCTGCCCGGTCTCGCGCTTGAACATGCGTTCGAAGTGCCGTCCCGAAAGCCCAACCGCTGCCGCCACATCGGGGATGCGCAGGGGGTCTTCGACATGGGTCTCGAACAGCCGGATCGCATCCCGGATCGCGGCCGGAAGGCTATCTGTCGTGCCGCTTGCGCGGGCAATGGGAACCTTCTGGCTCGCGTCGGCATCGCGCACGAAGGGGTGCTGGAACCAGCAGGCGACTTCGGTCATGCAATCGCGCCCCAGCCGTTCCTCGATCAGCCGCAGCATCAGGTCGAACACCGCCCCGGCCCCGCTGGCCGTGATCCGCCGCCCCTCGCGCAGGATCGTCACTTCGCGCGCCTCGACTGATGGGAAGTCGGCCTTGAACGCCGCCTCGTAGCACCAGTGGACCGAGCAGGCCCGCCCCTCCATCAGACCAGCCCGCGCCAAAGGGAATATCCCGCCGGAAAACGCGCCCAGTGTGACCCCGGTCCGATCCAGCCAGCGCAGCCGTGCAGGCGAGCGGCGAGGATCGGCAAAGACAGCCGTCGGCGGCGACAGAAGATACAGGTGGTCCAGCCCCTCGACCTCTTGCAGGGTCCTGTCCGGCTCGAAGCCGATCTCGGCGCTAGACCGGACCGGGGCCGCCGTTTCCGCCACCAGCGTCCAGCTGAATTCCTCACGGCCAGTGATTTCATTCGCGGCGCGAAGGGGCTCGATGGCCGAGGTCAGGCAGGCCATCGGAAAGCCCGGAAACATCAGGAACCCAAGGCGCAGCGGCCCGCGTTCAGTCATCGGGGAACCAGCCTGGCGAGGTCGGCGCACCGTCGTCGTACTTCGACAGCCAGTCCACCATCGCGTCCCGGTTGCGGATGAACCCCTTGTAGGTTGCCAGTTCCACCGGCAGGTCACGGACGACCCGATGCAGGCGGCGGGCCCATTTCGGAACCTCCACGATCTGCTCGAAACTGCACAAGTAGCAGCGGATGTCGAAGGCAATCGCGTTGGACCGGGGCAGGCGATACAGGCTTTGCAGTTCCACCCTAAGGTGTTGTTTCTGAGCCAGATTTTCTGGCGTGATGCTCGCCTTCATCGGCCCCCATTTGGGGTAGGTCTCCGGAGCTGTATCCAGCAGCGGGTTCACCGTCATCGTCCAGTTGAACCGCCGCACCGGGGCGCCGTGCTGCAGTTTCATCAGGAACTTCAGCGCCCGGTCGAACACGCCCTTCTCATGCGCCAAAGGAACCGGCGCATGCCATTCCATGAAGTTCATGCCGACGTCGAAGTCCACGGACCAGTCGGCCTGGCTGGTCGCGATCCCCGCATCCATCCAAAGCGTGCCGTCCCGTTCGTCCTGCAACGTCCAGTCGCCTTGCGTCTGCCGCATGATGTATTCGAACGGCGGATAGGGCAGCGTGCTTTCATCCAGGAATGTGAACGACTGTTCGATACCCAGCGGCCGGTTGATCCAGTGCCAGCGATTTCCGTCCTTGGCCAATGAAAACCACTGCGGATAGTCCCGCGCCTTGGTCTCCATGATTAGTTCCAGCACGTCCCAGCCCGCCAGCGTCATGTGCGGCAAAGACTGACAGCGCAGCGGGTCTTCGGCGAGCACCTTGGCGCGGTCGATCATCTCGGCCACATAATGCTCGTCCACGTCGAAGGTATGCTCGAACGCAGTGCCCTTCCGTCCGGGCACATGCGGCTCCATGTTCACCGAATACATGTAGTCATCGCGGTCAAACGGAAACGGGAACCGCAGGGGATTGCTGTTGCGATAGGTGAAATCGCCCCGGAACGTCTCGTCCCGGAAAAATCCGCCGAAATCGTCGGGAGCGAACTTGAAGTCAAGGCTCATGGTCGTCTCCTATCG
>JBKDYO010000193.1:0-3746 GCA_046305855.1 Paracoccaceae bacterium
AAGCGCGCGGCTTTGGAACGCGCGATGACCCTGACCCCGATGGAGGCGCCAGTGCGCGCCATCCTCGACAACGCAACCGTGCATTGGGCGGAATGACATGACGAAATGGGCTGATTTGCAGCGGCTTCACGATGTGAACAAAGGCCGCCATATCCTTGATCTCTTTGACGAAAGCCGGGCGGCCGATTTCTCGGTCAAGGTGGACGGGATGCTGCTCGACTATTCCAAGACCAACATCGACGCGGGCACCCTTGCGGCACTGGTGAGGTTGGCCGAGGTGTCGGGCGTGGCCGAGAAGCGGGCGGCGATGTTCGGCGGTGAGAAGATCAACGACACCGAGGACCGGGCGGTCCTGCACGTGGCGCTGCGGGCCGGGAGTGAGGCGGTCATCACGGTCGACGGCAAGGACGTGCTGCCCGAGGTCCGCCGGATTCGCGCGACATGCGCGGCCTTTGCGCGCGACGTCCGGTCGGGCGCGTTCAAGGGACAGGGTGGCAAGATCACCGATGTGGTCAACATCGGGATCGGCGGCTCGGATCTTGGCCCGGCGATGGCCTATCTAGCGCTGGCGCCCTTTGCGGACGGGCCGCGCTGCCATTTCGTGTCGAACGTCGACGGTGCGCATATCCATGACGTGCTGCGGGGGCTGAACCCGGAGACGACGCTGGTGATCGTGGCGTCGAAGACCTTCACCACCATCGAGACAATGACCAACGCCGATACCGCCAAACGCTGGATGGCGGAAAAGGTCGCGAACCCGGCGGCGCAGTTTGCGGCCGTGAGCACGGCCGGTGACAAGACCGCCGCCTATGGCATTGATCCGGCGCGGGTTTTCGGGTTCGAGGATTGGGTAGGCGGGCGCTATTCGATGTGGGGTCCGATCGGGCTGTCGCTGATGATCGCCGTGGGGCCGGAAGCGTTCGATCAGTTCCTGGCCGGTGGGCGGGCGATGGATCAGCACTTCCTGACCGCTCCGTTTGCGTCGAACATGCCCGTCATGCTGGCGCTGGTCGGCGTCTGGCACAACCAGCTTTGTGGCTACGCCACGCGGGCGGTTCTGCCCTATGATCAACGGCTTAGTCGCCTTCCTGCATATCTGCAGCAGCTGGAGATGGAGAGTAACGGGAAGCGCGTCGCCATTGATGGCTCGGACCTGACGACGAACTCGGGGCCCGTGGTTTGGGGAGAGCCGGGGACGAACGGCCAGCACGCGTTCTACCAACTGATCCATCAGGGGACGCGGGTGGTGCCGTGCGAGTTCCTGGTGGCGAAGCGGGGGCATGAGCCGGACCTTGCGCACCAGCATCTGCTGCTGGTGTCGAACTGTCTGGCGCAGGCCGAGGCTTTGCTGCGCGGGCGGTCGCTGGACGAGGCCCGCGCCATCATGGCGAAGAAGGGGGCCACGGGGGCCGAGCTGGAGCGTCAGGCGCGACATCGGGTGTTTCCGGGGAACCGGCCCTCGACGGTGCTAGCCTATGACCAGCTGACGCCCTTCGTGCTGGGCCAGATCATCTCGCTTTATGAGCACCGGGTGTTCGTTGAAGGGGTGATCCTGGGCATCAACTCCTACGACCAGTGGGGGGTGGAGCTGGGCAAGGAGCTGGCGCTGGCGTTGCAGCCGGTGCTGGAGGGCAAGACGGGGACGGCGGGCAAGGATGGCTCGACCGCCGCGCTGGTTGGCTTCCTCCGGGGCTGAGCCCCCCGATTTCTTTGAAGAAATCGTGCCGGAGCCTTTGAAGGCTCCGGTCCGGAATTTTCGAAAATTCCGGCGCTTACTTCAGCGCGACGGTGACGATGACTTCGACCTTGTAGTCGGGAGTCGCAAGCTTGGCCTCACCCGTGGCGCGGGCCGGGGTGTGGCCCTGCGGGACCCAGGTGTCCCAGACCGAGTTCATTTCCGGGAAGGTCGCCATGTCGGCAAGCCAGATCTGGGCGGACAAGACGCGGGTCTTGTCGGTCCCGGCCTTGGCCAGAATTGCGTCGATGGCGGCCAGCGCCTGACGGGTCTGATCAGCGACGGAACCGCCGGGTTCGCCGAGCTGCCCCGCGACCCAGAGGATGCCGTTGTAGGCCACGGCCTCGGACATGCGGGGGCCGGTGCCGTAGCGGGTGATGTCGGTGTTCATGTGTCTCTCCTCGTTGGCGTCGGGCGGCTGGTTAGCCGGTTCCGCGCACAAACGGAAGCTACTTCACGCGGACGCAGTTGAACTGGTCGCCAGTCTGGCCCGAGACCCAGGTCAGGCCGGTCGCCGTTACTGCGCCGAGGGCGATCACGTAGCCATTGGCGAAGCGCAGCGTGTAGTTGCTGCCGTTCTTCGCGACATTCTGGATCGGGTAGGTATTGGTGCCGTCATTGTAGGTGGAGTTGGTGAAGGTAAAGGTCTCGACCCCGCAATTCCAGGAGCCAACGAAGGCATATGGTTCGGACGGGCCGCTGTCCTGGACACAGGCGGCGAGGGACAAAAGAAGGGGCAGGGCGAAGAAGCGATAGGACATGGACGGCTCCAGCTGCGGTGACGCAAGGGTTAAGCGCCGCGCGGTGCGTGTCAATCGTCGAGGTGGGGGGATGGAGCGGGTGAAGGGAATCGAACCCTCGTCGTAAGCTTGGGAAGCTTCTGCTCTACCATTGAGCTACACCCGCGTGCGGTTGGATTTAGAGATTTCGCCACGGGAAGGCAAGTCGCTTGCAAGGCCCAATCAGCGGTCGGGAGGAAACCCGCGTTCCGGACCCGTGCGTGTCCGTGATCTGCAGGAAGGGGTTGCAGGCAAGCAGTGCCTGCCTGCAACCTGTGCAATCAGTTCATCTCGCCCGAACGGTCGGCGGCCACAGCCGTCTCGGCAGCCGCAACAGCCGCGTTGAACGCGTCCAGCACTTCCGGCCCGCCCTTCACGTTGCCCTTGAACCATTCGAAGACCGGAGCAACTGCGGCCTTGAAGGCGGCTTTCTCCTCGGCGGTGGGCACGTAGATCTCGCCCCCGGCGGCGCGGAAATCGGCGTAGGCTTGGATTTCCTTGCGCTTGGGGCTGGCGAAGGTCGCCTGCTGCAGGGCGGCGAAGCCATCCACGACGATCTGCTGTTGTTCGGGCGTCAGCGACTTGAAGCGGTCGTTGCCCATCCACCAGAACGCGCCCATGTAGCTGTGCCCGTCCAGCGTCAGATACTTGATCCCGGCATCGGTGAACTTCATCGACATGATGTCGGTGATGCCGTTCGCAGTGCCCTCCACAACGCCGGTCTGGAGCGAGGTGAACAGTTCCGGCCACGGGATCGGGGTGGGCGAAGCACCCAACGTGGTGGCCAGCGTCTGCGGCAGGTCGGCGGGCACGGTGCGCATCTTCAGGCCCGCCAGGTCGGCCGGGGCGGCGATGCGCTTTTTGGTGTTGGCATAGTTGCGCCAGCCGCCAGTGTTGCCGATGGTCATCAGGCGGATCTTGTCGCCCGAGTCCGCCAAGGCCATCGTCCGCAGTTTTGCGGTCAGGTCGGTGCCGGTCAGCACTTCCTCGGCGACGCGATCGTCGCTCATCAGGTAGGGCAGGTCGAGGACCTGGATATAGGGGAACAGGCCCGCCGCCCCGCCCGAGGTCGAGATGTAGATGTCGATGGTGCCATCAGCCACGCCGGCAAGGCATTCGTCGCCCTTGGCGCAGATCTGGGTACCCATGAAGATTTCCACGCCGATCGCGCCGTTCGAGGCGTTCTCGACATAGTTCTTGAACACGACAAGACCGTCGTAGTCCTCGTCCTG